>CAZJRX010000467.1:0-1501 GCA_964548145.1 uncultured Pseudomonadales bacterium | reverse complement strand
GCCGTGGGACATCGGCTGGTTCGTGTCCGGGATGGTCGAGCAGTGTCGTGACAGCCCTAGATGGCCAGGATGATCAGGGTGGCCAGTCCCCAGAGTGTGGCCTTGAGGTGGGTGGATTGACCGAAGGAGTCATACCAGTAGTAGAACCACTGGCCTCCTGTCAGGAACGATGCCCAGATGCCCGTGAAACCGAGGGCGCCGATCATGGCGAGGTCGCGCGCGAGATCGAGATCGGCAAGGCCGAAGAACGCCAATCCCAGACTGACGGCTCCGGCCCACAGCAGGATCGACACCGCACACTCCGCAATCACCACCAGGACGAAGAGACGGCGGACCGTCCTTTCGCTCGTGATGGCCCGATAGCCGACCTTTTCCCGGACGTCCGGCCACTCCCGCAGCGCCTCGAGCGCCAGGACCCGGGCGACATCGTCGCGGTTGATCTTGGAATGGAGGATGTTGTCGAGAGCGCCCAGGGAAAGCCAGGCCGCCGGTAGGGCGACAACGACGGACTGGACGAGAACGAAGATATCGAATTCCAGCCCCGCCATCGCACGCGCCGTCCGGTCACCCTCGTTGTCATGTGGATTGTCATGTTTGCAGGGACGTCGTCAATGACGCTGATGAAGAGGACGGGGCTCGCCAGCCCACCAGGAAAGGACCGGACCAGCGGCGCGGCCTGCCGTGTGCGTCGAGGATTCCTCAGACGCCACCGGGTGCAAGCCGCGGCCCACGACGGTCCGTTCGCCTTGACCAAAGGACGATCGCCTCGACGAACTCCGACTTCGCCCGGGCATAGGCGTTCATGTCCTGCGGGCCCTGTGCTGCGAGGGACCGCTTGATCTCCTGGTAGCGTGCGCGGAGAAACGGAGTGGCGCGCAGCGCGTCGCGGAAGCGCAGGTAGCGCTCGATCTCCGGGGAGCCTTCCGAGAGCACATGGACATGCACGTCACGTTCCGGGGTGCGGAACATCCTGTGTTCCTCGAAGTCGGGTTCCCGCACACGCAGCACGTACCCGCAGTTTTCCATTGTCGGCAGATAGGAATCTTCGTCGGCGGAATCGGCGACCACGACGAGCATGTCGACGATTGGCTTGGCGTCGAGGCCGGGCACGGAGGTGGACCCGATGTGGTCGATGCCGAGAGCGCCTGAGCCGAGTGCCGCCGCGATGCGTTCGCGGTGCAGGCGAAAGGTCTCGGGCCATTCCTGACGGTAGGGCACGAGAACGATCGCGCGTTCCTCGATGCCGCCAATCAGCAGCGCCTCGTCTGGAACATCCCTCCGGTCAGTCATCCCTCTTTCCCGGTCACCATGGGCTGATGGCAGAGGACAATACTGCTGTTTGGCGCAGACCTGCCGCAAGCCGGCCATCGAGAAGGGATCGCCGGCCTGCCGGACAGAGAATTGCCGCATTTTGGCCGCGGCGCCGCCTCACCGGCCCTGTAGTCCGTAACCCGGATGGATATCCCAGGGGAGGGAATCTCACATGCGTCGACATGGATTC
>CAZJRX010000466.1:1060-1510 GCA_964548145.1 uncultured Pseudomonadales bacterium | reverse complement strand
CACACGATGACGGTGGCCGGGGGCTGGCCGGCAAGGTCATCGGCCCTCAGCGGCGAACACAGCGGGTTGTCGAAATCCGTCTCGTCACGAGTGTAGCAGGCGACATAGAACTCCATGAGATCGAGGAAGAAGCCCTTCGAATAGAGGCGCATGGACCGCGTATCGGCTCTCATGTCGACATGGGGATAGATGAGGAGCTGGTGACGGAATTCCGGTCCACCCCGCTCGTTCGCGAGTCTGATGACCCCGGCGGCCATGTTGCCGCCGGCACTGTCGCCTCCCACGGCCATGCGCTCGGGATCGATTCCGAATTCCTCGGCCCGGGCATGGATGGAAACAGCGGCGCCATGGCAGTCTTCGAGGGGTTCCGGGAACTTCGCCTCTGGCGCCAGGCGATAGTCGACGGAGAACACCACCACGCCGGCCTTCAGGGAAAGAATGCGGCACATC
>CAZJRX010000466.1:564-1049 GCA_964548145.1 uncultured Pseudomonadales bacterium | reverse complement strand
GAGGGCCGGGCGTCCGGTGCCCGGCTCCGGTTCGTAGACACGGACACGCCGGCCGGTGTCGAGCTGGGTGTCCGAAACCCGCCAAATCTGCGGAGCCTCGATGTCGAGTTCCGCCAGTTCGCGCTCCAGGGCCCGGCGTGATGGGCCAGGGTCACACGGGTCGATCAGGTGATCGGCGTCGCTGGAGACCTGTGCCAGGAAGGACCTGAGGCGTGGGTGGAGGCCGGCTTCGATGTCCAAGGAGCCGTTCCCGGATCAGAAGTTCCCGAGATAACGATCGATCTCGACCGCGGTGATGTCGTCGGCCACCAGATCCCGTTCCCGTTCCGCCTGACTGGTCAGGATGGCAAGCCGGTCATTGCCCAGCAGGTCGGCCAGAAACGCCGACGCCTGCGCCCTTGCGATGGCATCGTCGATAATGGTGGGCAACGGTTCGTAGCCCGATGATTCGTAGGCGTTGCCCATGCAGGGCGGAGTCGGTTCCA
>CAZJRX010000466.1:0-554 GCA_964548145.1 uncultured Pseudomonadales bacterium | reverse complement strand
GTCCGCCGCTCCGTCGCGCACCTCGATCCGCATGGTCCGGGGCGAGTGTCCGATGACCCTCAGGGCCGCGGACCTGTTGTCGTATCCCCAGGCGGTGTTGATCGGACAGAAGCTGTCGGGCCGCCGCCGCCGGTAGGCGTTGGGCGTCGTCGAGCCGACGAGGGACATTTCAGTCATCCTGTTCTGGATTCCGGCGAGGTAGTGGCGTCCCGGTGGCGAAAGTGCGCCATCCTCGCCGTGGAACACCGATTCACCGTCCCGCCACAGGGAGTGGTGAAGGTGGAGTCCGTTGCCCGCTTCGCCTTTGAGGGGTTTGGCCATGAACGTCGCCAGATATCCGTGCGCGTGGGCGATCTGCTTCACCATGCTTCTGAACACGACAGTCCTGTCGGCTGTCACCAGGGCCTCGTCATAGGCGATGTTCACCTCGACCTGTCCGGCCGCGTACTCCGGATTGGACTGCTCGATGGGAATGCCGATGGCATCGAGGTGGCGGCGAATCGGGCCGACGACATGATCAAGTTCGGCGGCGCGGGAAAATGGCGGCCGACAGC
>CAZJRX010000465.1:310-1545 GCA_964548145.1 uncultured Pseudomonadales bacterium | reverse complement strand
GCACGCGGTTCTCGATCCTCCAGTCCGGCAAACTGCTGGACGGGAGGACGATCACGCTGATCGCTGACGATCCGCCCGAGGTCGCTCTCACGGCGGAGCCTTCCGAGACACTGCGGACAGGGCTGCGCCTCGATGTTGCAGCCAGCGATGACTACGGCCTCGAGTCCATCACTGGCGAGATCCGCCGACCGGGCGGCGCCGGCGATGACGTGCTGCGGGTTTCCGTGCCACTGGCGCAGCCGGGAATCCGTACCGTGCAGGGTCCCACCTTCTACAACCTGATGGCGCATCCATGGGCCGGTCACGAGGTGGAACTGGTTCTGGTTGCCACGGACGAGATTGGTCAAAGGAGTAGGAGCGTCCGTCATACCTTCGAGTTGCCGGAGCGCTTTTTCCATCACCCGGTGGCACGCGAAATCGCGAAGCAGCGCAAGGCGTTCGCGGTGGACAGGGACCTTGCAGGCGAGACGGCTTCGGTGCTGCACCGTCTTTCAAGGGAACCGGAATCCTACCTCTCGGAAGTCGACGTTCATCTGGCGCTGGTGACGGGCGCACTGCGCCTCGATTACAGCGCCGGTCGGGAATCGACAGCCGACGATGTGATCGGATTGATGTGGGAAACGGCGCTTGCCATCGAAGAGGGCCCGCTGGCTTTCGCTGAACAGCGGGTGCGGGACCTGCAGCAGCAGATTCTCGAGGCTCTCAGCGGCGGCGCGCCGGACGCCGAGATCGAACGCCTGCTCGCAGAGCTGCGCAACGCCATGGACGACTACATGCGGGCTCTTTCGAACAGGCTGCGCTCGGATCCGGGAGAACTGTTCGACCCCACCGAGGCGTTGAAGGCGGTCGGCAGCCGCGAACTGACCGATCTGGTGGACAGAATATCCGAGCTGGTGCGCACTGGTTCGCGCCAGCAGGCACGAACCCTGCTGACCCGACTCCAGGAGATCATGGAAAGCATTTCCGTGGGCAATCTCAGTGACCTTTCGGGAAGTTCGTCTGCCGAAGCCGTGGAAATGATCCAGACCATCCGCCAGATCATCAGCGAGCAGCAGCAGCTGCTGGATGAGAGTTTCAGGATCCTGCGCGATGTCGGGGAAGAGGACGTTGACACGACCGATCAGGCCGTACGCCAGGCCGACGTGAGGGACGTTCTCGAGAGTTTCATGGAGCGCATGGAGGAGTTCGGCTACGACGTGCCCCGCCACTACAGCCGGGCCAACCGCTCGATGCGC
>CAZJRX010000465.1:0-300 GCA_964548145.1 uncultured Pseudomonadales bacterium | reverse complement strand
TGCGCCGCGCCGTCCGCCAGCTGAAGGCCAACCGTCCGGGTCATGCGGTCGATCACCAGACAGAGGCCGTCGATTTCCTCAAGGAAGGCGCCGGCGACATGATGGCGCAAATTCTCGATCTCCTCGGGGAGAGTGTGGGAGGTGACTCCCAGGGATTCTTCTCGGCGCCCAGGGACCCGATCGGGCGCAGCCTCGGCAACGCCATCGGTTCCGCCACCGACGATATCAACATTCCCGACAAGGGATCCCTCATCCGCGTTCGCCAGATACTTGACGAACGCGGATGAGGGATCCCTTGTC
>CAZJRX010000464.1:0-1554 GCA_964548145.1 uncultured Pseudomonadales bacterium | reverse complement strand
ATCGACGTTGCCGGTCTCGATCTCGTTGCGTCGCTGAGCTGACTCCGTGATCGGAATCAACTCGACGGTGTCCAGATACGCCGTGCCCTTGTTCGCAAAGAACGGGACGATCGATCCGGGATAGTCATCCCAACGGGTACCGACGGCACCCTGACTTGTATCGAACGACGTCATCTTGAACGGACCAGTTCCGTCGACAATGGCCGACCCGTACTGATCGGCGTACTCGTCACGTGTCGCAGTGTTGAGAATGTAGGAGTACTCGGTGCTCACGGTCTCCTGGAAGGCAGCGAACGGACCATCCGTGTGGCACCGAATGATGTTGCCTTCGCTGGTGACGTCTGTGATCGGAGCCCAGAAGACGGCGTTGACGCCGGTGGCGGGATCCCGGAACAGGTTGAAGTTCTCAACGATGATCTCCGGCGTGACGTCGTCACCGTGGTGGAACTTGAGGTCGTCGCGCAGGGTGAACTCCCAGCCGGTGTCGCTGCTGACGAACGCCGAGGCCATCATGGGAACCAGCGCACCCTCCGGGTCGCGGATGGCCACCGCCTCATGGAACGCATTGAAGGTCGGGTCGGCCCACGCGCTGGAGACTGTGTCGGGCCCGGTCAGATCCCGGTCATAGCCCTCGCGGAACGTCCCACCGACCTTGGGCCCGCTCGGCTCGGGCGCCTCGGTCGGCGCGGGCTCCGGCGCAGCTGTTGTCGCCGGTGCTTCCGCCGGAGCGTCCGCGGTGTCGTCGTCGCCGCACGCAGCCAGGATCTGGCCGGCAGCGGCCGCGCCAACCCCGAACAACGCGGCGCGCCTCATGAAGTCGCGACGTGAGATACCCGTACGCGCCAACTCAGTGAGTGAATGCTCAGCATCCCTCGGCTTCATTATGAACCCCCGATTCAGCCGACGGACCCCCCGTCCGCCGTGTGCAGGAATGATATTGCGGGCGGGTCCGTCGGTCAAACCGCTCAGCAGGGTGTCACGACCTCGCGGGAGTGTTGTGGAGGGTGTGGTAGTAGGGGTAGAGCATGCCCGGCCGCGGGTCGTAGCCGCTGAACCGGGAATCCCATACCCAGACATCGTCGGGCGTCAGTAGCGGAACGTAAGGAAGGTCTCTCGCGAACGCGTGTTGAGCCCGGCTCGCCGCGGTGCGCAGATCGTCCATGGTCTCGGCCCGGGTCCACGCTTCGAACGCATCGTCGAGTGGTGGGCTCGACGCGTTCGACCAGTTCAGGAACGGACGTTTGTCGGTCGCACAGAATCCGATCAGGGCGTCCATCGGATCCTGCCAGAGCCATTTGTTGATCGTGCTAGCGGGATTGTTCCGGCATGCCTCGTAGTACTCGACGAACGGCTTGCAGAACTCGAAGCGAAGATCGACGCCGATGTCCGCGAGTTGGCGGCCGACGATCGCGCTGACTCGCCGGAAGGTCTCGTCGTCTTGGACGATGCATGCAACAGACATGCGATGCTCATCGCGCTGTCGAATCCCGTCGACCCCTACTGCGAACCCCGCAGCGTCCAGGAGCGCACCGGCCTGTCGGGGATCGAAGTCGC
>CAZJRX010000463.1:0-1573 GCA_964548145.1 uncultured Pseudomonadales bacterium | reverse complement strand
CCGGCGGCGAGGCGACGCTGACCGCCAGGCAACAAAGGATCCATTTGTTCCATGCAACCCGTCGCCCACCCGGTGCTACCGGTACGCTGCGGCCTGAATGCCGTAGAGTTCCGCATACTGACCGTTGATGGCGATGAGTTCGTCGTGGCTGCCCACTTCCACCACCCGCGCCCCGTCCATGACGACGATGAGATCCGCCATCCGCACCGTGCTGAAGCGATGCGAGACAAGCAGCGTGATACGACCGTTGTTCGAGGCCGAATCGCCGTCCCGCCCCTTGGCAGCGCTGGCGTAGCGTTCGAAGAGGGCGTGCTCGGTCTCGGCGTCGAGCGCCGCCGTGGGCTCGTCGAGTACCAGCAGCAACGGCCCATCGCGCATAAAGCCGCGCGCCAGTGATAGCTTCTGCCATTGACCGAAACTCACCTCGACACCGTGCGGCCATGTCGGGCCGAGTTGGGTGTCGAGGCCGTTGGCAAGACCTTCGACGACATCCTCCGCGCCCGCACGGACCACCGCGGTCGCCACCGCCTCGCGCTCCTCGACGCGCGGCTGGTCGCCGAGCCCGATCGTTTGCCGGGCGTGGAATTCGAAGCGAAAGAAATCCTGGAACGTGCCGGCGAGACGCTGCCGCCAATCCGCCGCCGGCATACGCGCGAGTTCCGCCCCGTCGACGAGGATGCGGCCCGCCGACGGCTCGTACATCTTTGCCAAGAGCTTCACGAGCGTGGTCTTGCCCGCACCGTTCTCGCCTACGAGCGCGACGACCGCGCCGGCGGGCAGGTCGAGATCGATGTCCTTCAAGACCAGCTTGTCCGTACCCGGATAGGCGAACGAGACGCTCTCGAGCGCGATGCCCCGTTCGATGGTATCCGGTACCGGGCTGTCCGCCTGCTCGGTCTTGGCGGCGGCATAGTCCTCGAGCCAGGCGAGGCGCTTCGAGCCGTCCATCCAGATGCCCCGCAGGAAACCGATTTCACCCACCGTGGCGCTGATGTATGCCGATAGCCGGGATCCCGCAGCCAGAACAAGGAGCACCTCGCCCGGCGACCCGTCGACGATGGTCGCCACGAATACCACCGCCCCAACGTATCCCACGCCAAAGATGGCCCATCCAAACGTGTGCCAAACGGCACTTCCCCAGCGTGCCCTGGCCACGCGCGAGTACCATCGCTCCCAGGCCGCCCGACGATCGCGGAGGAGTCGCTCGCCGATCCCGGACACCCGAACCTCCTTGCCCGGCGGTGCCGTGGTCGCAACGTCGAACAGATGCTTCGCCAGACGCTGGGCCTGGGCACCGGCTTCCTCCGCCGCCCGTTCCACGGCGGGGCGCCACGAGGAGGTGGCGACGGTTGGCAGCGCGAAGAGCGCCAACGCCGCAAGCAGGGGATGAATCGAGACCAAGAGGGCAATCGTCACGATCAACCGTAGAATCCACCCGCAGGTCGTGAACAGGGACATGTACATGTGATCGAGGACGAACACCTGGTCGCGCAGGATGGACAACCGGTCCAGGTAGTCCGGCCGCTCGTGATGCTCGACGGTGACGACGCTGGCCTGGAGTTCGGCAACGTGG
>CAZJRX010000462.1:1199-1587 GCA_964548145.1 uncultured Pseudomonadales bacterium | reverse complement strand
CGGCCTCGTGATCGCCACCGATTCCGGACCTGGCCCCCGCGTGTAATGCGTTCCCTTCACGATACCGACGGGCTTTCCGCCGATCTCGGGCCCACCGCGAGCACTGCACACCGGTACGGCTTCGTGCGATGGGATCCAGACGACGGGATGCGTCCTTTTCGCACCGATCGAAGTCACCTCATACGCTGCCACTTGGAAGGCCGGCGTCAGATAGCGTTTCACGATGCCGGACAGCGTGTCCTGATCGTACGGACCGGCCGCCGCAGGTCGCGGCCCGGAGGGCTTCATATCGTCATCGATCCCAAACACCAGGAATCCCCCGCCGAAATTCGCCAGAGCGCACAGATGCTTTGCGACCTTCGCGGTCGTTTCCCTTTCCGTGAGGTCC
>CAZJRX010000462.1:0-1064 GCA_964548145.1 uncultured Pseudomonadales bacterium | reverse complement strand
ACTTGTACTCGACGTCCAGGCGTTCCCTTGGCGCATCCACCAGTTCCTGCAGCTCGGGAGCGTCCATTGCCACTACTCCCTGGAACCCGTGGACGCCGGCATGGAGCCGCGATCGATCCTGTCCCCCAGGGCTCTCTCCACCCTCTGGACCATCGCCAATCGCTCCCTCTCGTCGAATTGTGCAAGCTTCCCCATGCGCCACGCCACCGCGGGAAGGCTGCTGACATTGGGCACTTCGAGCAGGGACCATTGCGGTTCCCCGCTCGCGATGGACCGCAGAAACTCCCTGTGGGCATCGGGCATACGGCCGACAATCTCGCCCATCAGCTCCTCGCGGGTCCGCACCAGAACGTCCAACGCGACGGGAACCTCCATCATCCCCGCGAGACCGCGCTCGAACTCTTCGCGCATGTCCCGACGCGTCGGCGCCAACAACCTCTCGATGGGTCGATGATGGCTCACCACATAAACGACAAAGGCAGTGCGGAGCCCGTCGTCGATCCCTTCGTTCGTCAGCAGGTAATGGACGTCGAACAGGTCGCGCGGATGTTGACGATCGAGCGCCGCCACCACCTTGCCGGCGAACAGGTCCGGGAACGACACCAGCTGAATGGCGGCAAAGCCGAACTGCTCCTCGACCGCATTCGAGACCGCCTTCTCCTCCGGCGCGAACACGCAGCCGCGCAGCACCGGCGTGACCTCGACCTTGATCTGTGTGTCACGTTCGCGGACGAAGAGCTTGTTGACCGTGCCTTCCTCTCTCAACACTCCGGTCTGAACGCGGGCGACAGGAAGGGCGTCCTTGATACGCTCACCGATGCGACGCAGCGCAGCCTCGATGTCCGCCAGTGACCGTTGTCGGTCCGCAACCGGCAGATAGGTGAGATCGATGTCGACCGACAGCCGGGGAAGGTTTCGGACGAACAGATTGATCGCCGTCCCGCCCTTCAGCGCGAAGCATCTCTCCTGGGCGACGTGAGGCAGGGTTCGGACCAACAGCTCGACCTGCCGCCGGTATCGCTCATCCACCGGCATCGAGGTCCTCCGGAACCGTGATCTGGTAT
>CAZJRX010000461.1:0-1608 GCA_964548145.1 uncultured Pseudomonadales bacterium | reverse complement strand
ATGTCGACCAGGTCGGTTCCGGTCCGTCGCAACCCTGCCGCGAACGAGTGTCGAATAGCATACACCGTGAACGCAGGTCGCTGGGCCTGACGCGCCGCCCGACCGCACCTCGCCTGCCCACCAAGCGAGCTTGAGACTCCGCGGGAACGCGTCCAGGCCGCCATCGAGTTCGTGCTGAGCGAAACCGACCCCAGACATGTTCGAGGTCGCGCTGACGGACCTCTACCCCAAGCTGCGGCAACCCGGCCATGCCGGGGCATCGATCCGGCCTACCGGTCCGACGCGCGTGGTCCCGGTCGAAGACCACACCGCCACATGAAGCTGAAACGTGGACTCGCAGCCGACCCCGAAGCCGTGAGTGGTCCGACGCCGGGATCGCCGAGGCGTACCCGCGCCCGAACAAGGGTCCAGCCCAAGCTCGTTCTACGCCGTTGACGGCAGCGAACTGCTCCAGCCCCGAAGCCACCGGAAGCGGCCGGTCGCGGCGCAACGGTTCGCCTTCCACGAGTTCCCGCGCGCCGCGCCCGCCCATCGCGGGCTCGAAGCGACCCGCAGGCCGCGTCTCCCACCACGAAGCGCTGAGTGAGGTGCCCGGCGAACTGCGTGGCCGTCATTCCGAGCCGAGTTCCGCCTCCCCTCAAGCCATGAAGCGCTCGACCACGGCCTCTGAATTCCTCGTCAGCTTGACGCAAAACCTCAGATTCTAGCACAATCCGTCATACGCCTCCAAAGAAAGGCGTGCCGACCGGCCTTGAGCGGGGCGAACGAAAGGGGAAACAATGGCGAAGGAATGCCGTATCTTGTTGATGGTGCTGGCCTTGTCCGCGTTCGCGTCTTCGCTGCTGTGGCCGACGATGCAGGCCACCGCGGTCGAGAAGATGTCGCTGACCGAGATCACCGAGTCGGCCGAGATTATCGTCCGTGTCCGTGTCAGCCGCATCACCCACGAGACCGGCACCGAGACCGCAATGCCGTACAGCGACGTGCACTTCGAGGTCGTAGGGGACCCGATCAAGCAGAAGGTCGACTGGGACCGCCACCTTCAGTTTCCGGGCGGCAAAACCGCACAGGGCTACGACTTGGAAGTCGCCGGAATGCCCAAGCTGGAAGTCGAGGACCGAGCCGTACTGTTCGTGAGGCGAGGCGGTATGTGCCCGCTCGTCGGATGGTGGCAGGGTCTATACAGACTGCATGACCGGAACGGCGTCACGGTCGTCACAAATCACGCCAACCGCGCCGTGACCGGATTCAAGGAATACGAGCATGGCCTCGAGCATGTTCTTGCCGCAGCAGACGACGGACTGCTAAACGCACTGACATACGACCAATTCGAGAACAGAGTCCGTCAACTACCGGGCGTCTAGCTACAGGGTTCAAATTACATGAATTTTTCACGCATCGCAGGGTTGGTCTGTCTTGTTGCCTTCAGCGCCTCGGTGAGCGCATGGCAGCATGAGTCGTACCGTTGGGAGATGGGACGCGCCGAGATAGTCTTGAGCCTTGAAGAAAGCCGTCAGAACCTCGACGCAATAAAGGCTATGGAAGAATGGAACGACATCCAATCCTCGCCCTTCCGATTTTCATGGAGCGAAGTTCCAGACCTGCAAC
>CAZJRX010000460.1:0-1612 GCA_964548145.1 uncultured Pseudomonadales bacterium | reverse complement strand
GGACATCACCAGTGCGACCACGATGAAAGCGATGGACTCGGCCTGTTCCTCGTTCGCACCTCGGAAGGCGATGTCGACTCGGGGATCCAATTCCACGCTGTCGAGCCAGGCCTGGATTTCCCCGACCTTGTTGTCGGCGAGCACGCCGGGGGCCACGTTGGCGCGGATGAACATCACCACCCGGCCGTCGATGCGTTCGATGGCGTCGAGGTTCGGTACCGCCTCGCGACGCACGAAGTTCGAGATGGGCACGAGGCCCTTGGGCGTGCTGATCTTGAGATCGTCCAGGGCGCCTAGGCCCCGTGCGCTCGCGGGGTACCGGATCCGGATGTCCACGGCGTCGTCTGCGGTATCCGGTCGATACTCGCCGACCCAGACGCCGTTGGTCACCAACTGAACGGCGATGCCCACGAGGGATACGTCGGCGTTGTAGAGTGCGGCCTGGGCCCGGTCGACGCTGAGCTTCCACTCGACGCCTGGCAGGGATCTCGTGTCCTCGATGTCGCGCAAGCCCTCGACCTCGTTGTCGAGATAGTCGCGCACGCGGGCTAAAACGGGGCCGAGCAGTGCCTTGTCGTTGCCGGAGAACTGAATCTGCACCGGCTTGCCGACGGGCGGGCCGTCTTCCAGCTCCTGGACGTCGACCCCGATGCCGGCGAGATCGGCCGTCCGTGTCCGGACCTCCTCGAGAATCTCCCAGCCGCTCAGCCGACGCTCGAATTCCTCGTGCATTTCGAGGTAGAGCGACCCGACGGTGTCCGAGGCGCTGCTCGAACCGCCGATGCCGGTCATGCCGGCGCCGCCCGTCTGTGTCCAGGTGTTGACGCTCTTGATCCCGGGGATGGTGAGCACGCGTTGCTCGACTTCCTTCACCAGGGCGAAACTCTCGAGCGCCGACAGGTTGCCGCGCGCCCGCACCGACACCTGGGCATAGGCCGGTTCGGAGTCCGAGAAGAAGCTCATGCCGCGACCGAATTGGCTGTAGGTGAAGAACGTCACCGCGAGGATGGCGACCGTCGCCAATACCGTGAGGCCGGCGTGTCGGCACGTTGTCCGGATCAGGCGTGCATAGGTTCCGGTGAAGCCCTTGAGATCGGTCGGGTCGCCGTCCTCGAGCTGGCGCAGCGTCCGTCTCAATCGTTCGTCGCGGGCGCTGGCCTTGCCGATTAGCGAGCCGATGGTCGGCCCGAATACCAGGGCGTAGAGCAGCGATCCGGTCAGGACGAAGAACACGGTGATGGGTAGGTAGCGCATGAACTTGCCGGCGACGCCCGGCCAGAAGATGAGCGGTAGGAACGCTGCCAGCGTTGTTGCGACGGATGCCGCCACCGGCCAGAACATGCGCGAGGCCGCGTTGGCGTACGCTTCGCGGGGCGGCAGCCCTTCGGCCATCTTGCGGTCGGCGTACTCGGTGACGACGATCGCGCCGTCGATGAGCATGCCGAGGCCGAGCAGCATGCCGAACATGACCATGAAGTTGAACGAGTAGCCGAGTATCCAGACGAAGATCAACGCGAACAGGAACGACACGGGGATCGCCGCGCCCACGATCAAGCCGCTGCGCAGGCCGATGACGGCAACCACCAACACCATGACGAAGGCGAGCGCGGTG
>CAZJRX010000459.1:0-1619 GCA_964548145.1 uncultured Pseudomonadales bacterium | reverse complement strand
ATCTCGACCAAGTCGTCGCGGTCACTGCGTCCCGCCACGGCCATGCCGTGGTCTTCGAGGGCCGGGACGTAGGTGTTGTTCACCTCGTAGCGGTGCCGGTGCCGCTCCAGGATGGCCTCCTCGCCGTACATCGTCCTTGCGAGACTTCCCCGATCGAGCAGGCAACGCTGCTCGCCGAGGCGCATGGTGCCACCGAGACCCTCGTCACCGTTGCGCTGCTGCGCCTCGCCGGTGAGGTCGTGCCACTCGGACACCAGGCCGATCACCGGATGATCGGTGTCCGGGTTGATCTCGGTGGAGTGCGCGTCCTTGAGCCCAACGACGTGTCGGGCGAAGTCGATCACCGCCGCGTGCAATCCATAGCAGATGCCGAGATACGGCACGTTGTGCTCGCGGGCGAATCGGGCAGCCTCGATCTTGCCCTCGAATCCGCGTTGTCCGAAGCCGCCGGGTACCAGGATCGCGTGCATGTCCATCAGCACGTCGCAGCCGTTCTGCTCGAGATGCTCGGCGTCGATGTAGTGAATGTCGACGTGGGTGCGGTTGTCGATGCCGGCGTGGGCGATGGCCTCGATGAGGGACTTATAGGCGTCGTGCAGGTCCAGATATTTGCCGACGATCGCGATGGCGGTGGTTCGTTCGGGAGCACTCAGAGCAGCGATGACACGCCGCCACTCGTCGAGATCGGCGCGCTCGCAGTCAAGGCGGAATTTCTCGACGACGAGGTCGTCCAGGCACTGGTCGTTGAGCAGCACCGGCACCTGGTAGATGGACATCGCGACATCCTCCAGTGAGATGACCGCTTGTTCCTCGACGTTCGTGAACAGCGCGATCTTGGCGCGGACGGCCTGGGGCAGCGGCTCTTCGGAACGACAGATGAGCACATCCGGTTGCAGGCCGATGGAACGCAGTTCCTTGACGGAGTGCTGCGTCGGCTTGGTCTTGATCTCCCCGGCGGTGGCGAGTCGCGGTACCAGCGTCAAATGGATGAACATGGTGTTGCGGCCGCCGATCTCCAGGCGAAGTTGCCGCGCCGCCTCCAGGAACGGCTGTGATTCGATGTCGCCGACGGTGCCGCCGATCTCGACGATGACGATATCGAAGCCCTCGCCGACCGCCCGGATGCGACGCTTGATCTCGTCGGTGATGTGGGGAATCACCTGGACGGTGCGCCCCTCGTAGTCGCCGCGCCGCTCCTTGCGGATCACCTCGTCGTAGACGCTGCCCGTCGTGAAGTTGTTCAACTGCGACATGCGCGCGCCGCGGATGAACCGCTCGTAGTGGCCGAGGTCAAGGTCCGTCTCGGCGCCGTCCGCAGTGACGAAGACTTCGCCATGCTGGAATGGACTCATCGTGCCGGGGTCGACATTGATGTAGGGGTCCATCTTGAGGATGTTGACCTTCAAGCGTCGGGCCTCGAGAACCGCCGCGAGAGAGGCGGTCACGATGCCCTTTCCGAGCGAGGACACGACCCCGCCGGTAACGAAGATGTATTGGGTGTATCCCATCTTTGACCCGGTCCCGCATCCATGCCGGAAGATGGAAGTGCACCTTAGCACAATTCGAAGCGCGGTGGGGCCGTCGCGCCGAACACCGGCGCCTGCGAATCCGGCGTTTTT
>CAZJRX010000458.1:0-1626 GCA_964548145.1 uncultured Pseudomonadales bacterium | reverse complement strand
CTGGATGTTGCTGGGGAAGAAGTTCTTGCCCATCACCGGAACGCCCATCCGGAAGATGGTCTTCATCAACAGCCCGTTGGCACTGGCCGATCCGGTGCCGTTCACGTTCGCCAGCCGAATGACGAAGTCGTTTACGCGACTGGCGTTTACCCGGCTTTTCGCTGACATCGCGCCATGTCCTCCGCCGCTTCATCGAGTGCGTATGGAATGTTCAGGGTCGATTTCTGCATGTCCCACGCCGCCGTCGGGCATCGCTCCGCGCACAGCCCGCAATGCACGCAGAGGTTCTCGTCCTTGACCATGACGCGCGCGGTGTGCTTCAGCGGCCCCGATACGAAGAACGGCTGGGCCGGTTCCAGCACCGGCGCCTTGAGATTCTGCTTGAGGGTGGCCTCGTCGGCGTTGGGCGCGATGGTCAGGCAGTCGACGGGGCAAATGTCGATGCAGGCATCGCATTCAATGCACAGGTTGTCGGTGAACACGGTCTGAATGTCGCAATTCAGGCAGCGTTCGACCTCGGTGATGACCTGCTCGGCGGTGAAACCCAGTTCGACTTCGATGTCGAGTTTCTTGAACCGCCGCTTGAGATCCACGTGGGGCATGATCCGCCGCGCGGACGGATCGAAGTCGTTGCTGTAGCTCCACTCGTGGATGCCCATCTTGGCGCTTTGCAGGTTCACCCCGCGCGGCAGGCGCTCCGTCAGGGGACTTGCCCGGCAATACTTGTCGATGGAAATCGCCGCCTGGTGCCCGTGCTCCACCGCCCAGATGATGTTCTTCGGCCCGAAGGCGGCATCGCCGCCGAAGAAGACGCCGGAAAGCGTGGACTCGAAGGTGGCGGGATCGACCACCGGCACCTCCCAGCGGTCGAACTCGATGCCCAGATCGCGCTCGATCCAGGGGAAGGCGTTATCCTGGCCGATGGCCAGCACGACGTCGTCGCAGGGGAAGAATTTCTCGCCAACCACGCGGCTCTCGACGATTCGGCCATTCTCGTCGATGTCGTAGTCCATCAGGTCGAACATCATCCCCACCAGCTTGCCGTCCCGGAGCACGAACTCCCTGGGCGAATGGTTGACGACGATCTCCACCCTCTCTTCCTCGGCATCCTCCAGTTCCCAGTCGGATGCCTTGAAAAAGCCGCGGGGCTTGCGGGCCATGACCTTGACGTCGTCGGCGCCGAGCCGCAGCGACGTGCGGCAGCAATCCATGGCGGTATTGCCCACGCCGATGATCAGCACTTTCTTGCCAATGGACTCGGTATGGCCGAAGGCAACCGATTCCAGCCACTGGATGCCCACGTGGATGCGGTCGCTGTCGTTGCGGCCCGGGATGTTGAGGTTCTTGCCCTTCGGCGCACCGCTGCCGACAAAAACCGCGTCGTAGCCCTCGTCCAGCAACTCGCGCATGCTGTTGACGGGGGTGTTGAGCCTCAGGTCCGCGCCCATGTCGACGATGTAGTCGATTTCCTCGTCCAGCACCGACGCCGGCAGCCGGAACGCGGGAATGTTGGTGCGCATCAGGCCGCCGGTCTTGTCCAGCGCCTCGTAGATTACACACTCGTAACCAAGAGGCATCAGGTCGTTGGCCACCGTCAGCGACGCGCACCCCGCGCCCACCAGGGCG
>CAZJRX010000457.1:0-1689 GCA_964548145.1 uncultured Pseudomonadales bacterium | reverse complement strand
GGTCCGGCTCGATTCGGGAATGGGGATCACGACGTCGATGCCGTGATCTTCCCCGTACCGGGACAGGATGCGTTGCGCGAGCTTCTCCCCCATCCTCAGACGCGCCTTGTAGACGGAGATGTCATCCATGATCGAGTCTTCGCGGGCGAGGTAGACATGCTCGAAGATGCAGGGCGTGTGGGTCGCTGGGGGCGCGCACCGCTGAGTGGTGTATTCGCCGTCCCGGTCGATGAAGATTCCCTCGCCGGGCTGGATGTCCCGAACGAAATCGAAGCCAAGCACGTTGATGGCGCTGCTTTCCGAGGCGACGACGACCTCCTGGCGGCGACCACCGTTGCCGTCCTCCACCCGCCGCGTGCCGAATGCCAGCGGCCGAATGCCGTGCGGATCGCGGAATGCCGCGATACCGTGACCATTGATCATCGCCACCGCCGCGTAGGCGCCCCGGCAGCGCCGGTTGACACCCGTGATCGCCGCGAACACGTGCTCCGGCCCCGGATCGACGACGCCGATCTTGTCGAGTTCGTGGGCTAGCACGTTGAGCAGTATTTCCGAATCCGACGTGGTGTTGACGTGGCGCAACCCGGCGCGGAACACGTCCAACTCGAGACGGTCGGCATTGGTCAGGTTGCCGTTGTGGGCGAGGCTGATGCCGTAGGGCGCGTTGACATACATGGGCTGCGCTTCCGCCGCACTGGACGTGCCCGCCGTCGGGTAGCGCACGTGGCCCACACCCATCCGGCCGCGCAGACGTTGCATATGCCTTTCCTCGAAGACGTCGCGAACCAGGCCGTTGCCTTTGCGCAGGTTCAAGCGGGACTCATCGTCCCAGGTCACCATGCCGGCCGAATCCTGACCACGATGCTGCAGGGCGAGCAACGCGTCGTAGATTCGCTGGTTGACGGGCGTCGCACTGACAATGCCGACTACGCCACACATCGTTCCGCTCCTTGAAAACACCCTCGAGCGCACCCGGGGGTTGCGATTCCTGCCCCGGCCAGCGCACCCGGAAGCCCCGCCGACGTCGCCGTCAGGTCAGCCCGAGGGGAAACCGCGTCCGTCACGATATTGAACAGTTCGATCACCTCGTTCTCGAAAGTCAAAAGCGGCGGCGCGACGACGGATTCCTGCCACCAATCACGGGACTCGGCGAACGGCCGCACCAGGATCAGCGCGACGACAACCACGGCGGCGCCACGCACTGCCCCGAACACGAGGCCGAGGGTCCGGTCGGTGCCGGTCAGACCAGTGGATTCGACCAGCCTCCCTAGAAACCGCTGCACCAACGCTCCCGCCACGAGCACCGCAACGAACACGATTGCGAAACCGATCGCCGTCTGCAGGCCAGCACTGACGTTCAGCCCCACGAGCCCTGCAACGGAACCCGAGAAGGCGATGCCGAGCAGCAGCGCGGACACCCAGATCACCAGCGACAGAACCTCCCGCATGAAGCCACGCATGACACCGAACACGGCCGATACGACGATCACAACAACTATGACGACATCCGCGACGTAGAAGCTCCCTAGCATCAGGGACTGAACCCCACGACGACGGCATCGATTTCATAGCGCCGATCAAGTTCCGTCTTGAGCCGAGCCGCGGCATCCCGTTCGATGACCGGGCCCACCGCAACCCGGGCGGCCGCCTCGCCGTCCTGCTTGACGTGCGATACGAACGCCGCATAGC
>CAZJRX010000456.1:0-1702 GCA_964548145.1 uncultured Pseudomonadales bacterium | reverse complement strand
ATTGTCTTGAGCCGAGTCCGGGAAGTTATGTCAAGTCTGCTGCCGAAACGCGTCACGATCACCGACGACACCATGCGGGAGGGATTGCAGATCGAAAGCGCCGACATCCCGGTCGCCGAGAAGCTCAGGCTACTCGATGCCTTGGGTGAGACCGGGGCGAAGGTAATCTCCATCGGCTCTTTCGCGCACCCCAAGTGGACGCCGTCGATGGCCTGCATCGACGAGATCGCCCAGCAATTCGTGCCGAAGCCGGGTATCAAGTACACGGCCGCCGTGTTCAACAAGAAAGGCTTCGACCGGGCCGACGCCTACTACCCGAAGATCAACGTTCGCGGTCGGCGATTCGGAACCCACGTCGAACTCTGCGACTCGTTTGCGCGGCGCACCTACAACCGCACCCAGGCGCAGCAGATTGCCGGTATGGATGGATCGATCGCCGCTGCCAAGGCGGCTGGCGCCGAGGCGGCCTCGGTGGCGCTCGGCAATCCGTTCGGTTCCAACTTCGAAGGACCGTTCAGTCTTGATCAGCGTATGGGCCTCTTGGCCATGATGATCGACAAGTGGGGTAACGCGGGCATCCCCGTTACCAAGGTGTCGTTCCTCGACGCGATGGGCTGGAACATGCCCCACGAGGTACGCGAGACACTGACCGCTATCCGTGACCGCTACCCGGACGTCGAGACCTTCCACATGCACCTGCACAACACGCGTGGAGCGACCATGGCGAGTTTCTACGAGGCGCTTTTGCTCGGTGCCACGGAGTTC
Source organism: uncultured Pseudomonadales bacterium (assembly GCA_964548145.1). Lineage (GTDB taxonomy): Bacteria > Pseudomonadota > Gammaproteobacteria > Pseudomonadales > Azotimanducaceae > VXYL01. The sequence goes on along the minus strand of CAZJRX010000456.1, from coordinate 937 downwards.
GACACCTCCATCGGCGGCATGGGTGGCTGCCCGTACTGCGGCAATGGTCGTGCGGCGGGCCATGTGCCGACCGAGGATTTCGTTCACCTTTGTCACGAGATGGGTATCGAGACCGGTTACGACCTCGACAAGCTGATCGAAGCCGCGGCGGTTGCGGAGGAAGTCGTCGGTCACGCACTGTGGGGCCACGTGTCGAAATCGGGTCCGCGACCGCACCGCGATGCAGAACTCTACCCGCTCAACATGCCGTTCGTGGAGACCCTTGAGGAGGCAGCCCATTTCCGCAAGGGGCCCGAGGTCTACGACGGGCAGATATCGCCGTGGCAACAGGGCAGCGCGTTGATCGGGGGAGCGCAGGTCTAACCCGGCGCCATCACAATTGCAGATCACGGATCGACGGTGCCGTGCGTTCGTTCGGCGAGGCAGAGGCTGAACGCGCCGTCGGATCGTCTCACGAGAACTTGGGGGAACAAGAGTGCCCGTAATCCATATGAGTAGCAGTGGTGCCGCGCAGCACGGGGTCAACCGGCGGGAAGTGTCGGTGATCCGGTCGAAGCTCGACACGCGTTCGCAGCAATACCGGACCAATCGGCAGCAGATGCTCGACAAGCTCGCCTTCCTGGACGAACTCTACGAACAGGCGGCCGGCGGCGGTGGCCCGGAGGCGATGGAACGCCTGCGAACCCGCGACAAGCTGCCGATCCGGGAACGCATCGCCAAGGTACTAGACCCGGACTCGCCGTTTTTGGAGATCAGTCCCCTGGCAGCATGGCATTCGCACTACACGATCGGCTCCGGTTTCACCGTTGGCATCGGCGTCATCTCGGGTGTCGAATGCGTGATCCTCGGCCACGATCCGTCGGTGCGGGCGGGTGCGATGAACCATTTCAACTCCAAGAAGCTGATGCGGGGCTTGGAGATCGCCCGCGAGAACCGC
>CAZJRX010000455.1:0-1707 GCA_964548145.1 uncultured Pseudomonadales bacterium | reverse complement strand
GTGCGGTCCAACCGCGTGACGACTATGTCGCGCGCGACATAGTCGTCACTATCTCGGGTAGATTCTTATCTCGGGCAAATTCGATCCCGCCCGGCATTTCAGGCAAACTGCCTACGATTGCACGACATAATCCGAACTCCATCCGTCGACCTTCAACGAGGAAAGGAGTTCAAAATGACACGTGTCACCAACAATCAGCTTGTCCGTCCGCAATGGCGGGAAGGTCCCCTGGCGGGCTGGCTTGATCCGTTCGCCGACTGGGTGAGCGCAAAGGGCTACGCCCCGTACACCTCCTATCGCATGATCTTGCTGGCTTCCTGCTTCAGCCGGTGGCTCAAGCAGGAAGCGATCGGGATCGCCGACATCAACCCGGATCATGCGACCCGGCACCTGCGACATCGAACGCAGAGGCTGCGGCCGCGACAGCACGACAAGACTTCGCTCTGGCACTTCCTTGACTTTCTGCAACGGGAGGGCGTGCTTTCGTTCGAGGATGCGTCGGCAGACCCGATGACCGATGCCGAGCGCTGCGTGCAGGCCTATGAACGCTACCTGCAGCAGACGCGGGGCCTGGCGCCGGCAACCATCGCGAACTACGTGCCGTTCGTCCGGAGCTTTCTGCGTCACCGGTTCGACTCGGGATCCGTGACGCTCTCGTCCGTGGACGCCGAAGATGTCGTGCGGTTCGTCCGGCACATGGCGCCGGGGTTGCGCCCCAAGCGTGCGAAGGTCATGGCCACGGCGCTGCGGTCGTTTCTCCGTTATGCCTGCCATCTCGGCGAGGCCGGGCCGGAACTGGTTGCCGCCGTCCCCGTGGTCGCCAACTGGTCGATGACGCAGATACCGCGAGGGATTTCGCCCGATCAGGTCCGGAAGCTGCTGGCCAGCATCGACCGCGGCTCCGCCACGGGCCGTCGCGACCATGCCATCGTGTTGCTGCTTGCTCGGCTGGGATTGCGTGCGCACGAGATCCGGTTTCTCGAACTCGACGACATCGACTGGGTCAAAGGAACATTGCGATTGCGGACGAAGGGCGGAAGGTGCAACACGTTCCTCCTGTCCGAGGAGGTCGGCGAGGCGATCGCCGACTACCTGCGCCACGGGCGGCCGACGTGTCCAGACCGTCGCCTGTTCCTTCGCGCCCATGCGCCGATCGAGGGGTTTCGCTCCAACGGCATATCCTGCATCGTCCGTCGCGCGATCAAGCGTGTCGGCGTGGATGCACCGACATGCGGCGCGCACCAGTTCCGTCACGGCCTGGCCACCGAGATGCTGAACGGCGGGGCCTCGCTCGGGGAGATCGGCGACGTCCTGGGGCATGCCCATCCCGACACCACCAGGATCTACGCCAAGGTCGACCTGGAGGCTCTCCGCCAGCTGGCCCTTCCCTGGCCGGGAGGTGTCCGATGAACACGCTTCGCGAAGCCGTCCACGACTACATCGACATGCGGCGCAGCCTGGGGTTCAAGATGAACGACACGCGCCGGAGTCTGTTGGCGTTCGCCGCGTTCATGGAACAGCGGCAGGCGCCGTTCATCACCGTGGAACTGGCCCTTGAATGGGCGCAGCAACCAGTACATGCCCAGTCGGCGCACCGTGCGCGCCGATTGAGTCATGTGCGACTGTTCGCTCGCCATCGCAAGACCGTCGATCCACGGACGGAGGTTCCGCCTTCAGGATTGCTGCCCTTCCGGCCGAAGCGGGCAA
>CAZJRX010000454.1:0-1709 GCA_964548145.1 uncultured Pseudomonadales bacterium | reverse complement strand
CCAACGACTCGACGGTGGATCGATGTCGACATCCCCGGCGGGTCACGGCGGGGAAGAATCGCTGTTCCACTTCACCGAAATATCCACCGGCTCAGGTCGAGCTGCGCGAGCGCCGCCGCGAGTCCGAGGGTTGCCAGCACGGCGTGATCGACGAAAGACGCCTGACAGGGGTTGAGACCATGGTGTCCTCGACTGGTTACCGGGTTTCCGAGCCGAACTCGGGCATCCTCGGCACGGGTCGTTCATCAACGGCCGGCCTCTCCGTAGCGCCGCGTCATCTCGGCGCGAATCCGCGCGGATTCGCTCTCGGCGCCCACGGTGAACCAGGCGTGCTCGGATCGCGACAGAATGCCGTCGAGCACGCCTCCGGCAGTGGCCGCCGCCTGGCGGCGCCCCGCTTCGGCGGCATGGTCGACGATCTCCTGCGCCTGCGGAATCAGCTCCATGTAGAACCCCTCGGCCACTTCGAACATGCCGTGCCAGTGCGTCGAGCGCCGCGGGTCGTCTTCGTTGCCGATCCCGTATGCGTGGCCGACCACCCGCGCGGCCGCATGCACGGCGAAGGCGGCATTCAGTAACTGGCTGGAGACTGGGATTGCGCCGCCGCGGATACCGTGGATGCCGCGGATGAACGCATAGTTCACGGTCGTGCCCGGAACGTCCGACGACTCGGCCCGCACGGCGTCGAACGACTGGTGGTTCTGTCGCCAGCCGACATTGCCGACGAAGCGCTGGTCGTCGAGCAGGATCTCCTGTCGGCCGACGTGCACCGTAGCGCCCTGCCTCGTGTACCGCGGGGCCGCCTGGTTCATCTGCGTCAGCTCGGGATCGGCCACCACCGGCCGGTCGAAGCGCCGGTTGCCCAGATGCGCGACACCTGCGTTGTCGTACAGCGCCGCGCCGACGCTGCTGACGTGCCCGAGGAGGACGGCACGCTGCATCGCGGCGATCCGGAAGCAAGGCGCATGCCACGATCGCTCGAAGCTCTTCGGGTCACACGGCCAGAGGCCGTGGGTTTAGGCACCGTCAACGGCCCCGGGTTCCCCAGATGCGCATCCTGGACGTAGCCGGAACCTATAGTGCAACGGTTTCGCACGAATGGCGCAACCCGGGCTCTCGCCGTGCGCGCCGCGTCGCACGTCAATCGACGAGCCGGTGACGAGACCGACACATCCCTGCCGCATCGTCGATTCCGTTGGGCCTCGTGCATTCCGGTTGCGACGTCGGTGTGTCGAGGCGGTGACGGTTCGACGAATTCCGGGTAAAAAAGCCGGGCGTTTACGTGCCGGTTCCCGAACCGTCACCTGTTCGTCAAATCGCTGCGCGACACTTGGGGCGTGGCCGATACGTCAGGCGCTGCCCACCCGGGTCGGACGCGGACCGCCGCCCACTCCCCACGATCCTCGTTCGCCGCGTGTTGCTCGCGGCCTTCGAAAGGAGCCCTGTGAAAGCGGATCTTCACGTGCACACTCGATACTCCGGGTACTCGACCCTGCCGGGGCTCAGCCGCGTGCTCCGCGAGTCGTACAACACGCCCGAGCTGGTCTACCGCCTGGCCAAGGCGCGCGGCATGGACCTGGTGGCGATCACCGATCACGACGCCATCGGCGGCGCCCTCGCCCTCGGCGATCGGGAAGACGTAATCGTCGGTTGCGAGGTGACGGCCGAGTTTCCCGACGTGCCGTTCTGCGTCCACCTCAACGTGCTCG
>CAZJRX010000453.1:0-1728 GCA_964548145.1 uncultured Pseudomonadales bacterium | reverse complement strand
AATGTCGTCGCCCGCCGCAGTGACGTCCACCGGGAAGCCGTAGCCGCCCGTCCTGCCGAACTTGCTCTGGTTGTGCTCGGCCGTCTGACGTCCCAGGTTGTGGCTGTAGTGCCACGTCCTGCCCGCTGCGGTGGTCGTAATCATCGCGGTCTCCTGCGAGTATGCGGAAAGCCCACGCGCTAGTTCTTGAAGATAGGAGGACGCTCGAACTCGCCGCCCACGATCTCGCGTTCGTCGATGCCCATCCAGTCGTCGAGGATGGCGGCGTAGGGGCCACGGAAGTCCATGCCCGGCGCGAGGTCGCCCTCGACGAGCTTGTCCGCCTCGATACTCGGGTACTCGCCGTACTGTCCGCCATTGACGTTTGGGCCGATGACGAACGCCACGCCTCCCGCCCCGTGGTCGGTGCCGCCGCCGTTCTCGCGAACGCGACGCCCGAACTCCGAGAAGACCAGCATCGTCACGTTGTCCGCCGCGTCGTGGGCATTCAGGTCGTCCCAGAAGTCCGCGATGGCGCCCGACACCTCGCTCCAGAGGCGGGGATGGTTGACGCCCTGGGCTGCGTGCGTGTCGAATCCGCCGAACTCGGTATAGAGGATGCGCGACCCTATGTCGGCCATGTGGATCATGGCAACGTCACGCAGCCTCTGAGCGACGGTGTTGGATGCGTACTCGACCTCGGACTCGTACCTCTTGGGAGCGACGGCTATCTGGTCGGCGCCGTTGAGCGCGTCCATGCCGGTCTTGGCGATGTACTCGGCGACAGGACCGCGACCTATGGCGGGAGCGTACATCTTGGCGAAGCGGTCGAGCATCTGCGCGCGAATCTCCGCCCTCTCGACTGAGGTGAGCATGCCGTAGGTGTCGATGTTCGCCACCGATGCGGCTGACACGCCGTCCGCCACGAGCGCCCTCGGCAGCCCCTGGCCTACGTTGACGGTGGTGACGGGGTTCTCGCCGTTCGGGTCGATCTGGCGGGTGGCCTTGCCGAGCCAGCCCTGGGAGGCGAACTCGTCTGGCTCCGCCGTGTGCCAGATGTCCATGCACCGGAAGTGCGACCGGTTGGAGCCGGCCCATCCGACACCGTGGAGCACGGCGACGTCGCCACGAGAGTACATCTCGTGGAGGGGACCCATCGAGGGGTTGAAGGCTACATTGTCGTCGAGCTTCAAGAGGTCATCTTCGGCCAACCGGAGGAGCGGACGGTTATCGAAGTAGTGGGGATCGGCGAAGGGCACGACCGTGTTCATGTAGTCGTTCCCGCCGCTCAACTGCAGCACGACCAGGACGGGGTCTTTGCTCGTGGTTGTCATCACACACCTTTTCCTTTCGTTCAGCTTGTGCTGATCAGCGTGAGGCTTCCTTGGGCCGTCAACCGAATTGGTACTCCTTGGTGCCCGCAATGAGGGCGAGCATGTCCGCCACTCTCTCCGAGAACCCATCGAATTCGCCGTTTTCTCCATAGACGATCGGGCCGCCATTCTCCGCCTGCGACACCAACTGCCCATACGTCTCGTCGTCGACCGAGTCGAGTCCCATTTCAAAAAGACAGCGGTCGACGAATGTGCCAGTAGCCATGGTCCCGCCGTTGTTGCCGACGCGCCTGGCCATCGCGCGAACGCCCGGCGAGGTCGTGTCTCGAAGGCGTTCGGCAACGAAGTTGACCCGGTTGATAAGGGCCCCGCTGTTGATCCACTCGCCGCCCGTGTGCCAGCCCTCGACGGTGGG
>CAZJRX010000452.1:0-1730 GCA_964548145.1 uncultured Pseudomonadales bacterium | reverse complement strand
CGCGGACAAGCACATGGCGTTGGTTGGCCGAAGGCGACGCATCAAACACCGGGACATGTTCGACATTCTGTGGCTACGACACCGAGGCGTGGAATTCAGACCGGACATGGTGGCCGCCAAGGTGGCGGCGGAAGACAAGGACGAGTTCGTCGCCATCCTGCGACAAAGGGCGAAGGCGGGAAGGGAGGCTCTATCCGATGGTTCGTACCAAGCCGAGATGGAGCACTTTCTGCCCACCGATTCCGGCTGGCTGTTCACCGAACCTGAAAGGCGCGAGGGGATGGCGGGCGGCTTCGAGACGCTTGTTCTCGACCATGCGACACTCGTGGGCAGGGAACTGACTCGAACCGTCACGGGGCCGTCAACGCGGCCTCGGGACTTCCGCAAGGCTCCGCGACTCAAGACGGATCGTTGACCGATTCGTGCTCTAATTGGGCTCGAACGAAAACGTCCACCGAGGATCCATGGCCGAACCGGATCGGCTGATTGACGCCTACCTCGCACTGCGGGAGCAGATCGCGCAACTGGTGATGCGCATCGTCCCCCCGAAGGAGGTGGAGGACGTCGTCCAGGAGACCTACGTCCGGATTTGTCGAGTCGACCCCAAAGAGGCGATTCGCGAGCCGCGTTCCTATGTGTTGCGCACGGCACGGAACCTGGCCCTCGACCACGTGAAGCGTTCCGAGTCACGGCTGACCGCCGGTACCGATATGGACGCCTTGTCGGCGGATTTCCCGTTGCCGGACGGGATGGATCCAACCCAGGCCCGGGTCGCCTCGGATGAGGAGTTTGCGCTGTTTTGCGAAGCGGTGCGGTCGTTGCCCAGGCAGTGTCGGCGCGCCTTCGTGCTGAAGAAGGTCTACGGCTATTCGCTGAAGGAGATCATGGCGGAGATGGATTTGGGCCAACCCACCGTCGAGACCCACATTGTCAACGGCACCAAGAGGTGCGTGCAGTACCTGCGTGAGCGGCAGCAGGGCCAGCGACTGCCCGCGGGCCTCTTTTCAAGGAATGGGAGACATCATTCGTCAAGGGGAAGAGGAGGAGAAGGACGATGAGTAACGTCGTGCCGATCTCGCGGGACGATGAGCTGCTCGGTGTCGCGAGTCGCTGGGTCTTGAAGATCGACGAGGGCGCCTTGAGCGCAAGCGACGAAGGTGCCCTTGGCGCGTGGCTGGACGAACACGCGAGGCATCGCGAGTTGCTGGTGGAAGTCGCCGCGGTGTGGGACAAGACCGATGCGCTGGCGCGGTTGGCGGACCTCTTTCCGCACGATGCCGCCGCCGATCAGGCGTCGCGCGGCCCCCGGCATTGGCGCTGGGCACACCGCCTCGCCATTGCCGCGGGTATGGCGGTGCTGGTGGTCGGTGGCGTGCTGCTACTCGACCCCGGGGCCGACACGACGCCGCCAACGTCGGACGGCGCCAGGGTGACGTCAGCGGAATACGAAACCGCGGTGGGCGGGCAAAAGACCGCGCTGCTTCCCGACGGCAGCGAGGTGGTCTTGAACACCGACAGCCGGCTCGCGGTGACCTTCACGCCGTCGGCGCGCGTGCTGCGGCTGGCGCGGGGTGAGATTCTCGTGCGGGTCGCCGAAGATCGCGCCCGACCGCTGTCGGTGGTCGCCGGCGACCGGATCATCCAGGCCGTGGGCACGGTGTTCGTCGTGGAAATCACCGACGAACAGGAGGTCGAGCTCATGGTGAGTGAAGGCAAGGTCGTCATCGGTA
>CAZJRX010000451.1:1313-1734 GCA_964548145.1 uncultured Pseudomonadales bacterium | reverse complement strand
ATTTTCTGTCTGCTGCGGCCCGATGTCTTTCCCGTGGACGATCTCGGGCTTCTACGGGCGCTCGGTGAGCTGTATGGTAGTGCGAAAGGTGAGCGCTCGGCGGCGGCGGAGTTCGGCGCGCAGTGGGAACCATGGCGCTCCTGCGCTACATGGCATCTTTGGCGCCACTTGGATCCGGTTCCGGTAGCCTACTGACGATGGGCACGTGGCGGATCCGGGCGCGACGTCTTCGCTCCCGCGCGTGTCGTGAAGTAGGGGTTTGCTCGTGATGTGGATTCGGTGTGTCGCAGGAACCGGTCGCTGCTGGCTCGCGGCCGCGGCGTTGGTGTGGGTGGTGGCGCCGGCGATCGAAGAGGCCAATGCACGGCTGGATACCGAAGAGGATGACTACTCACGCGGCAACGTGTAGGCACCGTACGAC
>CAZJRX010000451.1:494-1303 GCA_964548145.1 uncultured Pseudomonadales bacterium | reverse complement strand
GACCGCTCCGACCATCGGCCGCTTCGTGACCCTGTTCGAGGCTGTCGTACCGGCGCTGCTCGCGAGCCACGTGACCGAGATTCCTGTCAACATCGGCGACCGGCTGGCCGAGGGCGACGTCATCGCCGTGCTCGATATCGAACGACTGCGCTGGCAGGTGCAGCAGGCCAAGGCCAGCGTCGCGCAGAGCGAGGCGGGGCTGGCCGTGGCGCGAGCCCGCTCGGACCTGGCCCAGCGGCGGTTGGAGCGGGCCGTGGGCCTGCGTGAATCCACGGCGTTCAGTCAGGCGCAGCGAGACGACGCACGGGGCGAAGCGGACATTGCCGCGGCGCAGGTTCAGGTGGCCCTGGCAGCGCTCGAAGAGGCCAATGCACGGCTGGATACCGCAGAGGATGACTTCTCGCGCGGCACCGTTGTGGCACCGTTCGACGGAGTGGTCGAGGAACGCCATGCGGATCTCGCCGAGGCCAGATCGAGCTGACCCGCGCCTCCGGCGATTCTATCGGGACGACGGTGCGCGCGGTCGGTACGGTCGAGAATCCGCGGACCCGCACCCGCCGGGTGCGACTGGTTCCGGAACTCGGCGAGCTGACGAGCATCCCGCCGATCGGCGAGGGTGTTACGGTGCACGTTCCCATCAGCGACACCGCTGTGCTGCCGACGGTCCATAAGGATGCCATCCTGCAGCGGCGGGGCATCTCGGTGGTGTACGTCGTCGTCGACGGTAAGGCAGAGGTACGCCCAGTCCAGTTGGGCGAAGCGGTGGGCAACCGGTTCGTGGTGCTGGGAGTAGTGCAGCCCGCCCACGT
>CAZJRX010000451.1:0-463 GCA_964548145.1 uncultured Pseudomonadales bacterium | reverse complement strand
CGGTCGCGAAGGCCGACGCGCCGTCGGACGGCGCGCTAGAAACCTCCCATTGATCCTCATCTGGCTCTCGATCGAGATGTCGATCGCGGTTCTCGCGATCGTCATCATGATCGTGGTGCTGGGCTTTCTGGCCCTCACCCGCATCCCGATCCAGCTGGCCCCCGACGTGTTTCCGCCGGTGTTTTGGGTGACCTCCTGGTGGTACGGCGCCAGCCCTTACGAAATCGAGCGCGAGATCGTCAATCGTCAGGAGGAAGTGCTGCGGGGGCTGGAGGGGCTCGAACGCATGGAGAGCACCTCGCGCGACGGGCAGGCCGAGGTGCGCTTGGAGTTCAACGTCGGCATCAACATGGACCGGGCGCTGCTCCTTGTCTCCAACCGCCTCAACCAGATCGATGACTACCCGGATGATGCCGGCGAACCGCAGCTCGATACCGCCGGCATCATCCGGGTAGTCATCGAT
>CAZJRX010000450.1:0-1744 GCA_964548145.1 uncultured Pseudomonadales bacterium | reverse complement strand
ATCTGGATCGCGCCGCCGGCGGCATCGGCGAAGGTCACCTGGCGCTGCATTCCGTATATCCGGTTGTGGAAAGCTGCCACGTTCATCCGCAGGCGTCCGCCCGCCAACTCGGACTTCAGCCCGGCCTCGAACGAATCCTGTTCCTCTTCGTCGAACGGACCCGGTGGCGCGGTCGGCGACGTGTTGCGCAGGTTGTAGCCGCCGCTGCGAAACCCTTTCGTGAAGTGGCCGTATACCTGGGCCTGAGCGCTCAGCCAGCGTTGCAGACCAACCTTTGGCGTCACGTTTCGCCAATTGTTGCCGTCCCTGAAGTCGTATACGCACTGGTGCGAGACGACCGCACAGGTACCGTTGCCGGCGGTGGCAACCTCCACGTCCTTCTCCTCGAACGTGTAGCGGGCACCCACCGTCAGGATCCAGTCATTGCCCAGGTCGATGTCGTTGTTCAGGAAGACTCCGCCGGTCAGGTGATCCTGATCGCCTCCGAAGGGCGCGCCCTCGGCGCCTCGCAGCACACGGCGCTCCCGGTACCGGATGTCCTGCGCGAAGAAATAGACGCCGAATGTTGCCTGCCATCCATCCCGAAACCAGCCGGAGTAGCGCAACTCGTTGCTGAATTGCTCCTGATCGGTGAAAGTGAACCCGTGAAAGACCGGATCGACTGTCCCGTCGATATCCGTCAGGGAATCGGCTTGCACCGTTCTCCAACCGAACACGTTGGTGATCAACCCCCGGCCCAATGCCACACGCCGGTTCGCCTCGACGATGAAGTGCTGCCAGTCGACAAGCGAAAATCCGGGCTCGTCGATGGCGAAGTCGAAACCGCTGTATCGGCGCCGGTTCTGGGTCGCCGCGCCGTCAGCTTCGGTATCGCCCTGTTCATAGATCATCGTGATATCGAGACTGTCCGAAGACGTCCAGGTGACCACGGGCCGAACCACCCGTGTCGTCTCGGCGCCGACGGCGCCGCCGCCGGGCGCGCTGTTCTCGAACCAGCCCCGGTCGTCACGGTAGCCGACGGAAAGCCGCGCGCCGATGGCGCCGTCGGCCAGCCCGCCCTCGACACTCGCGCTCAGGCGGCTGTCCAGTCCCGTCTCCGTGCGCAACGCGGCATTGGCGGAAAACCCGCCGCCGGGACGCCGCGAACGCAGCAGCACCGCACCGCCCGTCACGTTGCGGCCGAACAGAAGCCCCTGCGGGCCGCGCAGGATCTCGGCCGCCTCCAGGTCCAGCATGTCCACAACCACACCGTAGTTGACGCCGAGGTACATGCCGTCCACGAATACACCGACCGTGGGATCGATGGACGGGATGGAACCGGCGACGCCCAGGCCGCGAATGGAGAAGTTGGCGATGCCCTTGCCCGTACCGATGGCGTCGAGGGCGACGTTCGGCAACGCGTAGCTCAGGTCCTCCATGTCGGTGACGTGCCGCGCCGCCAGCGCTTCGCCCGAAAGGACGCTGATGGCGGCCGGAACGAACTGAACGATCTCCACTTCGCTCTTCTTGGTGGCCGTGGTGACCACCTCTTCCAGCACGCCCGAATCCGCCGACGGCACCTGCGCCCCGCAGGTCGAGTACGCAAACAGCAAGCCAATCAGGAATCGTTTCAAGGCAGCCTCTGTTTCGATGGTCGGGCGAAGCCGCAGAATACCCGCACCATTACGTAGCAGGCAGGGTCGGGCAGCAGAACGCTGTCGGTCTTTCGGCCAGAATGCGCCTTGCCGAAGAGGAAAATTGGGAT
>CAZJRX010000449.1:0-1750 GCA_964548145.1 uncultured Pseudomonadales bacterium | reverse complement strand
CCCTGGTCGACGCGCTCGGATGGCCCTCCGGCTGGCGGGATTGCGTGACCCACGTGGCGAAGCCGGGCAAGTCGGCGTTCGAGCGGGCGTTGAACAACGATTGACAACAAAGACGCGCTGCATACGGTGGCAGCGGCGCGACTCGAACGACCAAAGCCGGGAAAGGCACACGGGAATGCCCGAATCCACAGATCGGTTTCCCAAGATCACCGAGGAAGGTCTCGACAACCTTCGCCGCCGAATCGGCCGGAAGATTGTCGACTCGGTCGAGCCTTGGTGTTACGAGGCGACGCGAGACAACATTCGCCACTACGCGCACGGCATCGGCGACGACAACCCGCTTTGGTGCGACCCGGACTACGCCGCCAGGTCGCGCTATGGCGGCATCGTGGCCCTTCCCAGCTTTCTCTTCGCGTGCGATCGCATCGTGTCAGGTTACGTTGGGGGCTTGAGCGGGATCCACGCCATGTGGGCAGGCGCCGACTGGACCTGGTACGCACCGGTGCTGCGAAACGACGAGATTCAGACGGATGCGTACCTGAAGGATCTCGTCGAGCACCGGACCCGCTTCGCCGGGCGGGCGTTTCAGCAGATCTACCACGTCGATTTCTACAAGCAGGACGGCACGAAGGTTGCCGAAGCGGATAGCTGGTGTTTCCGCACCGACCGCGACGAGGCACGTGAACGAGGCACCAAGTACGACGCGGTCAAGGCGCGGGAGATCGAGCCCTATTCGGACGAACAACTCGAGAACTTCTACAAGCTCTACGCGACCGAACCCGTCCGCGGTTCGGAGCCGCGCTATTGGGAAGACGTACAGGAAGGTGAGGCGCTGCCCCCGATGGCCAAGGGTCCGATGACGGTCACCGGCTTCATCGCCTTCGCGCAGGGCTGGGGCGGGCTTTACATCCGCGCCAACAAGATCGCCTGGCGACAGATCCATGCTCACAAGGGGCTCGGAATCAAGAACAAGTTCGGTATTCCCGACTGCCCGGAGCGCGTGCACTGGGAGGACGACTTCGCCCGGATGGTCGGCACGCCGGCTGCTTACGATTACGGTCCGGAGCGGTGCTCGTGGCTCATCCATCACCTGACCAACTGGTTGGGCGACGACGGATTCCTGCGCAACGCTTCGTGCAAGATCCGCCGTCACAACCCCGTCGGCGACCTGCTGGTCATTTCCGGCAACGTGAAGCGGAAGTGGATCGAGGACGGCCGGCACCTCATCGAGATAGAGCAGGTCGCTCACAACCAACACGACGAACTTTCGGTGATCGGTGGCGGTGTCGGCGAGCTGCCGACTCGGACTCGGTATCGTTAGCGCTTGCCGAAGAAGTTGCCGTAGGTCACCTTCGCGCCGTAGGAGGCGAAGTGGTGGGCAACCTGCCTCCCCACGCCCTGCCCAGCCATGCCCGGCGAATACGTCTGGGCCGCGAGGCCCTTGCCCGGGTCGTCGAGTTCGCCCTCACACTCCGTCCGAGGTCGAGCGCGTCGGGATCTGCATGGCCACGGGCGGGCCGCCCGCGCCAACTCCGGTCTCCCACGGCCATGGCGGCAGGACATAGAATCGACAGCTCTGAGTCGGGAGGGGGATCCGACATGACCGAGCTTTCCTGGCTGGCCCTCTGGGCGTTCCTGTTCGCAGCGCAGCACCTGGGCGTGACGAGCACCGGCCTGCGCGACAACTTGGTAGGGGCGATGGGCGAGAGGCCCTACATCGGGCTCTACTCCGTGGTGTCGCTCGTCGTGC
>CAZJRX010000448.1:0-1757 GCA_964548145.1 uncultured Pseudomonadales bacterium | reverse complement strand
GTTGTCGGGCAAACGCCAATTCACCGGGCCGCTGGGTGCATTTCTTGTAGTGCTCTCGACCCAACAATTTCGGCGCTGGTTGCCCATGGGGCCGACATCAACGTGCAGGATGAGAACGGAAACACCCCGCTGCATTTGGCCGCTGGGCAGAAGTGGTCTAATGCCGATCTTGCGGTTACCGCGTTTCTCGACGCCGGTGCGGATGCCAAGCGCCATAACTTTGCGGGCCAAACGCCGTGGGAACTTGCCCGGTCCAATGAGAACGAGAGATTGAAGGAATCCGACGCCTATTGGCGCCTGAACGACGCGCGCTTCGAAGCGCCGTCCAATGTTCCTTGAGTCAATATTCCGACCGCACCCAAGTGCGGCGCGCTATGTGCGGCGCGAGACACGAGCGCCACGCAACTTCGGTAGCCGCATGGAGTGACCACAACTGCCGATCGGCCATCCGACATTCGGCCAATACGACACGGCGGGACACATCACAATGGGCATACGGGGGCGAAGGACCTTGGCAACGTGCCGCACGCTAATGTGCGGACCGAATCGCCCCCAAGGTGTCCGCCCGGATACCCGGCAAACAGGGAGAATAGCCATGGGATTGCCTGGTGGACTCAACATCCGACCGCGAATCCGGACCGAGCCCTTCCCATCGGATTCCTCGTCGCTGCCCACCACAACTCTCTATAATCCCCGAGTGGCCAAGTGGCGGTTTCGAGCGGGAAAAGATGCGTTTACGAATCGGGCTTGTCGTCGCAACGGCCTTGCTGGCCGGTTGCAAGATCGTCCAGACGTCCACGTCGGGCGGATCCATTGTCTCCGCCTCGGGCGACCACGACTGCGCCGAAGAAAACACCTGCGAAATCGACATCCCCAACGGCGACCCCTTCAACGAAACCTTCACCGCCGTGGCCCGCTACGGCTACGCGTTCGCCGGATGGCGCGGCTCGGAAAGCTACCTGTGTGCGGGCAGCGCGCAAACCTGCACCGTGGACATCCCGGCTTCGATCACGGCATACGACGCCACTGGCTACATGACGGCGGAGTTCTACCACCAACCCGAGTTGATCTACCCTGGCACCATCGCCGTGGAATACGGCCTCTGGAGCGCCGACGTGACACTCGAGTCCGGCGGCGCCACGATCTTCGCGGACGATTTCGATGGCGACGGCGACGACGACGTGGTGTTCACCGCCGGCACGTATCCCGGAGAAGAATTCACCAGTTCCAGGCAAGGCGTGATCCTGATCAACGAAGGCAACTACTCGTTCACGGTGGCGCAGGGTGACCGCCCCGACAGCGTGCATCCCCGGGAAGTGCTGATGGCGGACTTCAACGGTGACGGTCGAAACGATTTCTTCATCGCCGATCATGGCTATGACGTGGATCCGTTTCCGGGCTGGTCGAATCAACTGCTGCTCGCCACCGAGACCGGCTACGACGACGCCAGCGACCGGCTCCCGGACGACAGCACGGGCTTTACCCACAATGCCGCGGTGGGCGACGTGGACGGCGACGGGGATATCGACATCCTGGTGGCCAACAACGGCGGGGAGTTCATGGGCGGTGCGCCGTACCTGCTGCTCAACGACGGCTCGGCCAACTTCACGGTGGACCAGGAGAAGCTGCCCGAGCGGGTCGTGAACGACAACAACTACTGGCCCTGGGCCGCCGACATGCCGGATCTCGATTCGGACGGGCACGTGGACCAGACGCAGCGGCGCCTGGGACGCTCGGCGTGGTCGCCCCATGAAGAA
>CAZJRX010000447.1:0-1762 GCA_964548145.1 uncultured Pseudomonadales bacterium | reverse complement strand
CAGGACCCTGAGCTCCTTGCGGATGGGATAGCATCCCGACGGGATGAGCTGGGTCATGAACACCACAGCCATGTCCTCGAGCGGATCGACCCAGAAAGCGGTTGACGCCATGCCGCCCCAGGCAAATTCACCCGGTGAGGCCATGACCCCTGCGGCAGCCGGATCGAGCATCACCGACACACCCAGTCCAAAGCCGACGCCGTTGTAACTCGTTTCGGCAAAGACCTTCTGGCCCATGGCCGCAAGATCGCTGTCGTCGGGAAGATGATTCGTCGCCATGAACTCGACGGTGCGCCGTCCCAGAACGCCGCGTCCTCCCTCCCGGAGCATGTCGGCGAACTTCAGGTAGTCGGTCATGGTGGAGAGCAGGCCACCACCTCCCGAAAAGCAGCTGACCGTGGAAGCAAAGCGGCTGTCCGCGGTTCCATCGACACGCCTGAAGCGGCTGTCTGGAGTGTGTTCGTAGCACGGCACGAAGCGGTCGACGCGATCCCCGGGGAGCTGGAAGAAGGTATCCGCCATGCCCAGGGGCTCGAAGATCTCCTCGGCAAGATAGCGATCGAACGGCTTGCCCGAGATGACCTCCACGAGGTAGCCCAGGACATCGATGGAGACGCCATAGGTCCATCGTGTGCCCGGGTGATGATCGAGCGGCAGATCGCCAAGGCGGGTGACGACCTCGCCGAGTGTCCCGGCCCGGGGCCCGAAATCGACCCTTTTTTCCCGGTAGAGTTTCGCCAGGCCGTCGTTGCCGTTGAAGCTGTATGTAAACCCGGAGGTGTGACAGAAGAGATCGCGGATGGTTATCGGCCGCCTTGCAGGCTCGAGATGCATGCCATAGGGAGTCTCGCCCACCCGCACGGACATGTCGGCCAGTTGCGGAATGTAGGCATCCACCGGATCCTCGAGCCCGAAGAGGCCCTGTTCATAGAGCCTGAGGGCGGCCACCGCGGTCACTGGCTTGGACATCGAGTAGATGCGGCAGATGGCATCGGGAAAGATGTCCCGTCCGGCCTCCGCATCGGCGAGACCGGCGGCTTCGCGGTAGACGAGGGCGCCTTCCCGGACGATGGCCGTCATGGCCCAGGGCAGCTTGCCCTCGTCGACATAGCGCCTCATCCAGTCACCGACACGGTCAAGCCGCATGGACGAAAGACCCACCGCTTCCGGTTCGGCCCTGTGAATGTCGGTCATGTCGGTCGCTCCTTCGTAATCTCAGGAATAGATGGAGGCCCCGAACCGGGCCTTCTTCTCCGTCCAGGCGGGGAAATCGAGCACCACGATGCCATGGCGCTCGACGAAACGATCGACGCCGCCACGCACCTTCTCGTGATACTGCGGCAGAATGCCGGGATAGATCTCGGCCCGGATTTCTCCTGGATCGAAGGTCAGGCGCTCGATGACCGCCGTGATGCCCGCCGGGCTCATGACGGTGATCAGGCGCGTTGCGCCATGACTGAAACCCCTGAGTCCGAAGAGTGACGCGTCAGACACCATGCACGTGTTCCTGGACATCCCGGAAGGCGAGATCCGGAGCATCGCTGATAGCCCTGTCGAGATGCCAGGCATTGCGCGCCAGAAACACCGGCCGGCCGACGTGGTCGGTCGCCATCGCCCCACGGTTGCGGTCGGCAAAGGTGCGAATTATCCGCTCCGAGGGCGCATCGAGCCAGCGTGCCGTATGGATGCCGGAGGGCTCAAATCGCACCGGAACCTCATATTCGCTGCGTATCCGGTCGGCGAGGACATCAAACTGCAGGGG
>CAZJRX010000446.1:0-1763 GCA_964548145.1 uncultured Pseudomonadales bacterium | reverse complement strand
TGGCGAAGCTGGTGACGACTTGGCTCCGGTCGCGACTGCGCCATCGGTCCCAGACTCCGGCCAGGAGCATTGCACCGTCGCGAGGACGTATGTAGTACGGAACACGACGCCGACCGTCCTTTTGCCATTCGTAGTAGCCGCAGACGGGTACGAGACACCGACGTCTGCGGAAAGGTTCCCGGAACGAACTGGCCTTGGCGATCGTCTCCGCCCGCGCATTGAAGGTGGCGTACGTCGGTTTCGGCGTCTTCGACCAGTAGGGCGTCAACCACCAGGTCGCGGCAACGGCTTCCAGTTCCTCACTTTCGGGCGCATCGTGGCGAACGATCCAGGCGGTCTCGGTGGGTGCGGTGTTGTAGTTGGTCACGCCGGGGAAGGGGTGCCCGACGAGTTCCTCGAAGACCTGGTTCAAGGGGTCGTCGGCAGCATTGAAGCGCCCGCACATCAGCGGTTCGCTCCCGTGGCCACGTCTTGCTTCGATGTCCAGAGCCGCATCACGATGAACCGACCATACCCCGGTTCGTCACGTTGGTGCACTCGTCACTTGCCGTGTTCCGGGGCAATCCGACAAACTGGCCCGTCCGAGCGGGAAACCGCTTGCCTGTCGGAGATGCGAAGCGATGCCGGTGCCAAAACGAATTGCCCTGACCTTGCCTGCGGGGCCGCGGATCGAGGACTCGATCACCTTGGTCAAGTGGGCCGATGCGAACGGTTTCGACGACGTCTGGTTCAGCGACGCGATGGCGCCGGATAGCCTGACCATGGTGGCGACGGTGGCACCGTACACGCAACGCATGCGTGTCGGGGTTGCCGTGACGCCTGTGTACACCCGTACGCCGGCGGTGTTCGCCGCCACGGCGAACGTCCTTGCGCAACTGCTGCCGGGGCGGTTCGTGATGGGTTTGGGTTCGTCGAGCCAGACGATCATGGAGCGCTTCAACGGCGTCAAGATGGATAAACCGCTGACGCGGGTGAAGGACACGGCCGTCATGGTTCGTTCCATGCTTGCCGGGGAGAGGTCCGACTTCGACCTGCCGACCTTGAAGAGCAAGGGCTATCGGCAGGAGGCGCTGCCGGACGCGGTGCCCATCTACCTCGCGGCGCTGCGGCCGAAGATGATCGAGATGGCCGCGGAGTTCGGCGATGGCGTGGTCTTCAACCTGTGGCCGCAGAAGGCGCTGCCCAGGATGATGGAACATGTCGAGATCGGCGCGAAACGGGCCGGCAAGCGCGTCGACGACATCGAAATCGTCAACCGCCTGGTGGTGATGGTCACCGACGACATCGAGTACGCCAGGAACCGTTTCCGCACCCAGTACTCGCCCTACTACGCCAATCCGGTATACAACAAGTTCCTGGAATGGGCGGGCTTCCCGGATGAAGCGGCGGGAATCCGCGCCGGCTGGGAGGCAAGGGATCGGGAGCTGTCGACGAGTTCGATCAGCGACGAGATGATCGACACCGTCTGCAACATCGGCGATGTCGGAAAGGTCCACCAGCGCATCCGCGAGGACGCGGCGGCGGGTATCGACACGACCATCGTCTCCCCCATCGGACCGACGCCACTCGGCGAGGCAATGCCCACCTTCGAGGCGTTCACGGCGGATCGTTTCTCGTTCGGTGATTGACGCGGCGACCCGAACGGGTGCGGCCTGACAAACTTCCGGGTGGCCGATATAGTGGCCGTTCGCGATACCGAACAGGGGGTAGGACATGAAGGTTGACGGTGGCGTCGGCTGGGATCTCAAGCGGGTGGGTGCCCA
>CAZJRX010000445.1:1519-1767 GCA_964548145.1 uncultured Pseudomonadales bacterium | reverse complement strand
GTCGCATAGCGTTCCAACATCCTCGTCCCGCACCGCCCGCTCTTCCTCGCCAAGGTCGTCGCTGAACAAGTCTCCGTTGAAGTCCTTCCCGAGCTGCCGAAACAGCTTGTAGAGCGCTGCCTTCGCCGATGCCACCGGCCGCATCCCCAGCACATCGCGGAGGTGCGCGCACTCCGTCACACCCAGGTCGCGCAGATACGCTTCGCCGATGACCTTCCTGTCGAACAGGTAGCAAGTGAACACCACCC
>CAZJRX010000445.1:0-1400 GCA_964548145.1 uncultured Pseudomonadales bacterium | reverse complement strand
GCGCCTTGGTCAGATTGCTCAGGAGATCCCTGTCGACCCGGCTGTCCGGGTTGAACGACGCCTCGTGTTCGCGGAAATACGCGCCGGTCTCCACCGACACGAGAAACGTCTCTAGCTGGTCGGCCACCCTGTCCATCGTGCCGACCAGGCATCGCGGCCTCGCCACGCGTCCTTCAATCGGCTCCGGGCGCGCCATGCCCGAGTAGACGTGGACGCTCTCCGGCGCGACCAGCACCAAGATGGGCGCCGTGCCGTGATTCCAGAACGTCCGATGCAATCCCTGGGCTTCACCATCGCTCATCTCTCCAACTTCCTTGAAATAGACGAGCGGCGTCCGGTCCGAGCAGAACATTCCGTCCAGCTCCAGAAGGTCGAACGCCTCCTCCAGCCCGTGGGCGTACCGGCCCTCCCGCGCCAGTTCCTCCCTGCTCCCGAAAAACCCCGGATGGGCGCCATGCCCGATCCCGAAGTCCGTTTGCCACGCGGTCGTGGGACCGGTACTCATCCGTTGCCGCCCCGCACTCGACCCGGCGTCCCGGTCAACTCGTACGCCCACCCGCTGCCACGCCTCACGGACCTGATGCCGTAGCCCTGTCCTCGCAAGAAAAGGATGTCCCGAGACACTGTGGGGAGCGACACACCAAGCTCTGCCGCCAGCTGTGGACAGGAAAAGCGACCGCGACCTACCAGGGCCAGAAGCGCCTCGTGACGCTTCCCGATCGCGATGGTGCGTTCGTAGCGCAAGGGCCGCCTCGCTACATCCCTATCCAATTATGATAGACATGCTACGACCGGTCAAACTCACCCATCACGCCATCCCCGGTCTCGTCCGACCGAACCCGAGGTCCTTGGTCCGCCCCGGTCGCTTCCGCATGTTCGCTCCGCCCCGGCCACGTCTTTTGCGAGCCTGCGATTCTGTATGTCCATACAGTATCAAACCGTTGCGCGCCACCGCAACGTCCGCCGACTGTCGGCAACTGATAACCGTTCGGTCGTCCCCGTATCCGGGTGGTCACACGCACCACCGAATCGAGACCCCACGCAGCGGCGGCCTCGTCATCCACGGCGAAAGCCCTCGGTCTCGACCACATCGAGGCGTGCGAGGGCCGAGCGGCGCCGGGGTCGTCGTGGCGCAACGCTACGCCGTTCAATACGGCGCGATCCGGTGTCAGACGGTCTCTACTCCGGTTACGCGTACCGGCATCACCGAACGCTCACGGCAACTGCTTGGCCTCGTCAGCACCTATCGAGCTGCGGCAACACTAAAGGTGGTGGGAACGCCAACCTCCCGGACAAGGCGCATTTCTTCTGTCGTCAACTACTTACGCGCGAAACGACCGGAGTAAGCCCGTCCCCTACAGCCACCTGTCCTGCCAGCCGGTGTCCGGCTGCGCCTCGGC
>CAZJRX010000444.1:0-1769 GCA_964548145.1 uncultured Pseudomonadales bacterium | reverse complement strand
GGCTTGTCGGTACGGCTGGCGTCGGTGAGCTCCACGTCGAGGCCAAGCAGGCTCTCGAAAGCAACGATGAAGTTCTTGAACGAGAGCTTCTCATCGAGAGCCTGCTCGTCATCCGTCCCGAAGTACTCGGTGGCCCGGTCGCCTCGCCAATGCATGTGGCCGTGGGTGGACATGCCGCGCATGGTCTGGGTGGTCATCGGCCCCTTCATCGAGGCGAACGCCAGTTGGTCGCCGTTGCCATTGGCATAGGGAACGAGTTCGCACCCCGGGTAGTGGCCGAAGAAGTCGCAGTTCAGGAAAAAGTCCGAGAATGTCGGGAAGGGTTGGGGATTGACCGCATTGGCCGCATCGGGGTTGCCGAGGTTCCAGCTCAGATGGTCCGTGTCGCCGAATACATGGCAACTCGCACAGGAGGACTCGCCGTTCGACGAGGTTCCGTTGGCGTCGTAGAGCATCCGCCGCCCGCCAATCAGCGAAGGGGGTTCCGGATTGTGGATATCAACCGTCTGCAACGTTGCTCCGGTCGCCGGATCGACGACTTTCACGCTGGTGGATATGCGTGTAAACGAACAGCAGTCCGTACTCATCGTTACGCGACTCGTCGAACAGCAGCCCGGCGGGACCACCGGTCACCGACAGATAGTCGCCGCTCGCAGCGGTCGGATCGAACTCCTCGCCGATGCCGTCCCACGGCGCGTCGCTTTCGAGATCGGCGGTGGCGAATACGCCAATCCGGTCCGAACCCAGGGCGGCGACATAGAGCCGGCTGCCATCGGCGCTCACCTGCAGTTCAAGCGGGGTGGACAGACTGTGTCGGCGCACGTCGGCGGACGCCTTGAGCGCCGAATAGTCGATATGGCGGTTCAGGTGCCGCGCCTTGACCGAGCCGGCGGCAGGATCGATGACCGTGATCTGCGTCCGCGCGACGGCAGAGAAATCAGTTGAGCTTGACGCGGTCAGGGGCGGCGGCAGTATGGTCGCGCTGGATGGCCTGCCGATTTCATAAAGCCGAGGCAGACCGTAGGGCGGGATCCGAATCCCGCAGCCCGATCCAAACCGCAGGGACTGACGTATGAGCGCGAAAAAACACGTTATTCGCCCAGCGACCCTGGAGGCGATCGTCGAAGCCGCCATTCGCGTTCTGAACGCCAACGCCGGAGCGACGATGAGCGAGATCGCCGCCCAAGCCGGTGTGGGTCGGGCGACGTTGCACCGACATTTCCGTACTCGGGAAGACCTGATCAGCAACATCGGCGTCCGTTGCATCGAGGAAATGAACGCCGCGGTCCGGGCGGAGACAACGGCAGGGCAAGCCGCCGTTGATCGCCTGCGAGCCATGTTTCGAGCAGTCATCCCGCTCGGCGACCGCTACAACTTCCTCGGTGCCGACTACACCGACGACCCGACGTTGAGCCAAGGCTATGGGACGCAACTGCGTTGGGCCGAGACGCTGGTGGGAGACCTAAAGGAACAGGGACACGTGGCCCGAGACATCCCGTCGCGCTGGGTGGTCGCGCAGATCGATCAACTCGTCTGGTCGGCGTGGAACGCCACTACGGAAGGCTACCTCACCGCCGACGAGGCGACGGAACTGGCGGTGCGCACATTGATTGACGGGCTGCGCAGGGAACGACCGTAGGCGCGGAGTTCTCGGGCGGTGGGGCTGGAGCGAGGCGGCGAGTGCGCCCCCTTGCGGGCGCGTGCGAGCCGTTTAGCGGCGTTGTCCCGTCCCGGCGCGCCCTTCGGGCGCGTATCGAGAATGCTCCGCA
>CAZJRX010000443.1:1494-1799 GCA_964548145.1 uncultured Pseudomonadales bacterium | reverse complement strand
CCGCCGGTTCGGCTACTTCAGCACCGAGTCCAACGGGCACCTGTCGGAATACCTGCCCTGGTACCGCAAGCGACCTGACGAGATCCCCGCCTGGGTATCCACCGACGCCTGGATCCATGGCGAAACCGCCGGCTACCTGCGGGTCTGCACCGAGAACCGCAACTGGTTCGAGACCGATTTCGCGAAGTGGCTGGAAGCCGAACCAGCGACTTTCGACCCCGCAACGCGCAGCGACGAACACGGCTCGTGGATCATCGAGGCGATGGAGACAGGCCGCGTCTACCGGGGACACTTCAACGTCCGCA
>CAZJRX010000443.1:0-1484 GCA_964548145.1 uncultured Pseudomonadales bacterium | reverse complement strand
GACGCGATCGTCGAAGTGCCCGGTTACGTCGACCGGAACGGTCTTGCCATCCCCGTGGTCGGCGACCTACCCCTCGGCGCGGCGGCCATCTGCAACAACTCGATCCAGGTACAGCGCCTGGCAACCCGCGCCGCCATGACTGCGGACGTCGAACTGCTGAAACAAGCCATCCTGCTCGATCCACTCGTCGGCGCCGTGTGCAACCCGCCCGAGGTGTGGCAGATGGTGGACGAAATGCTTGTCGCGCAGGCCGAGTGGCTACCTCAATATGCCGGGCAGATCGAGGATGCCCGCAAGCGTCTCGCTACCGAACCGTCTCTGGCGCGCAACCGTGGCGATGGTGCGGTGCGGCTCAAGACCCGTACAGTGGAGGAAATGCGCGCGGCGGCAAGCTGACCCGCCTGATCGTCGACGTGTCCTTTGCAGGCCAGTCCACACCCTTGACCACGACGGCAAGTCGGTCGCCGAGAAATTCACCGAGATTCAGGGCATGCCGCTGGACCGGCGTGTCCTCGGCATCAACATCTGGCGGTCCGTGTCGCCCGGGCCCCTTGCGCGACTCCCGCTCGCCGTGTGCGACCGCACCTCCATCGACCGCGACGATCTCGAGTACGACCTCAATCCCAACGCCAAGCCGAGACCCTTCAACGCCCACTACTGCAAGCCCAACGACGGGCAGCGATGGAATTACTTCTCCGCCATGAACCGGGACGAACGCTGGTATTCACCACCTAAGACTCGCACCCGGCCGATGGCGACGTATTCTGCCCGACGCTGCACACAGCGGTTCCCATTCCCGGATCAGACGACCGCCAGGAACGCGAGAGCGTCGAAATCCGGTTTTTCCCGACCATGCCATTGCCAGACTAGTGCTCCGTCAACCCCTAATCTTGGCGTCAGCGCGTCCGCAAGCGTCCAGCCCGCTAGGCGGCGCCTCGAAGGCATAGCGGGGTTCTGTCGAGAGGCGCCAACAACGCGGATGGGCGTTTGCGGGCGCGCCCTTCGGGTGGCAGCCGGAGCGTCCCGGACCGCATGTACCCATGCGCCGTTGCGGCTGCTTGGAGTAGGCCCGCTACGCGTGCGCAGCCACGCCTGTCCGTCGCAAGCGACGGTGCCCGGAACACTCCGGCTGCCACTGACACCAAGATTAGGGGTTGACGGAGCACTAGGCGGCGAATGCGTCGGTGTCAGTCCGTATGCCACCGGGCCACCGCCTCGTCGTCCAGTTCGATCCCGACGCCTGGCCGGTCGGGCAAGGGGATGTGACCGTCCCTGATCTGCAAGCGCGTCCCCGGCGTCACGATGCGCTCGAAGTTGTAGATGTCCTGCTCGAGCGCGAAGTACTCCACCGTGATGCTGTTGCGGGTCGCCGCCACCAGGTGGGCATGGACGTTGGCGTGCCAGTGGGGCGCAATCGGCAGGTTGAACGAGGCTGCGGTGTGGGCCACCTTCATCCATTCCGAGATGCCGCCTAGAACGCCAGC
>CAZJRX010000442.1:0-1828 GCA_964548145.1 uncultured Pseudomonadales bacterium | reverse complement strand
CATAGATAGCCGTAAAGTCGTTGCAACCAACGAGGGACTTCCCCTGGTCAACGCCATTTTCGCGGTTAAATTCGACGAACTTGGTGTAATTTCCGGATTTCGGGATAGCGAGTTCCTCGATACGTTCATGGCGGATGCCGAAGAAGGAATAGCGTTGGGCGTGTCGACCAACGATGAGTTCAACAGGCGTTTCGTACCCGGCGAACCGACAAAGCTCGTGTATTTCGCGGGGTGTTTCGACACGAAGGGATTCGTTGTGGAACCCTTGTGGTGGCGGGCGAAGGTGGATGCTCAGTCAATTCTCGAAAACTGCAGATCAGCGAGGCGATGACGGTGGAAATTGACGAT
This sequence comes from uncultured Pseudomonadales bacterium, assembly GCA_964548145.1. Classification (GTDB taxonomy): domain Bacteria; phylum Pseudomonadota; class Gammaproteobacteria; order Pseudomonadales; family Azotimanducaceae; genus VXYL01. Next base: position 1,480 of record CAZJRX010000442.1, on the reverse strand, counting down.
GGCGCTACGGATATCGGTCTTTCGCGACTGACCGTCGATCTCAAGGCGCTTCGGTCGAACTACCGCCGGGTTGCCGAAGCAGGCACGCGGACGGCGGCGGTGGTGAAGGCGAACGCCTACGGTCTTGGCGCCGCGCCCGTCGTGGCGGCGCTGCTTCGTGAAGGCTGTCGCGATTTTTTTGTGGCGACGGTAGCCGAAGGGGTGGCTGTGCGGGCGGTCGACGGCGAGGCGCGCATCTACGTATTGTCCGGGCCGCTCACGAGCCACGACGCCCGGACCATGGTAAGGCACGGCCTGACGCCGGTGCTGAACGACGAGACGCAGCTTCTGGTGTGGCGCGAGCATCGGGAAATTCCGGCTGCCGTACATGTCGACACGGGAATGAATCGGCTTGGTTTCGACTACGCGACGTTTTCGCCGTCGCGGTTCGACGGTTTCGATATATGCCTCGTGATCTCCCACCTGGCGTGTGCGGACGATCCCGCCCACGCGATGAACCGCCGCCAGGCGGAGCGGTTCGAGGGGATCCGTGCGCACTTTCCCAAAGCGCTTGGCAGTCTGGCGAATTCGGCGGCCGCGCTCACCGGGATCGCTTCCGACGTCGCGAGGGCGGGTATTGCCCTCTACGGCGGGAATCCGTTCGCGACGGGCGCGAACCCGATGTCGCCGGTCGCGCTGTTGGCGGCGAAGGTGGTGGCTCTGCGGTCCGTCGCAGCGGGTGAAGCCGTCGGCTACGGGGGTACGTATACCGCCGCACGGTCCATGCGCGTCGCGGTGCTTGGAATGGGCTACGCCGACGGCATTCCCCGTGGGCTGTCCGGCGACGCCCGGGTGGCGTTCGGCGAAGACCGGCTGGCGGTGGTCGGGCGGGTGTCGATGGATCTGACCAATGTCGATGCCACGCCGGTGGCCGGCTCGCTTGCCCCTGGCGACTGGGTCGAGGTTTTCGGACGAGCCATCGGGATCGACGAGACGGCGGCGTGGGCGGGCACGATCAGCTACGAACTGCTGACGCGAATCGGCGACCGGGTGCAGCGGGTGTACGTGGGCCAGTGAGCTATCATCGCCTGTTTTGGGCTGCGAGGACGGAGTAGGAAATGCCGACGATTAACCCCAACGGGCTATTGGCGGGTCAGGTTGCCGTGGTGACCGGGGCCAGCCGCGGAATCGGCGAGGCGATCGCCAAACGCTATGCGATGGAAGGTGCGAAGGTTGTCGTGTCGGCACGCTCGGTCGATGCGGCGGACCATTTTCTGCCGGGATCGATCAACGAGACGGTTCAGGCGATCAAGGACGCCGGCGGCGAAGCCACGGCGGTCAAGGCCGACCTGTCGCTGGAGGAGGATCGGCACAACCTGATCACCGCCACCGAAGCCGCCTATGGTCCGGTGGACATCCTGGTCAACATCGCTGCCGTCACCTGGTTCATGCCCGTCAAGGATTTCTCCGAGAAGCGCTTCCGCATCATGATGGACGTGCA
>CAZJRX010000441.1:0-1849 GCA_964548145.1 uncultured Pseudomonadales bacterium | reverse complement strand
AATGCGACATGGGACGAGATCGATCTCGACGGGCGCGAGTGGCGCATTCCGGCGAGCCGGATGAAGGCCGGAGCAGAGCATCGTGTACCGCTCAGCGACCAAAGCGTGGAGGTTCTCGTTCGTGCGGCACGCGTTCGGGACGACTCGGGCTTGGTGTTTCCCTCGCCGACACGCAGCGGTCGGCCGCTGTCGGACATGACGCTGATGAAGACCCTGCGCGCGACCGGGCTCGCCGAACGTACGACCGTGCATGGCTTCCGGTCGGCGTTTCGCGACTGGGCCTCCGAGTGCACGGACATGGATCACGCAGCGATCGAACTCAGTCTGGCCCACAAGGTCGGATCGGCGGTGGAGCGAGCGTATGCGAGGTCGGACCTTATGGAGAAACGGCGTCTGCTGATGGGCGAGTGGGGATCCTTCGCGAACGGGTCGATCAAGCGCCAAAGTCATGCGACCTGAGTTCGCCGTTTCGATGCGACGAGACTTGCCCGAAACGAGGCTCGGTGCGTTAGCACGAGAAGTCGCCCCCCTCAAGAGAGACGCGTCCGGCGGAACTGGTCGTCTCGACGGACCCCGGCAAGTCTACAATCGGTCGAGTTGGGTCCGCGAAGGCGTCAGGACGCTTGCGAGTGGGTCTCGAAACCGTCGCTGAGAATGACCGAGACGGCGAACCCCTTGTAGGTGTTGCCCCACTTGTTGCGGAGCACCTTGACGACGGGCGCTGTTTCGGCGCTGGCGTAAAGGCGGATGCAATCCCGGCCGATTCCGACGCCGACGAAGCCGTCAACGTTACGGAGTTCGCGCCCGAGGGAGCGCTTGGCTTGCCTAATGTCTGTCATGTTACGGCGACCGTAGCACCGAAACGATTGAGAACAAACTGTATCGGATTGACGATCGCCTGGGAATCGTCGCCGGCGAACAGCAGACCAACCGGGTGCGGACCGGCGGTGTCGAGTACAAGGGATCCCGAGTCGCCAGGCTCCGAGAACGGTCCCGCATCGCCGGCGACGACAATCTGATCTTCGAAGTATGCGACGTTGCCGTCGTAGTGGACGTTGCCGTCGAAGCTCGTGTCCACGACGGAGCCGAAGGTGAGGCCAGTGGTTCGGCCATGTTTGACGACGGACTGGCCGACAAAAGGCGCGGCGGGGGGATTGGCGGGCGGGCCGATGGTCATGATGCTCGGGATCGCGGAGGAGACATCGTCGAGCGCCGCGATGGCGGCGTCGACGCGGTTGACCGCGCTGCCGAATCGCAGGGGCTCGAAATCAGTCAGCGTAGCGATCGGCGTGGACGTGCCCGGACTAGCGCCGTCGGCGGGGCTGGGCTGCAGGATTCGGTCACCGATGCTGGCGGCGTTGGACATGGCAAGGATATGGTTGTTGCTGAGGATACAGCGGCCGAAGGGGGTATCGACCAGGCAACCAAGAGTGCCGGTGTGGACCATCAGTTGCTTGTCGCCAACCGGTACCGCATGGCCGATGGAAACGCCGCATGGTGTTGGAGCAAGGCGAGTTTGTCGCGGCGCAACCTGGTGGTGAAAGCCGGCTGTGAGGACGCGCTCGGTACGCAATCCCTTGATCTGGGCAGGGGTCTCTAGCTCGGCAGCCAGATCCTCCAGGATGTAGATGCGCAGGGCGTCGCCAGCGATACCGATGCCCACAACGCCGTGTGTGAATCGCGGCAGCGTGTCGCGACCTGGATAGCCTCCTTCCTCCGCTATGAGACGGGTCGGATAGTCGAACCGGCGGTGAGCCGCTTCTTTGGCGGCGGCTTGCTGGGCACTGAGCATCAGAGTCTCGAAACCAGTCGAGGCACCGGACACTATACAGGCGGGGCGCGCCTTCTG
>CAZJRX010000440.1:0-1874 GCA_964548145.1 uncultured Pseudomonadales bacterium | reverse complement strand
GCGCAGGTGATCCTCTTCCCGCTGGTACTCGGCTTCATCGCCCTCGTCACCTCGGTGACCCACCAGTTCCAGAGCTGGCTCGCTCGCCTGTTTGTCAACAAGCGCCGGCGCGGGACCGTGGTTGCCGCCGCCGTCCTCATCTTCGTGCTCATCGCGAACCTGCCCGCACTCGTGAACCGGTTCTTTCGCGTTTCGGACGTCAGCCTGTTCGAACATGCCGATCTGCAAGGATGGACCATCGTCGCCAATGCGGTCCTGCCCCCGGGGTGGCTCGCGCTCGGTGCGTGGGGCGCCGGCGGAACCCGGGTCTGGATAGGTCTGGTAGCCGCCGCCGGCATGTTCGCGATTGCCGCGCTGAGCCTGAGACGCGCCTACCGCAAGACACTCGGCTCCCTCGCCAAGGGGGATGCCAAACCAGCCGATCACGCTCGTAGCGAAGCGGCCGTACCGCGGCACGGCGCCCGAGATCCCGGGTGGCACGACCGGCTCCGGGGCGCGGTCGCCAATCTCGCCGTGGGGATCACGCGGTACTACTCGGATCAAGCCCGCGCGGTGGCCTGGGTCACGCTTCGGATATGGCTGCGGGCGCCGCAGGGCAAGATGGTGGTGTTGAGTCCGGTGCTTCTGGTCATGCTCTATCTGCTGCTATTCGCCGAGTTAGGGGCCGGGTTCTGGCCCACTCGGTTTGCGCCGCTTGCCATGATCGGCTTCGCGATCATCATGGCATTCAACCTGTTCGCCAACCTGTTCGGCCAGGACGGCAACGGGTTTCGCGCATTGGTACTTGCCGGGGTTCCGTCGAGAGAGCTGATCCTGGGCAAGAACCTGGCGCTCCTCCCGTACGCGTTGGCGCTGGGGGCTGTCATCATCGCCGTCCTGCAATGGCTGCAACCGTTGCCGGTGGGACATGTGCTCGCCAACGCCCTGCAGTTGGTCGTGCTCTACTTGGTGGGCTGCATGCTTGGCAACGCGTTCTCGATCCGCGCACCGTGGCCGATGTCAGCGACCTCCATGGGCATGCGTAGGGCGACGGCGACGAATTTCCTCGGCTCCTTCCTCATCCTTGTGCTGCTGATCGTTGCGATTGCGCCGCTGGCAATCCCGTTTGCCATCGAGAGGCATTTCACGTCGACCGTTCCCCTCTACCTGATCGTCTCGATACTGGAGGCCTGTATCGCCGTGCTGCTCTACCGGCGTGCGGTCACCGGCCAAGCCCGGCTCCTTACCGAACGCCTCGAATCCGTTCTCGATCGCGTTACACAGCCCGTGGATTGACCCAGACCGCCCGCCCGCACCCCGTGCAGGCGTGAATAACCAAGTAAAATGGTTGGTTATTCGCTACAATCGCCCCACGCGACGATTGTGTGAGTTTCATGTCCGAGCGAACGACCGAATTGGAGCAGCTCGTCGGCACGGGTAATGCTGCCACGGGACACGACTACGCGGCCGGTTTCGTAACCCAGATCGATGCCGACACCCTGCCGCCGGGTCTCGACGAGAGCGTCGTCCGTGCCATCTCCGCCCGCAAGGATGAGCCCGGGTGGATGACCGAGTGGCGCCTCGATGCCCTGCAACGCTGGCAAGCCATGCCCGTGCCCCGTTGGGCGCACGTACAGTTCCCCGACATCGACTTCCAGGCCATTTCGTACTTCTCGGCCCCCAAGGGCGACGCACCGAAGTCCCTGGACGATGTCGACCCGGAGCTACTTCGCACCTACGAACGATTGGGTATCCCGCTCCATGAACGCGCCCGCCTCGCCGGTGTCGAAGAAACCGACGAAGAACGCCCCGAGGTGGCGGTGGACGCCGTTTTCGACAGCGTCTCCGTGACCACCACCTTCAAAGAGCGTCTGGCCGAGGCTGGCGTCATCTTC
>CAZJRX010000439.1:1525-1902 GCA_964548145.1 uncultured Pseudomonadales bacterium | reverse complement strand
GAGACGGCGAGGTCGACCTCACGGCAGTGTTCGAAGGATGCTGGCAGCGCGGCATCACCGTCGCCGTACCCGTGCTCCTAGGACGCGACATGCGGTTTGCCGCATACCGCCACGACCAACGCATGCGTCGCAACCAATTCGACATTGCCGAGCCCCTCGACCCTGCCTTCGTCGACCCCGATGTCGTCCTCACCCCCCTGGTCGCCTTCGATGAATGCGGTCGGCGGCTTGGCATGGGCGGCGGCTACTACGACCGGTACTTCGCGGGGTCAGCAACCAACCTGCGCATCGGCATCGCTCACGAGTGTCAACGGGCCCGGGAACTGCCGGTCACGACTTCGGACATCGGATTGACGGCGGTGGTCACCGAAAACGGG
>CAZJRX010000439.1:0-1515 GCA_964548145.1 uncultured Pseudomonadales bacterium | reverse complement strand
TACTCGCACCGTGGCGGTTGCCAGGATCATCCACATGGGCCACCCGGCATTGCGCCAAACGGTCGCCGAAGCCGCCGAGGACGCTCTCGGCAGCGATGCCCTGCATCGTCTGGTCGGTGACACGCTCTATCACCTCGACGACCCGCGCAAGCTCATCTTGGAGGCAGAGCACGTCCGCGCCGAGCTGCCGTTCGAAGGTCCGTCGAAGTGATCCACCCGACCGATCAGGATGGGTTGAAACGAAGGGTTGCCGAGGCGGCCGTCGACATCGTGGCGCAGTCGCTTGGCAGCGGCGACATCGTCGGCGTCGGTACGGGCAGCACGACGAACCATTTCATCGACGCGCTGCGGGGGCTGAAGGGCCGGTTCGACGCCGCGGTGTCGAGCAGTATCGCCAGCACAGCACGGCTTGCCGACCATGGGATCCGCGTCATTGACCTGAACGATGCCGATACCATCGCCGTCTACGTGGACGGCGCCGACGAAGTCGAACCCGGTGGGGCGCTAATCAAGGGCGGCGGCGGCGCTCACACCCGTGAGAAGATCGTCGCAGCGGCCGCCGACCGTTTCATCTGCATTGTCGACGACAGCAAGATGGTCGACGCCCTCGGTGCGTTTCCGCTGCCGGTGGAAGTGGTGCCGATGGCGCGCAGGTCGGTTACCAGGCGGCTCGAAGCCCTTGGCGGCGAGGTCCGGCAGCGAACCGGTTTCGTCACGGACAACGGCAACGCCGTTCTCGACATGCACGGTCTCGCCATCACCAACCCGGACGCCCTCGAGTCGCGCATCAACAACTTTGCGGGGGTCGTGGAGAACGGCATCTTCGCAGCCAATCGACCGGATATCGTGCTGATCGGTTCCCCTCGTGGCGTTCGCGAGTTCGCACCCCGATGACCAGCGGGGGCACCCCGGCCGACGAGTGATGGCTGTAATACGGCATCGCAAATGCGAGTCGAGTGAAAGCCTTGCTCCGCGATCAAGAGACTAGCCCGCATTTCTCACCAGTGGCCGCGATGATCGCCGAGGATTTTGGTTCCGTGCGCGTGCTCGCGACCGAAAGCATAGCGGGGACTACGTTTGAGGTCGCATGTGCGCGCACGGGACCAAAAGACCGGCGAGGGCGCGGCCAGCGCAGCCTGTGATCGCTCAAAGCCATGGGCCTAATCCGCAGCCATCTGATATGCAAAGAGTTTCGTCATCGAATTGAGCGGCTGGTGAGAAATGCGGGCTAGGGAAGTAGCTTTCCGGGGTTCATCACCCCATTGGGGTCCAGCGACTTCTTCAACGCGTGCATGACCTCCACCTCCTCGGCGCTGCGCGAGTAGCCGAGGAATTCCCGCTTCAGCAACCCCACACCGTGCTCCGCCGAGACACTCCCGCCCCGGGCGCCAACGATCTTGAACAACGCCGGGCTTATGGCGCGGCAGCGCTCATAGAAGGTGTCCACGTCGAGTGCCTCGGGCTTCAGGATGTTGAGATGCAGGTTGCCGTCGCCGATGTGGCCGAACCAGCAGA
>CAZJRX010000438.1:0-1907 GCA_964548145.1 uncultured Pseudomonadales bacterium | reverse complement strand
CCTCACGCATCGCGTAGCCCCGCTTCGAAACGTCTTTGGCATACACCTTCTTTCGTCCGGAGATCGCGCTGTAGACTCTCCTCCGAGGCGTGTCATGCAGAACGAAGCCACTGAACAGTTCGATGTCGTCGTCATCGGGGCGGGCCTCTCCGGCATCGGCAGCGCCTGGCACCTCATGCACCTGTGTCCCGGCCGGAGCTTCGTGATCCTGGAAAGCCGCCATGCCATCGGCGGAACCTGGGATCTATTCCGCTATCCGGGTATCCGCTCCGACAGCGACATGCACACGCTGGGGTACGCCTTCAAACCCTGGACCGAAGCCAAGGCCATCGCGGATGGCCCGTCCATCCTCAGGTACGTCAACGAGACGGCCGACGAGCATGGAATCCGCGAACACGTACGCTTCGGGCACCGGATCAGGAGCGCGCATTGGTCGAGCGACGAAGCCCTCTGGACCGTGGAGGCGGAAAACGAAGGCAGGGTGCTGCGGATCGCGTGCCGGATGCTGCTGCTGTGCGGCGGCTACTACAACTACGAGAACCCGAACCGGCCGACCTGGAACGGCGAGGCCGACTTCGGGGGAAGCGTCGTGCACCCTCAGTTCTGGCCGGAGGACCTCAACTATCGGGGCAGGAATGTCGTGGTCATCGGTTCGGGGGCGACCGCCATGACCCTGGTGCCGGCGATGGCGATGAACGGCGCCCGCCACGTCGCGATGGTGCAGCGTTCGCCCACCTACGTCCTGTCCTGGCCGAGTCAGGACAGGATCGCCAACTTCCTGCGCGCCATCCTGCCGGAGCGGCTGGCCTACGCCATCACGCGCTGGAAGAACGTCAAGGGAGACCTCGACTTCTACCATCGGACACGGACGGAACCGGAGAAGGTGAAGACCGAGCTGATCGCGATGGTGCGCCAGGCCCTGGGTCCGGGCTACGACATCGAGAAACACTTCACGCCACGCTACGACCCGTGGGATCAGCGCCTGTGCCTCATTCCGGACGACGATCTCTTCAACGTCATCAACGATGGGACGGCCAGCATCAGGACCGGAGAGATTGACCGTTTCACGAAAGAAGGGGTGAGACTGGTCGACGGCGAGGTGGTCCGGGCCGACATCATCGTGGTCGCTACCGGCCTGCGTCTGCACTTGCTGAACGGGGTGTCCCTGAGGGTCGATGGAAGGGCGGTCAACCCGCCCGATCACTGGACCTACAAGGGCATGATGCTTTCGGACGTGCCGAACCTGATCCAGACCTTCGGATACATCAATGCGAGCTGGACCCTGCGCGCCGACCTGACGGCGGAGTTCGCCTGCCGGTTGATCAACGAGCTGAACCGGACCGGCAAGCGTCAGGCGACGCCCCGCCTTTCGGAGGAGGAGAAGAGGTCGATGCCCGCCAGGCCGTGGATCGACGGTTTCTCGGCGGGGTACATCCAGCGGGACATGCACCGCTTTCCCAGACAGGGAGATCGGGATCCCTGGCGCAACACCCAGGACTACGGCGAAGACAGGAAGATCGTGAAACATGCGCCGCTCGACGACGGCGTGCTCGAGCTGTCCAATCCGCATGGCGTGTCGGGCGCCTTCGGCCGCCGGCCCGGCGATCTCGTTCGGACCGCCTGAGCGCGTCGCGCGGCAGCGACGCCGCAACGCTTCCGGTCGGGTACCGCGGCGCGAACACCGGCACCGGCCGCTCGAATCGGAGGGCGATCCGGCAAGTCGATCGACACGCGTGCCCTATAACCATTGCTTCTTTGACATTGGCGTGCCGAGGTGATTTCCTGCCCCTTTGTCCGCGCAAAGTGCAGCCTGGCCAATGACCGACACGACCCCGAGGGGTGGAGCCCCGAACGACTGCAAGCCGCTCGTCTGCGTGCCGGCGAGCCACATCGAGGTTCGGCCCGAA
>CAZJRX010000437.1:0-1925 GCA_964548145.1 uncultured Pseudomonadales bacterium | reverse complement strand
TCCTGACCGACGACGAGCGGGGCTTCGGCGAACGCATCATGGCATTGTCCTGCCAAGCCCAGCGGCTCTTGGCCCGGCTGCTCGGTCGCCTTGCGGCGCGGGCGGACCGGGTGATCCGGGAAGACAGCCTGGAGTACGCGGAGGTCGCCGACGTCCGGGCCGCGATTGCCGAACTGGCGGCGGGCGGGTTCATCGAGCGATGCCCCGCGTTGCCTGCCGAGGCTGTCGTCGGTTTGCTGACCCGCGCGGAGATGCGGCAGGTCTTTTCGGACGTTGGCGGCGCGGGCAACGGGACGAAAGCAGATCACACGGGGCGCATCCTCGCCGCCAATCCGTCGGCATTCTGCCGGTGGCGCGTGCGCCGCTTCGTCGGCTGGCTACGGTTCACGGAATCCGCGCATCTCGACCTCTATCGGTTGCTTTTCTTCGGCGACCGGCACCAGGACCTGACGACCTTCGTGCTTCGCGACTTGGGTGTGCATCGCTACGAGCCGGTGGACCTGTCGCGGACGACTCGTCAGTTCCCGGACCGCGAATCGCTTGCGTTGTTCCTCGACCTCGCGTCGGCGGACGACGCGATCAGAACCCTGTTCCCCATGCGCCTCGCCGGACTCGAACCCGTCGATGCCACGGTTCGCCAGGCGGCCGTTGCCGATCTCATCGATCGACTTTGGCAGACCCTCGACAACCGGATGCTGGAGCGTCGTCGAAGCCGTGCGCTGAACCGCTTGGGGCGCAACCTGGAGCGGGTAGGGGACTTCGATCACGCACTCGCCTGCTATGGTCGCTCGACCCTCGTGCCGGCACGGGAACGGCGGATGCGCATCCTGCACCGCCTCGGCGATGACGACGGCGTGGAAGATCTGCGTGCCCAGGTGCTCGAGTCGCCGTGGGCTTCACTCGAAGCCGATTTCGCAACGCGTTTCGCGCGACCGTTCCGGCGCCGGGCGGCACCCGTGGAAGACCGTGTGCTGACGGGGTCCGCCGATGGTATCGAAGCGCAGGCGTTGGCACATCTCACGTCGGACGGCGGTTTCGGCTGGCATCTGGAAAACCACCTGTCGATGGGGGTTTTCGCGCTGGCCTACTGGTCCTGGCTGTTCGCGCCGGTCGAGGGCGCGTTCGTCAACGCGTTTCAAACGGGTCCGGTAGATCTCTACTGGCCCGACTTCTTCGCGTCGCGCGAAGACACCTGCGGGGATCCCCTGACCAACGGCAGGCTGAAGTCGCATCTTAAGAGGATGTCCCGTACGAAGGCGGGTATCGCCAACCGGCTGTTCAGTTGGCAACGGTTCACGCCCGAGGTCGCGATGGCCGTCCTGGAGAATATCCCGGAGGCGGAGCTCAAGTCCCTCGTCGAAATCGTGCGCGGGGACCTCGCTGGAAAGCGATCCGGCTTTCCGGACCTGACCGTTATCTACGGGCCGGGGCGCTACGAGTTCGTGGAGGTCAAGGGGCCCGGGGATCAACTGCAGATTCATCAGCGACTGTGGATCGACGCCCTCGAGAAACGCGGCCTTCCCGTGCGGGTAATCCGCTACCGACGGGGCGCCGAATGCGCGTAAGCGTCAAGGAACTGGCCGAATTCGTGCATCGGCGAGGCGATCTCCACTACCGCTACCAGTCGGCGACGCTCGCGCAGGAGGGGATAGCCCGGCAGAAGTCCTACCAAGAGGAACGCGGCGAGAGCTACCAGCGCGAACACCGGGTGAGCACGACGTTCGGCGAATTGGCGATCAGCGGCCGCATCGACGGCTGGGATCCCGCTGCCCGTTTGGTGGAGGAGATCAAGACGACGCGGACGGACGCGAACGAACTTCACGACCACGCGGGCGACATCCATCACGCCCAGCTGCGGCTCTACGGCGCAATGCTGGCACTCGCGGACGAGGCGTTGGAGGATGTCCGCCTGCGCCTGGTCTACC
>CAZJRX010000436.1:0-1946 GCA_964548145.1 uncultured Pseudomonadales bacterium | reverse complement strand
GCAGCAGGGCAACATTCGGCGCGCGATCCAGAAGTTTGAGCGGACGATCAGCCTCGATCCCTCGCTGGCCGCACCGCACTTCCAGTTGTTCGGGATCCTGCGTCGCACTGATTCCGACAGAGCGATGCGTGAACTCGACATCTTCAAGGGCCTCAAGGCAGCCACCGAAGATGCGGCGGTAGGCGAGGACGTGGATTGGAGCTTTTACTCCGAACTCTACGACCCGTCCTTGGCTACGGGCGAAGCGGCATCGGCGGCACCGTTCGCATTCGGCGTCGAACCGATCGGCGAACTGCCTGGCGACCCCTTGGGCACCGTCGCCCTAGATATCAATGGCGACGGCGCCTCCGATGCGATCGCTTGGTCAAGCGATGCCGCCGTTGCCGTGGCGGGACGGGCGGCGGGCGGACCAGCTTCCATCGGCGCTGGCCTGGCTGGCGCCACTTACTACGCGCCGGGTGACTTCGATGGAGACGGGCTGGCTGACCTTTGCCGAGTGGATGCGGACGGTGTGGAGGTCTTGGTCAATCGGGCGGGTCGCTCGTTCGCAAGCGCTTTCAAGGCTTCCGGCAACTTCGAAACTTGCCTGTTCGCCGACTATGACCGCGACAACGACTTCGACCTGTTCGCCCTCGGTCAAGACAAGCGCCTGCTGCAGAACGACGGGGAAGGCGGCTTGGCGGATGTCTCAAGTCAGTTTCCTTTCGGCGACGGCCCGATCCGCTCGGCGGTGGTCGCTGAGTTGTTCGAGGACAACGGTCACGACTTCATCGCCGTTTACGGCGACCGAGTTGCAGTCCACCAAGACCGCAAGCTCGGAGTTTTCGGAAGCGCGGTTGCTGTGGACGGCGTGACCGTGCCGGCCGGACCGGCGCGCCTGGATGTGATCGACATCGACCATGACAGCTATCTCGATGTCGCAGTCACGACCGCCGAGCAGACCGTGGTGCTCGAGAACCATCACGGAACCTTGCGTGGCGGTCCAGCACTGGACCGCATCAGGGCATGGGCCGACTTCCAGCTCCGCGGCCGCTTCGACGCCGCGACAGCGACTGGCTTCTTGGCGAATCGCGGCAGTTTCGAATTCTTGGCAATGCCCGCCAGCGACGTGGCGCGGGCCGGTGCCGCCGCCGCTGGCGACTTTGACGGAGACGGCCTCCCTGATCTGTTGATTGCCGACCTCGCCGGGCAGATCCTTTTCGCGGCCAACCGCACCGAAACAAGCAATCGAGGACTGACGGTCCGCCTCGAGGGAGTCAAGAGCCCTGCCATCGGCAGCGAGGCGCGCGTCGAGGTCAAGGCGGGTCTGACCTATGCCAAGCAGGTCTACGCCGGCGTGCCGCTGCACTTCGGGCTGGGCAGCGCCGAGTCTTTCGACACCGTTCGCGTCACATGGGCCAACGGCTTGATTCAAAACGAAATGCCGGAGGAACAGGCAAGCGAGATCTCGATCAAGGAAGCGCCTCGGCTCTCGGGGTCCTGCCCCATGGTATTTACGTGGAACGGCGCGGGGTTCGAGTACATCAGCGAAGTGCTGGGAGTGGCGCCGCTGGGCGCTAGCCTCGCTCGGGGCGTGTACTTTCCCGTGGATCATGACGAGTACGTCACGATCCGGGGCGACCAGCTCGCCGAGCGGGATGGATACCTCGACGTTCGAGTGACCGAGGAACTGCGCGAGACCGCCTACATCGACAAGATCCGACTGCTTGCAGTCGATCACCCGCAAGACATGCGCGTGATCGTCAACGAAAAGGCCAAGGCGCCGCCGTTTCCGGAATTCAAGCTGTTCGGCGTGCGCTCCCCGATCGTGCCCGAGGCGGCCCACAACCATCGCGGTGAGGACGTCCTCGATCTGGTGGCCAGCAGCGATCGCCGCTACCCAATGTTCGAACGGGACTACGCGAACCGTGCCGAGCGACACACGCTGACGCTAGAGTTCCCGCACT
>CAZJRX010000435.1:0-1956 GCA_964548145.1 uncultured Pseudomonadales bacterium | reverse complement strand
CATGGAACTGGCACAGCTCGGGCGCTGGCCCGGTATCGAAGGACGCGTGGCACTGGTGACGGGAGCTTCGCGCGGAATAGGGCGCGCCACGGCGCTGGCATTGGCATTGCAGGGCGCAGCAGTCGTGGGCACGGCAACCAGCGAGCCGGGCGCTGCTGCGATTTCCGAGCGGTTGGGAGCCGTCTCTCCCGACGCGCGCGGACTGGTGCTGGACGTGGCCGATCCCGAATCGATACAGGCACTCTTTGCTACGCTTGCAGAATCCGGGACGCCTCCGGCAATCCTGGTGAACAACGCCGGCATCACGCGCGACAATCTGTTCGCGCGCATGAAGCCGGACGAGTGGGACCGGGTATTGGCGACGAATCTTTCCTCCCTCTACTGGGTCTGCAAGGCGGCCATCCGCGGCATGATGCGGGCGCGCTGGGGGCGTATCGTCAATATCGCTTCCGTGGTGGGTCTGACCGGCAACCCGGGGCAGGTGAACTATGCCGCGGCCAAGTCCGGGATGATCGGATTCGGCAAGTCCCTCGCCAAGGAGGTCGCCGCAAGAAACATTACGGTGAATACCATCGCGCCGGGATTCATCGAGACCGATATGACCCGGGAAATGAGCGAAACCCGGCAGGAAGCGCTCATGGGGCAGATACCGTCGCGCCGTCTCGGCGCACCGCAGGACGTCGCCGCAGCGGTGGTCTACCTGGCGTCCGACGCGGCACGATATGTCACCGGCGAAACACTGAATGTCAACGGCGGACTGCTGATGAGTTGAGTCCCGGCGAGCGCATATTGTCAGTGCATGACGAGCAAGTGATTTTGCCGTGACATTGTGGATTGCCCCCGTTGTTCTCAGTACAATACGCGCCACGCAAGTGCGGCCATGGGCCTGCTGGCCGCTCATTTAGTTAAGGGGTACCCCACGCATGAGTAGTGTCGAAGACCAAGTCAGAGCGATCATCGCTGAACAGCTCGGTGTCAAGGCGGACGAAATCAACAACGATGCATCGTTTGTCGACGATCTGGGAGCGGACTCCCTGGATACTGTCGAGCTGGTCATGGCCCTGGAAGAGGAATTCGAGACCGAGATTCCGGATGAAGAAGCCGAGAAGATCACCACGGTCCAGCATGCCATCGACTACGTCAACGCGCACAAGGGCGATTCCTAGCCTCCCGCACGTCTTGCGCATCGTTTACTTTCCCTCTCAGGTTCAGCCGGGGTCACCCTGATGACCAGGCGGCGAGTCGTCGTTACCGGGCTGGGACTGATTTCTCCCAATGGGAACAATGTCGCCCAGGGCTGGGCGAACGTCCGTGACGGCGTCAGTGGCATCGGCCCGGTGGACTCTTTCGATACGACCGGATTCAGCACCACCTTCGCGGGCGTCATAAAGGACTTCAATGTGACCGACTACATGTCGGTCAAGGACAGCCGCAAGGCGGACCGCTTCATGCACTATGGCATAGCCGCCTGTACCGAGGCCTTCGAGGACGCGGGGCTTGCGGTTGCCGAATCGGATGCCCACCGGTTCGGAGTGATCATGGGATCCGGCATCGGCGGCATCGATACCATCGAAACGAACTACGAGAAATACAGGAAGGCGGGAGCCCGGAGAATCTCACCGTTTTTCGTTCCCGGAAGTATTGTCAACATGATCTCCGGGCATGTCTCCATCAAGTACGGACTCACGGGCCTGAACCTGGCCCTGGTGACCGCTTGTGCCACCTCCGCGCACTGCATCGGACTGGCCGGAAGGTTGATCAGCATCGGCGAGGCGGATGTCATTCTGGCGGGCGGCGCCGAGTACGCCACCACTCCGTTGGGAATCGGCGGATTTGCCTCGGCGCGGGCGCTTTCGACGCGCAACGACGATCCCGCCGGCGCGAGCCGGCCCTGGGACAGGGACAGGGACGGGTTTGTCCTCAGCGACGGGGCGGGCTGCCTGGTGCTGGAGGAAT
>CAZJRX010000434.1:335-1956 GCA_964548145.1 uncultured Pseudomonadales bacterium | reverse complement strand
GATCTCGTCATGAAGACGAATGTCCTGCTGACACTCCGCCTCATGGACTGGTGCGCTGCCCGTCGCGTGCCGTTCATCTATGCTTCCTCGGCACAGGTCTACGGCGACGGAGAGCGGGGATTCGACGACGACGAGAGCGTCGCCGCCATGGACGCCCTCACCGCCATCACCCCCTACGGGTCCAGCAAGCTGCTGTTCGACCGGCTCATGATCCGCGAGCGTGACGCCGGCCGCACCATGCCGCCGCAGTGGGTCGGCCTGCGCTTCTTCAACGTCTACGGTCCCGGAGAGGGGCACAAGGGCGCCATGGCGAGCGTGGTCTCCCGGACCCTGCCCGACATCGCCGCCGGCGGGACGCTCAGGCTCTTCCGGTCCCGCCATCCGGACTATGCCGACGGTGGGCAAAAGCGTGATTTCATCTATGTCAGGGACTGTGTCGACGTGGTCATGTGGCTGCTCGACAACCCGGCCGTCAGCGGCATCTTCAATCTCGGGACCGGCGAGGCAAGGACGTGGCTGGATCTCGGCCATGCCATGTTCCGGGCGCTCTCCTGTCCGGCCAGAATCACGTTCGTCGACATGCCTGCCGCACTCGAGGGACGCTATCAGTATTACACCCGGGCCCGCATGAACCGACTCCGTGAGGCCGGGTTCGCGAAGCCCTTCACGTCTCTCGAGGACGGCATCGCCGATCACGTCTCAATCAGCCTGGCCAGCCACCAAGGAGGACAGCAATGACACGACCTGCACCGGAGGGAGCCATGAACGTCGCCTGCGTCGGAGGCGGCTACATCGGCGCCGGATGGGCCGCCGTCTTTCTTGCGGCAGGCCGTGATGTGGTGATGAGCGATCCGGCGCGTGACGGCGAAGCCAGCGCGCGGCGCATCATCGACCAGGCCTGGCCCTTTCTTGAACGTCTCGGGCTGGCCAGCGGCGCATCGAGGGAGCGGTTCCGCTTCGCGCCTTCCATGGAGGAAGCGGTGGAGAACGCCGACTTCGTCCAGGAAAGCGCACCCGACCGTGAAGATCTCAAGATTGAGCTCTTCGAGGCCATGGATGCCGCGGCTCCGGCCGAAACGGTGCTGGCGAGTTCGTCATCGGCCTTCCTGCCGACACGTCTCCAGTCGCGTTGCCGGCACCCTGAAAGGGTCGTCATCGGCCATCCCTTCGCACCCAGCTACCTCGTGCCGCTTGTCGAGGTGGTCGCGGGCAGCGGAACGGCCGATGATGTCGTGGCCTGGGCTTCGGCCTTCTACGAATCCGTCGGCAAGAAGACGCTCACGCTCCGCCGCGAAATCGAAGCCTACATCGCCAACCGCCTCCAGCATGTCGTCTTCGAGGAAGCAGCGGCCCTCGTGGATGAGGGAGTCTGCACGTACCAGGACATCGACACGGCGATGACGGCAGGCCCGGGGCTGAGATGGGCCTTCGCCGGCCCTGTGACGTGCTATCACCTCGGTGGCGGCAAGGGGGGCGTCCGCCACATGATTGATCACTTCGGCTGGAAGCGTGGCGAGAGCGCGAAGAACGAACTCGTCGGCGCCGTCGACGCCATGTACGGCCATCTCGACATCGACGATCTCGAACGCTGGCGCGACGAGAACCTGATGGTGATGCTCGA
>CAZJRX010000434.1:0-262 GCA_964548145.1 uncultured Pseudomonadales bacterium | reverse complement strand
CTGATCGCGGACACCCGGGGCGACGTCAGAGAACGTCGGCAGGATCGACAAAGGGGTAGTCGAGCGCTTCCGCCACTGCCTTGTAGACCACTTTTCCGTCGTGGACATTGAGGCCGTCACTCAGGAAGGGATCGAACCTGCAGGCGCGCTGCCAGCCCGTGTCCGCCAGCTTGATGATGAAAGGCAGCGTCGCGTTGTTGAGGGCGAAGGTCGATGTCCGGGCGACGCCACCTGGCATGTTGGCGACACAGTAGTGGACGAC
>CAZJRX010000433.1:0-1974 GCA_964548145.1 uncultured Pseudomonadales bacterium | reverse complement strand
CCCGTCCTTGAGCTCAAGATAGATCGTGTTCTCAAGATCGGCGGCTTGCGGGGTATGTGGTGATGCTGTCATGACGGCGACGACAATGACAGGTGCAAGGGACCTTATCAACAGCTTCAGGGAATCGGTCTTCATATCACGAACTCGCTCATGGCTTCCGGTGCATACAGCTCCTCCGGCGTCAGCCTGCGGTGGCAGACGCCCTGCTCGTGGCAGTACTGGAGAAATGCGTCAATGGTAACGCGGTTGGCCTCGATTCCATAGGGCCAGAGCCCGTTCCCGCCGAACACCTTCGCGCCGATGCGCCCGGCATTCTCGTAGCCCCAGGGCACCGGTATCTGCGATGCCGTGACACTGGTCAGGCGCGCAACGCTGCGGTCCCGGGCCTCCTCGAACGCGGTCATGAGATTGCGGGCGATCCAGCGGTTGCGTTCATAGACATCGCGGCGGATGGCTATCGTGTGCATGATCGGATAGATGCCGGTGTCCTCGAAATATGCTTCCTCGACCGGCCGGTAATCGGGAAACAGGCGCGTGACGCCAGGATGGCCCTGCTCGAACACGGCCGGGGGATGCGCCGAGATCATGCAGTCTATGTCGCCGGCGAGGAGCATGTCAGCAAGCGACCTGTCCGGCACCTGGACATAACGCACGCCTTCGGGCAGCCGGAGATCGGCCATTTCGATACGGCCCGGCGCGTTGACGCCAGCCTGGACCCATTCGACCTCGTCGAGCGCGACGCCGCCGTGATGATGGAGCCAGCCGCGGGCATAGACGGTCGCCGTCTGCGACCATTCCGGAATCCCGATCCGCCCTCCCTTGAGATCCTCCGACGACCCGATGCTGCCGTCACTCCGGATATAAAACGCCGAATGGCGGAACACGCGGCTGACGAACACCGGGATGCCGGTGATCGGCGGATCATCCTGGGAGAGGATTGAGCAATACTTGGCGAAGGACAGCTCCGAGACGTCCCATTCGAGAGACTTGGCAAAGCGATAGAAGATCTCCTCGACCTCCATCTCGAGATGGGTGATCCTGATCCCCTTCGGTTTGATCGCGCCCGAGGCGATGTCGCGCACATGGTCGTAGTCCCAAGTCGCCAGGGTCAGCTCGATATCGTTTGCCATTCCCGCGTTCTCCCGCTGCGTTGCGCGGATCCCAGAGGCTCGGCCAGCTTGCCGAGCCGGACCGGAAGGGCCCGCAGCAGCCGTGGCCGCGAACCTGACCGGCACCGCGTCTGCGGCCTTATACCAGCGCCGGTGGCGGCGGTCATCCCGCGGGGGTCGGCAGTGGGACGGCAGCCTCCTGCCCTCCCCGTCGGATTGCCGTACGAGGCCCGCCGCCATCACGGTTCGGCGAGCGGATTCTCGAGGCCTGCGCCGGCGCTTCCCGCTCCCACAGGGACGAAGGTTTCCGGACGGGGTCATCTGGTTTCCGGTCGATGAAGAACGTGAGCACGATGGCCGCCACGACTATTGCCGCGGCAGCAGCACCGACGATGACAGGTCTGTTCACATCACACCTCGCCCGCACCTTCGGTGTTAACCAAATGAAAAAACACCCCTCATCTCTCCTCGAACCCTGCAATCGGAGCCAGGGCGCTGCCCGTTTCTGCTCGATACAACAGCGAGGGAGAGAAACGTGCGGCGTCTCAGCCGACGGCGAGTAGACAGCCTCATCCCTGGAAAGGCAACCTGCGAGGCACGCGACATTGAACCGGGTTCGCATCCAGGCCCTCCCGTCGGAAGACAAGCTCCGCTTCGTCTGCCATCAACACGAAGGCAGGGCGCATGGATAACGATCGGCGACGCCCCGAAGGCTTGGCCATGGGCTGGCGGGTTGAGAAACAGGCGACCTTCGTCTAGTGAGAAGACGCGCGAAGCGCGAAACCGCGCGCGGCAATCGAGGGAGTTCCGGAGATGGCGCCAGGATCCGAGATCGACCCCCAGGAAGCGAAAGAGAAGATACTCG
>CAZJRX010000432.1:0-1978 GCA_964548145.1 uncultured Pseudomonadales bacterium | reverse complement strand
TCGTTCGCCTCCAGGCCCGCTTCCTGCGCGCCGGGCGCGAGGCGGTCGACGACCGAGATCTGCTGGAACTACTGCTCTCGGGGCGCGGATCGGTAAACGGTGCCGGGGCGCTTGCCGGGCGCCTCCTCGACATGTTCGGCACGGCGCCACGGGTCCTCGCCGCCCGGCCGGACCGGCTGCGCACCGTGACCGGCCTCCCGGAAGACGCCATCGCCGCCCTCAAGGCCGCAGAGGCCCTCGGCATCCGCATGGCCCGGGCCGAAGTGCCCGACAACGTGCGCCCGTCGCTCCGCAGCTACGACAAGGTGATCGAGTACTGCCGGACCATTGCCGGACACCGGGAGGTCGAGCAGTTCCACGTCCTTTACCTCAACCGCAGGAATCTCCTTCTCGCCGACGAATGCCACCAGCGCGGCACGGTCTCCCACACGCCGGCCTATCCCCGGGAGATCTGCGTGCGGGCGCTGGAGGTTCAGGCCACCGCGGTCATTGCCGTCCACAACCATCCGTCCGGTTGTCCCGAGCCGTCCAGCGCGGACATCGACATGACGCAGCAAATCAGGGACGCGCTGAAGACCATCGAAGTCGTCCTCCACGACCACATCATCGTAACCCCGGAGGATTCCGTGAGCTTCAAGTCCCGCGGCCTTCTCTGACCGCCCCGCGTCAACCGCACCCGTCTCTTCCCAATACAGGAACCCGGCCATGTCAGATCCCGGCAACCCCAACCCGTTCGATCCCGTCACCTCCACCTACACCCGCGCCCGGGCGATCGAGGACGGCATCCTCGTCGACGTCTCAGACACGGCTAGGGAGGCGGGGTTCAACATCCCCGGCGCGGTTACGCGCAGCGTGTGGGAACGCATTATCGCCCTTCCCGAGGGGTACCGGGGTTTTCAGGACGAGAGCGGCCGGTTGTGGGACGTCCTCTGGATGGCGCGCCACTACGCGCTCCGCGCTTCGAACAGCGACCGGGTCACCATGTCCGTGCTGGTGCGCGACATCCGCAAGGACCTCCGCGACAGCCACCGACCGCCCCGCAGGCACCACCCCATCATGGCGATCGGCGGCGGCGACCAGGGAGAGGCCGTCTTATGGGAACTCCAGGTTTATGGGATCCGATGGCCATTTTCTCCTGAAGATCAGGGGGTAGTGACGAGATTCGGTTCCCATAAATCGAGCATGAGGATCGCATGTAGTCTAGGTCTCTTGGTGGATTGAAACACACAGGAGACTGAATCATGGCCTTTCCATTTCAGCGTTCTTCGTCGGTTTTGCGCGACCGGTTGAACGATCTCATCCCGGGCTATCGGCGCTCTCTAGAACAACAAGGTCTGGCACCGTCGTGGGTCGACAAACAGGCACGAACGGCCGAGCACATTGTCGTCTGGCTGACAATCAATGATTTGACGGTCGCAGAACTGGACATTCGCGATATCGCCGATTTTGTGGCCCATGATTGTACCTGTCCGAAAGAGTTTGGACCTTACATAAATCACTATTTGCGCTCATGGCCGGACAGGTTTCTCGGCTATCTCATGGATATCGGACTGGTGGAAATGCCAGTGTCGATCATCCAGGGAAACCAGCATGTTGACGCGTTTATCTGCGCTCTTTCAAATCAGGGCTACACAAAGAGCACCAAGAAAGTTGCTCGGTCCATGTGTCGCCACTTTATCGTGTGGCTTTACCTTTCGGATCTCGCTCTGGAACAGATTGACCATGTAGTGATCGAGCGGTTTCTCGATCACGAATGTGCTTGTTCGTGTCCACAATTTCACAGGCATGTCAGATTCAGTGGATTAGCCGGTGCTCGAGCCAGAATCGTAAAATTTGCAGATTTTCTTGCCTGTGAGTCGGTAATCGAAAACTGGCGCAAGGTAGATGCGCCTGTAGCGCAAAACGAACTTACCGACGGCTTTGTCGACTGGATGCGCCGTCATCGTGGGGTGCGCGAGGAAACCATCCGCAGTTATGT
>CAZJRX010000431.1:0-1987 GCA_964548145.1 uncultured Pseudomonadales bacterium | reverse complement strand
GCCCGGAGGACAGCAACCCCTGCGCCGGCATCCGCCGCTACCGGCAGGGGCGGTCAGAGCGCTTCCTGACCCCCGAGGAGTACCGCCGCCGAGCGGATCGGAAAGGCCATTGAGGCCGCAATGGAGGCCGGCGAGTCGTCAACACCCGAAAAACGGTTCCCAAGGAGGAGATCGTGCAGCGGAGCAAAGTGTCCGCTGGTCTGAGGTTTGCCAACAGTTCGGCTCGCAATGCTCCTCGCGCCGCGAGACCAGCACATCCTCCTCACTCAGGAGTTTTGCAAGTGGCTCGGCAGGCAGAAAGGGGACATTTCGTCGGCGCTGCGCTTCGCCCAGTCCAATTCCGGAATGCGCGCAAGCGACCGCTCCTGGCCTTCCTGCAGACGATCGAGTGCGTCGTCCTGATCGATCGTCAGCACGGTACGATCTTTCACCACTTGCTCGCCGTTCACGAACACGTCGCGGACGGCGGCAGCCGTACCGGAATAGATCAGGCACTTCAGCGGATCGCGCACCGGCCGCATCGAGGAATGTCGTAAGTCGACTACGGCAATATCCGCCTTGGCACCCGTCGCCAAACGCCCCAGGTCGTCCCGACCCAACGCCCGGGCAGCACCCAGGGTAGCGATCTCGAACACCGCCTCGGTCGGCAGCAGGTCCACATGGCCGCTCGCCACCTTCGACATGAGGCCGGCGATCCGCATTTCCTCGACCAGGTCGTGCGGGTAGCAATCGGTGCCCAGCGCCATGTTGATGCCGGCCGCGCGGTACCCTCCGAGGCTCCGCATCATGTCGCCCCACTGGGCAAAGGCGCGCGGGCAATGCACGACGGTCGTGCCGGACCGGGCGAGGCGTTCCAGGTCCTTGTGCTCGTGGTGATTGACCCATGGATGCTGGTCGATGTCGATGGCGTGGCCGAGCAGTGTGTTCGGGCCGAGCACACCGATGTCGTCGAGCCATTCGATCGGCGTCTTGCCATGACGCCGGACCATCTCACGATGTTCCATGACGGACTGCGCGGCATGGGTCTGCAACAGAATCCCTCTGGAGTCAGCGGCCTCCTTGCACCGTCGGAACATCTCTTCCGTGCAAGTATCGGCCTGGGCTGGCCCGACCATCCCGTGCAAGCGGCCACTGGGATGCGCAATGGCGTCGTCGATTATCTCGAGCGAACGCTCGAGGTTCTCGAACCCCTTCTCTTCGTACCACTCGTATAGATGATCCTTGCCGTTGGACGTGTACCAGTGGGCGGACTGCACCATGGGGCAGGCATAGGTCCGCATGCCCGTGCCTGCCAGCATGTCCACCCAGCCGTCGAACGGCAGGCCGGAGCAGTAGAGCTCCGCCATCGTGGTGCAGCCGCTCTTCAGCAGATCGCAGGCCGACGCCTGGGTCGCGGCAAATGACGATTCCCTGTCGTCCTGCAGGATCCACGTGTACTCGAGCAGCTGCGTCATCCACATGTGCTTGGTGGCGAGGTCTTCGAAGAAGCCCTTGCCGTGCATTTCCATGTAGCCATGCAGGTGAAGGTCGAGCGTTCCGGGAAGGACCATGACGTCCTTGCCGTCGATGACGCGCTCGGCCTCGCCACCGTAATCCTTGCCGACATGGACTATCGTGTCGTTCGTGAAGGCCACGTCGGCGTGGCGCATATAGACGTGACCGTCCCTGTCGGGGTTGTAGGCCACGATCCAGTCGGCGTTCCTGATCAGCGTCGTGCCAGCCATTGTCTCCCTCCGTCCCGGTAACCGTCTGTGACGGGACAGTTCCTCTCACTCTATTCGGCGGCCAGCCTCTCCAGCTCGGGCACCAGGCCGTCGTAGTAGGGCAAATTGTCCACGCGCGGTGTCCAGCTGCCGTCGTCGATGCACGCCTGGACGTGTTTGGCGATCTCCTCCATGGTAGTTAACCAGACGCCGCCCTTGCCCTGCAAGTACTCGATCATCTGCTGGACGCGCCGGCAGCGGGCGAGTCGCCCGGAGACCAAGGG
>CAZJRX010000430.1:0-2010 GCA_964548145.1 uncultured Pseudomonadales bacterium | reverse complement strand
ACCCGATCTTCAACAGCAGCGACTTCGCGGACAGGGCAGGTATCCCGGACCGCACCGCGAGGCGGCTTCTGACCACGTTGCGCGAGCACCGAATCCTTCAGGTGCTCAGAGCCGGCAACGGGCGTCGCGGGACCATCCTCGTGTTTCCGCAACTGCTCAACGTCGCCGAAGGACGAGACGTATTTTGATGATCACGGATGACCTGCAGACAGCGCCTGGTGGGCGGGCAGGGCTCGGAAGGAACGTGTTTGGCGGTCACGTATGTCCGCCAATTCCATTTGACGGCCATATTCCTGGGTATATGTCCGTCAAACGTCGTTGACGGCCACCGAACGTCCAACAAACGGTGCCTGGTGGGCGGGCAGGGCTCGGAAGGAACGTGTTTGGCGGTCACGCATGTCCGTCAATTCCATTTGACGGCCATATTCTTGGATATATGTCCGTCAAACATCGTTGACGACCACCGATGTCCGACAAACGGCGCCTGGTGGGCGGGCGGGGTCTCCGACGAGACGTGCTTGGCGGCCATGCGTGTCCGACAAGGTCGTTTGACGGCTATATTCTTGGAGTTGCGCCGGACATACGCGCAGCAAGGGAAAAGCCATCCTCGCTTCAAACGCACGCCTCCCGGCTCGGGGGATGGAGGGAGAACGCCATGATTCTCAGACTTCTGACGCTGTCTGTCGCCATCGCGGGCTCGACGACACATGCGGGGGAAATTGCTTTCCCCCGCGATTTCTTCGTCGACGATATTCACGGCGAATCGTGTCGCCAACGCGGTTCTGACGAGTTCGATTCCTACTGGGACTGGATCTCCGATCTGGCCGATATCGACGGGTCCAAGTTCAACGAGCAGGGCACCAGCCTTACCGTGAAGCACGGCGAGGTGTCCCGGCGCTGGGCGAGCCTGCTCGACCTCACGTACGATGCCGTCAGCACAGACAACGAGGAGCGGGCGTTGCGCATGGCGGAGTTGCTTGCCTATCTCGCCGAGAGGGAGATGCTGTTCAGCACCCCTACGCTCAAGGAACTCAAGAAAGGCAAGTGCTGGAAGGACGGCAACACGAAAGCGAAGTGTCCTACTCATACTACTGAGCATGCAACGCACGCCTTCATGGCCTATCTCTACTCCGCGATTGTGCTTCGCGAGTTCATGAGCGACGCACAGGAGGCGACCATCGACGCGTACATTGACCGGGCCTACAAGAGATACATCCGTCCGGTTGCCAAACAGGCCGCCAAGGGAGTGGGATTCTACGCATTTGCGAACGCCAGGCTCGGCGTGCTGGCCTATGCAAACTGGACCGGGGACGCTCGCCTGGCCAGGTCCGACATCCGCAAGACCGGCCGGATTGTCGCCAAGCTGATAGACCGAAAGGGATACATCAACAACAACAGTTGGAGAGGAGTGCGGGCGTATTGGTACCACACGCTCGGCGCGGACAGCATGCTCGGCTACGCGGTAGTCGCACGCGAGCACGGGGTCGACCTCTTCCAGGACCGCAAGGTGGGACCGGATCTCGCCGCGCTCGCAGAAGCGACGCTCGAGGGCACCGTCGACTACGACAAGTTCGTCTCCAAGGGAAACAAGGGCACGGGTTTCTCGAAGAATTACTCCACGAATCCGCGTGATGCGCGACGCCACATGCACCAGATGGCGGTCTCGCTCCCTGATTTCGTGCGCGAGGAGTTCGGCATCGAGGTGCCGACGGCCGGGAAGTACGACAGGCTGGTGCGCGACGAGAGCGTGGACCGGTTCATAGGATTCAACGCAGCGTGCTTCTACGAGAGCCGGGCGCGCCAGGGTCCGATCGCAAGAGGCCAGGTTACGAGTGCGTCGAAGCAGGGGGCCTCATCGGGCGCGACGAGTGGAGCTGATCGCTGATCCGCGCGCCCGTGTGCCGGGGCCGAGTGCCGCAATCGCCGCAAGACGCGTACGGCTTGACCCGCCCGGTGCCGCCCGCCTACCCCAGCACCGAGAAGCTGCTCTCCTTGTTGATCTCCCGCTTG
>CAZJRX010000429.1:0-2022 GCA_964548145.1 uncultured Pseudomonadales bacterium | reverse complement strand
CGCAGGATCTTTTCCGGGGTCTCGGCCGCGACCTGTTCGATCTCGACGCCGCCCTCCGTGGAGGCCATGACGACCACCCGTCTGCTGGCCCGGTCCACCACGGCCCCGAGGTAGAGTTCGCGGTCGATGCTGGCGGCTTGTTCGACGAAGATCTTGGCCACGGGTTGCCCCTCGGCATCGGTCTGGATCGTCACCAGCCGCTTGCCAAGCCATTCGTCGGCGAACGCCTTGCCCCGGCCCCCGGCATGCACCTGGACCTTGCACACCCAACGATCACCGCCAAGCTCCTTGGCCGCTTCCACGGCTTCGCCGGGTGTGTCGACGGCCTTCCCCCGGGACACAGGCAGGCCGTAGTCCCTGAACAACGCCTTGGACTGGTACTCGTGCAGGTTCATGGGTTCGTTCGCGAATCGGGAAGGGTCAACTCCGCCTCCTATTGACCATGTGGATGGCGTTGCCGGCGATGCCCAGGGCGGCTTCGTGTACCGCCTCGGAAAGGGTTGGATGGGCGAACATGGTGAGCCCTAAGTCTTCGGCGCTGGCCCCGAACTCCATGGCGATCACCGCCTGGGCGATGAGTTCGCTCGCCTGTGGACCGAGGATGTGTACACCGAGGATACGGTCCGTCTCCGCATCGGCCAAGAGTTTGACGAGTCCGACACCCTCGTTTCCGGCGAGGGCACGGCCGGTGGCGGCGAACGAGAACGAACCCACCCGATAGGCGTCGCCGTCGGCCTTGAGTTCCTGTTCGGTCTTGCCGACCCAGGCGATCTCCGGGTGCGTGTAGATGACCGACGGCACGCAGTCGTAGTTCACCAGCGGTTTGTGGCCGGCGATCCGCTCCACCACCATCACGCCCTCCTCCATGCCCTTGTGCGCCAGCATGGGGCCGCGCACGACATCGCCGATGGCGTAGACCTCGGGTGCGTCGGTGGCACACAGGTCGTCGACGTAGAGGAATCCGCGCTCGTCGAGGTTGACGCCGCTGTCCTGTGCCAGCAATCCCTCCGTGTACGGGACCCGTCCCACCGCCACGATCAGCTTGTCCACCGTCAGTGTCTTGTCGCCTTCCTTGTCCTGATAGGCGACGACAACGCCCGCATCGGTCACCTCGGCACCGACGACCCGGGTGCCGAGCCGGATGTCGAGGCCCTGGCGGCCGAATTCGCGCAGCGCATCCCTCGCGATACGCGGGTCCGCCACCGACAGGAAATCCTCCAGCGCTTCGAGGATGACCACGTCAGACCCGAGCCGGCCCCAGACGCTACCGAGTTCCAGGCCGATGACCCCGGCACCGATGACGCCGAGTCGGGGCGGAACGCTCGTGAACTCCAATGCGCCGCTCGAGTCGACGATCACGTCGTCGGTGAGCGGCGTCGGCGCGATCGCCACCGGCACGGATCCCGGCGCCAGCACGACGTGATCGGCCTCGAGCGTCTCGACGTCGCCGTCGTGCGGCGTGAACGCCACGCGCCGTCCGGCGAGCAGTTGCCCGTGCCCGGATAGCTGCGTCACGCCGTTGCCTTGGAACAGGCCCGCGATGCCGCCGGTCAACTGGTTCACCACGGCGTCCTTCTGCTCGATCATCCGCGGCACGTCCATGGAAAGCTCGCCGACCACGATGCCGAACTCGGCAAACGTCTCGCGGGCTTCCGCATACTTGTGGGACGCATCGAGCAACGCCTTGGACGGTATGCAGCCCCAGTTCAGGCAGGTACCGCCCAGGGTCGGTTTGCCGTCCTTGCCCACCGACTTGTCGATGCAGGCGGTGTTCATCCCAAGCTGGGCTGCGCGGATCGCCGCGGCGTAGCCCGAAGGGCCGGCGCCGATCACGATGACGTCGTATTTGTCCATGCTCTTCCTGCTCTTCCGCGGCACCGCGCTGTCACTCGAACCCGCATCGATGCCGTATTGTCACCTTCATTCGTATGAGAATGTGCCGCCGCTACAACTCCAACAAGATCCGTGCCGGGTCTTCGACCAGTTGCTTCACCGTCACTAGGAAACTCACGGCTTCCCGTC
>CAZJRX010000428.1:0-2023 GCA_964548145.1 uncultured Pseudomonadales bacterium | reverse complement strand
GCCGCCGACCAGTGGCTCACCGCCACGATAGAGATCCGGCGGCCGCCCGGGCAGTAGTACTGCCAGCGGCGGGCCGCCGACGCCCGGCCCCGCCCCGCGAGCCCCGAACAGGCGGCGGACGGCCGGCAACCGCCTGCCGGGACGGGCAGCGGGCCGAACGTCCGTGCGTGACATGGCGTTCGACGCGCACGCGGCGGTGAAGACGTTGACAGGTGTGGACGCCAGCGAGGCCGTCGCTGTCCCGGTGGTCGGCGTCCCCCCAGTCGGCAGCCGCCGAGCGCGGGGCGAGTTGGTCACCCGCGCCGCCTGCAGACCGAGGTGGCCGCGCTAGACGCCCAACTCGCCTGGCGTCTCATCGCCGTGGCCGCCATGGTCGTGACCCTTGACCGTGGCTGCCCTCGGCATCCTGGGTGAGTTGGAATCATCGTACGTTGGCACCATGACCCCGGCAGAACAACTCGACGACTATCGAGACCAGCTTCGGGCAGCAATAGTCAGTTGCATGAACTGTCAACCGTGGGACGACGGACCAGTATGGGTGTTTGGGAAGCGAACTGACATTGATGAAGTGTTGGACGACTGCGGTGTTCCGGAAGACGAGGATCTGCGGCATCAAGTGTTGGCTGACTTGGACTGCCCCAATTGCCGCGACAACCTGAGCGAGCACCACGAAGTAGGTGTCAAGTTCGATTTCGAGATCGAGCATGAACGTGCGGTCGAGCGCGCAATTGAGGAGTTCGGCGACCAACTCCGCGAATTCGCTGCGTTTCTGGAAAAGTACCCGATGCTCGGCGTGGCCCACCCTGTCGGGCGCCGCATCCTCGACAGTATTGGATCGTTCCCCAGAACTCGGCCAGACAAACCGACTTGGTATCGCGCCCGCAGGATTGAGCATGGACGCCAATTGGGTGTTGACGAGATGCGGGTGCCGGACCCTCGAGTCGTTCCCGTTCCATCTGGGAGATTCAATCATCTGGGGCAGGCGCATTGGTATCTCGCCAGCTCCAAACACACGGCAGCGGAGGAGGTCATCCAGAAAGGCGAGTCAATGGTCTGGATGCAGAAGTGGATTGTCGGGCAACTGGAGCCGATCCTGAATCTCGTCGTGTTTGGACCTGACGATCCCGACCCGGTCAACGACTCCCGTGTCGGAGAGTTGCCGCTGATTGCGACGGCCATGATCTTCGGCGACTATCTGCGCCAAGACGCCGACCGGACAGCCGCTTGGAAGCCGGAGTACTTCATCCCGGTCTACGTGGCGGATGCCGCGAAACGGGCGGGTTTCAAGGCAATCCGCTTCACCAGCACCCGTACTTACAGCGATCCGAACCTCGTGATTTTCGACAGCGATGCGGCGGTAGAACCGGATGGCGTCCCGTTTACTTTCACAATGGGGCGCCCTGACGAAGATTGCGACTTCTGAAGCCGGCCACGCTGCAGCGCCGGTATCTTGGTCAACTGCCGGCTACAAGTGTTGACCGCGACAGACGGCCCCAGGAAACGGATGCGCCACGGGTCGCGATGCCCGACGACTCACCCACCTCCACCCAAACGACCGAACTCACCGATCCATCACCCATCGTCGCCGGAAGCCCCCACTGCCGTCTTCGTTCCGCCGCCGTGCCGGGTTACACGTGGACGGCAACGCAACTTCACCGCCCCGCGGGTGAACGCGTCGTCCGTGGAACGGCTGCTCCAGACGTACGCCTCGCCGGGGCCGAGGGCGGCGAGCTTCGCGGGGGTCAGGCCATCCAGGGCGGCGTTCGCCTTCTGGATGTGCTTCAGCCAGGCCGGCGAGTTGAACTTGTGAAGCATGATGTGGGTGGACAGCTCGATGAGCGAGGTCGGGACGGATGGGGGGTCCTGCGACGCCACCATGACTGTCGTCCCCTTGTGGCGCATCTCCCGCACGACCTCGACGAGTCCCGCCACGAGGTCCGGGCTGTCGATGTACTTGTGGGCCTCGTCGAAGACGACGAGCTTGTTGAACCGTCGGCCCTCGTAGGTGGTCTCGGCGAACAAC
>CAZJRX010000427.1:580-2028 GCA_964548145.1 uncultured Pseudomonadales bacterium | reverse complement strand
GCGGCCCTCATCCCGTTCCTGGAGAACGACGACGCGAACCGGGCGCTGATGGGGTCGAACATGCAGCGTCAGGCGGTGCCGCTGCTGCAGGCGGAGGCGCCGCTGGTCGGTACCGGGATGGAGGAAGTCGTCGCCCGCGATTCCGGTGTTGCCATCGTGGCGCGGCGGACCGGCGTCGTCGAGCAGGTCGATGCCCACCGCATCGTCGTGCGGGCGACAGAGGATACCGATCTCTCGCAGTCGGGCGTGGACATCTACAACCTGCTGAAGTTCCAGCGCTCCAACCAGAACACCTGCATAACCCAGCGGCCCCTGGTGACCGTCGGTGATCGGGTGCAGGCCGGAGACATCGTCGCCGACGGACCATCGACGCACCTCGGGGAACTGGCGCTTGGCCGCAACGTGCTGGTCGCGTTCATGCCGTGGGGCGGCTACAACTTCGAGGACTCCATCCTCATCTCCGAGCGCATCGTCCGCGATGACGTGTTCACCTCGATTCACATCGAGGAGTTCGAGCTCATGGCCCGCGACACCAAGCTCGGCCAGGAGGAGATCACGCGCGACATTCCGAATGTCGGCGAGGAGGCGCTCAAGAACCTCGACGAAGCCGGCATCGTGTACATCGGCGCCGAGGTCCAGGCGGGTGACATCCTCGTTGGCAAGATCACGCCGAAGGGCGAGTCGCCGATGACGCCAGAGGAGAAGCTTCTCCGGGCGATTTTCGGCGAGAAGGCATCCGATGTCCGCGATACTTCGTTGCGCTTGCCGCCCGGCGTGACCGGGACGGTGGTCGAGGTCAGGGTGTTCTCGCGACATGGTGTCGAAAAGGACGAACGGGCGCTCGCAATCGAACGGGACGAAATCGAGGCGTTGGCTCAGGATCGCGAGGACGAGCTCGCGATTCTGGAACGCAACACATATGAGCGCTTGAAAGAACTCCTCGTCGGTCGCGTGTCGGCGAGCGGCCCCAAGGGTATGAAGACAGGTGCCCGCATCACCGAAGCCGTCCTCGGGGAACTGACGCACGGCCAGTGGTGGCAGATCGGTCTCAAGGACGCCAAGGTCATGGGCGACATCGAGCAACTCAACAAGCAGTTCGATGACGCCAAGGGCCTTCTTGATGCCCGCTTCGAGAGCAAGATCGAGAAGCTGCAACGGGGCGACGAGCTGCCTCCGGGCGTAATGAAGATGGTCAAGGTGTTCGTCGCGGTGAAGAGGAAGCTCCAGCCGGGCGACAAGATGGCCGGACGTCACGGTAACAAGGGCGTGATTTCCAAGATCGTACCCATCGAGGACATGCCCCACCTCGAGGACGGGACCTCGGTGGACATCGTTCTTAATCCGCTGGGCGTGCCGTCGCGCATGAACGTGGGCCAGATCCTGGAGACGCACCTGGGATGGGCCTGTGCGGGGCTAGGTCGGCAGATCGGCGAGGTCATGGAGAAGGT
>CAZJRX010000427.1:0-570 GCA_964548145.1 uncultured Pseudomonadales bacterium | reverse complement strand
CCAGTTGATCGAACTGGCGGGCAATCTGCGTCAGGGCATTCCGGTCGCCACGCCGGTGTTCGACGGCGCCGACGAGGCCAGCATCATCGAGATGCTCGAAAATGCCGGACTGGAGCATTCCGGTCAGGTGACGCTCGTCGACGGACGTACGGGAGCGCCCTTCGACAGAAAGGTCACCGTCGGCTACATCTACATGATGAAGCTTCACCATCTCGTGGACGATAAGATCCATGCGCGGTCGATCGGTCCGTACAGCTTGGTGACCCAGCAGCCGCTGGGCGGTAAGGCGCAGTTCGGCGGGCAGCGCTTCGGGGAGATGGAAGTGTGGGCGCTGCAGGCCTACGGAGCCGCCTACACGCTTCGTGAGATGTTGACGGTCAAGTCGGACGACGTGGCGGGCCGGACGAAGGTCTACGAAGCCATCGTCCGTGGCGACGACACGTTCGAGGCGGGCATTCCGGAATCCTTCAACGTCTTGGTGAAGGAGTTGAAGGCACTCGGCCTCAACGTCGATTTGATGCAGAAGGAATACTGACCGCGATCGGGGCGCGTCACGCGCCTTCCGGGGAA
>CAZJRX010000426.1:0-2028 GCA_964548145.1 uncultured Pseudomonadales bacterium | reverse complement strand
TGCCCCCGATACGCGGCTCGACCTGACCATCACGGTGCTGGACGTGCCCGGCGACGCGATCCCGATGACGTCGAACTTGGTGACCACCGATGCCACCACGTTCGTGCAGGAGAACATCCTAAGCAGCTTCGAATACCCGGTCCTGATGCAATCGGAGACCGAGAAGTTCGGATTGACCGGTGTGTTTGCGGATGCCGGGATCGCGCGCGGCGGCTGGAACAACCTGGAGGGCCCGGATTCCGCCCGCATCGGCAACGCGGCGGTGTCGACCTGCGAGATTACGAAAGTGGCGGGGGACTGCGATGCGCCGCAGGGTCAGATCACGATCCTCGATTTCACCGTCACCCACGACTCCATCACGTTCCTGATGTCTGGGGGCAACGGCGGTAACAACGTAGGCGTCGAAATGCTCCTCGCCTCCGACGACCGCGTTCTCGCTCGATATGTGCCCAACACCTGCGGCGATGCCGTGATCCGCGGCGACCAGCACTACGTCCACTTCGAAACAAGCGGCCTGATCGGCGAGTCGGCCAAGCTCAGGATATTCGACGAGGAGTCCGGCGGTTGCGGTTTCGTGTCCTTCGATCACTTCTACCAGACGGATCTCGCGCGCGGGACCTTGGCAGCATCGGTTAGTCGGCCCCTGCCGCCCGTCAACGTGTCCACCGAGCCCGCTGCGGTGAGCAACCTGATCCCCCATGCCAGCTTCGAGAATCCCGTGGACATGGTTGCGAAGCGGAGTTGGGTGGCGACCGGCGACTTCGCGGACCCGACCGCCACGGGTTGGCAGGGGACGACGCGGTTCCCAGAGTCGGCCAAGCTGGGTAGCTACGCCATCAGCACCTGCGAGATGAACGTCCACCTGGCAGGTTGCGATGCACCGGTCGGCACGCTCACGTCGCCGCCGTTCAGGGTCACCGAGGACTACCTCAACTTCCTGATGGCGGGTGGGGACGGCAACGCGCCGGTCGGCGTACGGCTGACCGACACGGTGGGCAACGTCATCCACACCCACATGCCGAACACATGTGGCCCGTCGCACATCGACGGCGACGATGACTGGACGGCGATCAACATCGCGGCGCTTAGGGATGCCCATATCAAGCTGCAGGTGTTCGACAACCATCCGGGCGGTTGCGGATTCGTCAGCACGGACCATTTCTACCAGGCTGGCGCGGCATTCAATCCGGCCGGCACGGGCAAGGACGGCGGCACGGCGGTCCTGTCCCCGGAGGCGGAGGCCACCCTGGGATTCAAGGTGACCTTGCCGGACGACGCGTTCGAGCAGATCATCGGCGATTTCGACGATGCGACGACGAACAACTGGTCCGCCACCGGTACCTTCCTGAACCCCTGGGCCGCCGATGCCTGGCGGGGCACCTCGGGAGAAGCCCGCGTCGGCGCGGGCGCGGTCAGCACCTGCGAGATCAACCACAACAGCAACGGCTGCGATGCCCCGACCGGCACACTCACGTCGCCGTCGTTCACGGTGGATGCAGCCCGGCCGCATCTCAATTTCCTGATGAGCGGCGGCAACGGCGCGGCACCGGTGGGTCTGCGGGTGCTGGACGGCGCCGGTGACGAAATCGCCCGGCACACCCCCAACTCCTGTGGGCCGTCGTTCATCAACGGCGACGACGACTGGGTATCCATCGACTTGAGCGCGCAGGCCGGCAACGAGGTCGAGGTCGAGATCTTCGACAATGAACCGGGCGGCTGTGGCTTCCTGAGTTTCGACCACGTGCACATGAGCGCCACCGCGAAGTAGCGCAGCGATGTAGCTTTTGTTCCCGGCCTCTGCGGTCGGGACGACGGCTCCGCTATCATCGCGGCGGTCAACCTCAGATGGAGTCGCCATGGAACGCGCCATGGAGATACTCGGTGTCGGTACCGACGCGTCAATCCAGTGGGTCGTGGTTTTCGGCATCGTCTTCGCCACCTTGGTGCTTCGCTACGTCGCCAAGCTGGTATTTGATCGCCTAGCGAAGCAACTCGAACGAACCAAGAACCTCTACGATGATGCCTTGC
>CAZJRX010000425.1:0-2042 GCA_964548145.1 uncultured Pseudomonadales bacterium | reverse complement strand
CCGCGGAGGGGGACGGAAAGAACAGGGGCGGAACCTCGCCACCCGGATTGTCGGTGTCGGCCGAAACGGGGACCGGGTTTGGAATTGCTGCGGGAGGACGACGGCGATGATCGAGCTGTACACTTGGCCCACGCCGAACGGCGTCAAGATCCACATCATGCTCGAGGAGACCGGTCTCGAGTACAGCGTGCATCCCGTCAACATCCAGAAAGGCGATCAGTTCGATCCCGAGTTCCTGA
Organism: uncultured Pseudomonadales bacterium; assembly: GCA_964548145.1. Lineage (GTDB taxonomy): Bacteria > Pseudomonadota > Gammaproteobacteria > Pseudomonadales > Azotimanducaceae > VXYL01. The sequence goes on along the minus strand of CAZJRX010000425.1, from coordinate 1,803 downwards.
AGCTGAGCCCGAACAACAAGATGCCGGCCATGATCGATACCGACGGGCCGGGTGGCGAGCCGGTCTCGCTCTTCGAGTCGGGCGCCATGCTCATCTATCTCGGCGAAAAGACCGGGATGTTCTATCCCAAGGACGACCGCCTGCGCTACGAGACGCTGTGCTGGTTGATGTTCCAGATGGGCGGGATCGGTCCCATGCTGGGACAGAATCATCATTTCCGCCTGCACGCCCGGCAGATGGGCCATGAGATCGACTACGCGATCGAGCGCTACGCCAACGAAACCCGGCGTCTGTACGGCGTTGTCGACAAACGGCTCGCCGACCGCGAATGGCTTGCCGCGGGCGAATACACGATCGCCGACATGTCGGTCTATCCCTGGCTGCGCCTGCACGAGCGCCAGGGGATGGATCTCGACGATTTTCCCAACCTCAAGAGCTGGTATGACGTCATCGACGCCCGTCCCGCCTCCAGGGCGGGCGCCGAGACCCTGGTGGCGTACCGGGACGAAGTGAACGCGGAACTGGATCCTGGGGAAGCGCAAGAGAATATGTTCGGCTCCGCGCAGTACGCCCGCCGCTAGCCCGGAGTGGGCGCGCGCGGGACACTCCCGTGACCGCCTATATGCCCTGTTCCTGGATGAACCAGTCGAGGGGCATGGGGGTGCCCTGACCCGCCGCCAGCGCGTTGCGGTAGATGGCGCCGCCGACCGCGGCGAATTGCAGCCCCTGGTTGCCGTGGCAGTAGTAGAAACTGATCTGCCCTTCGCCCGTGCGGCCCGGTGCGCGGCCGGCCACGAGGTCCGTGTACATGGGAAAGGCGCCGGCGTCGATGTGGGCCGCGCCGCCCTCCGGAATCCGCGCCATCTCCTCCTCGCTGCCGGCGACGAAGCCGGCGTAGCTCAGGCCGATGCCGGCGCGGTGGCGCGCGCTTTCCTCGCTCGGGGCCATGGAATGGACGCCCTGGCGAACGGCCACGTCGAAGCGCGGGACCGCCTCGGGCGGCACCTCGTTGGTGCCGACGCACACGACGTGCATGCCGGGCTCGAGCCAATCCGCGTCGAACACGGGCACGCCGGAGTTGGTGCACGTCGCGACGATATCGGCGCCCGCCATCGCCGTCCGCGCCGCGTCCACGGGTTCGACCGCGATGCCCAGCCGTTCGCTCATCCTTGCCGCGTAGGCCTCGCGGTTGCCGCGGGAAGGGCTGTACACGCGCACGTTCCTGATCGGGCGCACCACACAGATCCCTTCGAGAAAGGTCTGCGCCATGCCGCCCGAGCCGATCAGGCATACCGTCTCGGCATCGGCGCGGGACAGGAGCTTGGTTCCAAGCGCGGCCGTGCCCCCCACGCGCATGTGCTGTATCCAGTTGTCGTTGAGGAGGGCGAGGGGTTCGCCGTTCTCCGAGCTGAATAGCAGAACCACCGCACAGTTCTTGCCGGGCTCCACGGAGTAATTGTCCTCGCGCCACGAGCCGTCCGCGCGGCGGTCGAACACCATCACCTCCGACATGAAGCGAATGGCGAAGATGCCGTCGAACCAGCCTTCCATCGAGCCGAAGCGATAGTATTCGTTCGTCTTGGAGTTCGGGACGTTCACGTCGGTCTTGGGGCGGTAGATCGCCTGGCCCGAATCGATGGAGCCGAACGCACGCTCGAGCACGTCGACGCATTCGGACATCGTGAGCAGTCCCGGCTGCGCGGCATTGTCGATCAGGATCATCGCGGCCTCTCTTTTCGGTCTGGCGAACGTGGCCGGGTCGGAAATCCCAAACCCAGGATGTCCATCAAGCCGAACCCCACG
>CAZJRX010000424.1:1644-2054 GCA_964548145.1 uncultured Pseudomonadales bacterium | reverse complement strand
GTGGGCATCGAACAGATCGATTGGACGAAGCCGCCGTCCTGGGCGGGAGAGTGGGACACGAACGACCTGGTGTTCACGCCGGCTGGCGTCGATGCCAACCCGGTGCGCCCGAAGAAACGTGATGCGAGTGCGCTCGCTGATTTGGCAAAGAGGTTGGCCTGATGAAAATGACATCGTATCGAATCCCGGATGACGGGCACTTTTATCCCATCAACTTTTCCGGCGGGGAAACCAGCGGCTATATGAGTTACCACATCCTGGACGCGCACGATGGGCAACTTCCTCCGAATTCCGGACTGTTCTTCGCCAACACTGGCAAGGAGCGGCCGGAAACCCTGGCCTTTGTTCATCAGTTCGAAGAAGCGTTGGGCGTCGACGTCACGTGGCTGGAATACACCGAACCGGAAAAT
>CAZJRX010000424.1:0-1634 GCA_964548145.1 uncultured Pseudomonadales bacterium | reverse complement strand
GACGGCAAGACGACGTTCGCCCAGGACGTGCGGCTGATTGGTTTCGACACGGCCAGCCGCAACGGGGAACCGTTTGACCAGTTGTTGAAAAACCAGGCGGTGTTGCCGCACGCGGCACCCCGCTACCGAAAATGCACGGCTGAAATGAAGGTGCGGACTACTGAGCGGTATCTGCGCCGGCATCGGGGCATCGACGCCAAGGCCATCCGCAATGTTCTTGGTTTTCGGTACGATGAACCCAAGCGCTGGCGCAAGCGCATGGCTACCGGGTGTGATTCGGAATTTCCGTTAGTGCATACCAAGATCACCGTCAACGAGGTACGAGACTTTTGGGACCGCCAGAATTTCCAACTCGGAATCACGTCTGACGAGGGCAACTGTACAAAGTGCTTTCTCAAGGGGGCGAAGAAGATCGTTCAGTTGATCCGCAACGATTACCGGAAGTATGGGAAGTCGGACATCGACCAGTGGATTGGGTGGGAAGACCGGTGCCTAGCGTACCAGGCCGAGCATGCTCCAAACATGGACCCGGCGCACGCGCAGTTCATCCCCACACACAGTATGCGGGAACTGAAGATGATTGCGCTGTCGACCGGGGATATGTTCGACGAGGATCTTCCGGACGGACCCACGATGGATTGTTTCTGCACAGATTGACGGGCGGTCGTAAAGCCGCGTTTGGCGTCCAATTTGGCTTGATGGTAGGGTGTCGCCCATGGCCACAACCGCCGAACGCCTCGATGCCGCCAAGGACGCCTACGACAAGTTGGTCATGGGCGACAAGGTCCGTGAACTGCGCGACCAGAATGGCGAGGAAATCCGGTTCGCGCGTGCCGACCTTCCCAAACTGGCGGCGCTGATTCGCCAGCTCGAGCAGGAAGTTGCAACGGCTCCATCGGGGCCGCTCCGGGTTTACTTCTGATGTCTGACGCGGTCGTCAAGCCGCGCGTTAGGATGCGCCCGGCCACCACGGGCGTGATGGGGGGAGCCTACGAAGCGGGCGACCGGTTCGACCGGACGATGACCGGCTGGGACCCGCCGGAACGCTCGGCCGATGGCGACATCCTGCCGGGCAAGCGTCTCGCGGACTCCAGGGCCAGGGACGCCATCCGCAACGATTCCTTTGTCGCCTCCGGCCAGCAACTGCACCGCGACTCGATCGTCGGGTCGATGTTCATGCTGAACTGCAAGCCGAGAATCAAGATGCTCGGACTCGACGAAATGTGGGCCGAGGAATTCCAGGAAGAAGTCGAGCAGAAGTTCACCTGCTGGGCCGAGTCCCTGGGCTGCTGGGTGGACGCCTCCCGGCACAACACGTTCACGTCGATGATTCGCCTGACGGTCGGGACCTACGTCATCAACGGCGAGGCGTTAGCGACCGCCGAATGGATGCGCGAGGGCATGCGCCCCTACCGGACCGCCATCCAGATGATCGACCCGGCGAGACTGTCGAACCCCTGGAACATGCCCTACGACCTGACGAGCCGCACGCGCGGCGGTGTGAAGCTGTCGGCGCACGGCGCCCCGGTCGGCTACTACATCCGGCGCGAGCTCCCCGGCACCTGGACGTTCAACGACTACCGCGACACCTGGAAGTGGACCTACATCCGCGCCCACAACGCCATGGGTCGCCC
>CAZJRX010000423.1:0-2062 GCA_964548145.1 uncultured Pseudomonadales bacterium | reverse complement strand
CATGCGAATCGCCGTGGAGCATGTCCTGGCCAATCTGGCGGCAGGGGGGACCGTAGAGGACATACTCAGGGATTATCCGTTTCTCGAACCGGAGGACATCCAGGCATGCCTTCTCTTCGCTCACCGATCATTGGCGGGGGAACACGTGCATGACCGCGTCGCCGTGCGAGAGGTTTCGTGAAGTTTCTACTCGATGTATGCGCCGCGTCGCGGCCTCTCCTGACGACGCTGGCAGACCTCGGACACGATGTCCTTTCCGCCCGGGACCGCTTCCCCCACGCGCCGGACGAAGCGTTGCTGGCGCTTGCCCGGGAAGAGGGTCGCGTGCTCATCACCGAGGACAAGGATTTCGGAGAGCTTGTCTTCTTGCGCGGCCTGCCGCATCCGGGGATGCGTACGGCTTGTCGAAATGACTCCGATGGAGAGAGCGGACGCCATGCGAGCCCTGATCGAACGCCATGCGGATGCGATGCGTGACGGAGCGATCGTCGTCGCCACCAAGAAGCGTGTGCGCATACGGTCGGCACGGAGTCTCGAACACGATGACGAATAGAAACCCCTGGTACAAGGTCGTCACGCCCTGGCACGAGGTGCGCGAAGACCGCTCGTTCCGCCCGGACGAATTTGCGATCGCGCTCGAGCAGATGGTCGCTGGAACCGTCCCGCTCGACGACGCGACCCACAGCAGTTCTTGTCACGTACCTGTTTCACCCGCGCCCTGAAGAACCATGCGGGCATGGTGCTTCGGCGGCTCGCCGACTGCATGTCGATGGAACGACGAGAAAGCCAAGCGCAGCAATATGGAGCAGCAAGAGCTCGAAAACCCATACGAGCGCGACCCCACAGACCCACGGCTGCGCCGTGGGCTCGGAGGGCGGCTGCGAGGCGTACGCGGGCACCACGCACCATGGAGCCGGGAACGGGAGCGACCTGCTGAAGGTAGACGGAGCACTACCGCTCGACAGCGCGGGCGAGCCCCCGGGCGAGGGGAGCGTCTACGAAGAGAGAAAGCGTGTGTTGAGGGAGGCTGGGGAGGCGCTCGGAGAAAACTTCAAGGAGCGCGTGAGGGAGAAGGGGCAAGCCCGGATCCGAACCGCCAACCGATGGCACATGGGAGCAACGTGGCTGTTCACAGGGTGTCCGTCAGGCGTCGTGGACATCCTGATGGAAGCCGTCTGCAACCCCCCGGGGTACCGTCGCAACACGGCTGAACTTGAGTAACGAGTTCGGTCGATGGCCAATTTACAGCGGGCTGGGACGAGCGACCAACACACGTGCCCAGATGGAAATGCTGGCGAGAGAAACTCTCGACCAGTGGGAGAAGGCACATCGACCAGTCCCGGACATCTGCAGTCTCGCCACAATCAGCCATCCGGCGGCACGGCGTGCGGAGATGCGTGAAATCTGGATCTACGGTCGAGACCTGTTCGAGAGAACGTGGGAGTTCCTCGCACAACAACTGATTGGATGGAAATCAACGGGCTGGCCCAGGAACAAGCCGGGGACACCCGCGCTCGCGCTACGCTACATCATGATGGGATATCGCGGTCTGTGCCAAATCAGGTACCGACGACCGGACTGGCTGCCGACTGACCATCCCCGGATGTACGAAGCGGCAGAGAAATTGGAAGCGGCACAGCGCAGGGTGAAGCAGGAATTCGTCGTCGAACTTTGTGAACGAAGCATTCCGTTCCTCTATGGGGAGGGGGAGGATCCGACGATCCCGCGGGCAAGGGAATGTTCATCCCGCTGAACCCGCCGGCAATCCGGGGGCGAGACCGGCGTGGACACGCGACGACGGCACTTCACGATCACACCACGGACGTCGGTGCCGGGCATTCTCCCGAACCGCGGTCACGGGACCATCGTACCAAATCGCGGCATGGAGTGTGATAGCTTTTCGACCGGCCGATCACCGCAACCCACAGGAGAGCCGCACCATGGAAACCCGAGCCGCGGTCGCCCACGAGGCAGGCAAGCCGCTGACCATCGAGACCGTCACCCTCGCGGGGCCGAAGGCCGGCGAGGTGCTGGTCGAGATCAAGGCCACCGGCATCTGCCA
>CAZJRX010000422.1:0-2066 GCA_964548145.1 uncultured Pseudomonadales bacterium | reverse complement strand
ACCGTTGCGCAGGTAGTACATGGGCCCGCCGACATGTTTACCGTTCTTGTCCACCTCGCGGTAGGTGACCGCGCACACCGCTTCCGCGTATTTCGTCGCCATGCCGAAGAGGGCAATGAGCCACATGTAGAAGATCGCGCCGGGGCCGCCCAGCGCGATGGCCGTGGCGACCCCGGCGATGTTCCCGGTGCCGACCGTTGCCGAGAGTGCCGTCATCAATGCGTTGAACGGTTTGACCTCCCCGGAACCGGTCGGGTCGGACCGATCGAACAGCAGCCGGAAGCCGTAGCCGATCTTGCGCCACGGCATGAACACCAGACCAAGGGTCAACAGCACGCCGGTTACCCCGAGCATGCCGAGCATCGGCGGCCCCCACGCGAAGGCGTTGATCGAGTCGATAACGGAATTCAGTCGGTCCATGGGTCTCTCCAAGCGTCACGCACAAGCGTCAAGGAAGCCGTGCAAGGGGGGACACTAACACTGTGCGCGGGGTCATTGGCCGCCAAGGTGCAAAGGCGCGCCCGCAGTGTTATGACAGATTCAAAATCCGAGTTTGAATCTGTCAAATCAGCGTGGTAGTTTTCGCAATACCATGATTGTCCGGGACTTGGCAGCGCAGCTTGAGCGGGCAGCAAGCTGGTCGCCATCGGTGACCGTAACCGGGCCGCGCCAGAGCGGAAAAACGACCCTTTGCCGAGCCACGTTTCCCGACCGTCCGTATCGGTCGCTGGAAGCGCCCGACGACAGGGCGTTCGCCGTTGAAGACCCGAGGGCGTTCCTTGCGCAGTTCCCGGACGGTGCGGTTATCGACGAGGTGCAGCGTGTCCCGGACCTGCTCTCGTATCTGCAGGGGACCATTGACGACGATCCGACCCCCGGCCGTTGGATACTGAGCGGGTCGCAGAATCTCGCGCTCATCGAGTCCGTGAGCCAATCATTGGCCGGTCGGACGGCGCTGCATCAGCTACTGCCCCTGTCCTGGAACGAGGTCAGTCGGTTCGCGAACCACCCGGCGACCCTCGAAGAGGCGATCATGAGCGGCGGCTACCCTCGGATACTCGATCAAGAGCTCGACCCGTCGGAGTGGCTGCGGTCCTACGTCGGCACCTACATCGAGCGCGACGTTCGTGCGATCAGCAACGTGGGAGACCTTGGGGCGTTCCAGCGTTTCCTCGGGCTTTGTGCTGGGCGCACGGGGCAACTTCTCAACTACTCGTCACTGGCCGACGACTGCGGGAGCAGCCAACCGAGTGCCAAGTCGTGGTTCAGCATCTTGGAAGCGAGTTTCATCGCCTTCCATCTGCCCGCATTCAGCGGCAGAGTCCGCAAACGGCTCATCAAGATGCCGAAGCTCTACTTTTTCGATACGGGGCTCGCATGTTGGCTGCTCGGCATCCGAGCGCCGGAACAGCTTGTCTCGCATCCGTTGCGCGGTGCTCTCTTCGAGACCTGGGTGGTCTCGGAAGTGCTGAAACACCGAACGCATCGCGGCGAAACACGCGGCTTGTCCTACTACCGCGAACGCGGTGGCGGCGAGCTCGATCTCGTCGTCGACGACCCGAGCGGCATGACCTTGATCGAGGCAAAGTCGGCGAAGACGCCATCGTCGAGCCTGTTCGACAGCGCGAGGCGCATTCGGCGGCAACTCGGCGAGGCGGGGACGCACGCCGAGGTGGTCGTGGTCTATGGTGGTGACGAATCCCGGCGCAATTCGGATCGCAGTCGCTTGGTTCCTTGGCGCCAGATTCACGACTCGCCTATCGACCCCTGCGAATGAAGCGATTGACACGCTTCGGTGTCGCGACGCATTGGCGACGAAGGGATAGTCGGGGTGATTCAAGTCGCCCAAGGTACTGTGAGCAGCGACAACGCGGCGCGCAAGTGGGACACTGACGCCGACCACCATCTGAATGCTGCGGACAACGCCGTGATCGACAACCCCGCAGATAACTCAGTCGAAGCCTGGACGGCGGGCCCCGACCCGTGCGTCTACTTCCCGGATCGCATCGCCCACGCCATCGTCATCGATTCCGACGACGCCAACCGGCAGGCGGTCTACTCCCACC
>CAZJRX010000421.1:334-2121 GCA_964548145.1 uncultured Pseudomonadales bacterium | reverse complement strand
CCTGGAAGAGCAGAATGGAAATCACGGCACGCCCGTGCGCCGAATCCAGCTCGGCCCTGTCCGAGTACGTCTTGGTGACGATGGCGGTCGAGGACATCGCGGCCAGAGCTCCGTAGAAGATCCCCTGGACCGGCGGCAGGCCTAGCGCGATCGCTGCCACAGCCACCGCGAGCAGTGTGCCGACCATCTGCAACCCGCCGCCAAGGAATACCGCGCGCGCCCATTGGCGGACGTGGGAAAGAGACAGGTCCAGGCCCACGGCGAAGAGCAGCAGGGCGACGCCGACTTCGGAGAGGAGCTCGACCTCGTCCGTGGCTCCGATCAGCCCGAATCCGTTGGGACCCACCAAGACTCCGGCTACCAGGAATCCCACCAGAGGCGGGGCTGACAGACGGTGTGCCAAGGCCACGATTGGGATCGCCATGCCGACCAGCAGCGCCAGATCGATCAGCAAGCTTGTCTCAGACACGATTCTCCCGATCGACAGGATCGCCTTGAGCGCACACGAACCTCTTTCGGTGCGGACGCGCCCTCGTCGCTCGACCGCTCTGCAAGGGAGTCGATTTCCGCGTTGAAGCAGCGAACTGGCCGAAAGCGATTCGCGCTCGCACCGTCCGTCAAAGGATCAGTTTACAAGGATCCCCCGGGGACCCCGTCTCAAGATCGCGCCATGGTTCGTGAACCCGGCGTCCAGTACCCGCGACGGCGAGTCGAGCAGCGCGGCTACCGCAGCCCGAATACGAACATGGCGTTGCCTGAGGTGACAGCCAAGTACTGCCTGCCTTGGGCCGTGAAGGTGATCGGCGAGTTGGCGATCTTCCCTCCCAAGTTGAGCGAGAGAAGCTTCTTGCCCGTGAACGAGTCCAGCACCAGCATGTAGCCATCCATCGTGCCGGTGACAAGGATGTCCCCAGCTGTCGAGAGAATGCCGCTCTCGCCGACGCCCGTCATCTTGAACTCCCACTCGAGGTCGCCCGTGTCGGGCGAGAGCGCCCGGATCGCGCCGTGGCCCTGCTGCTCCTCCTCGTCCTCCATCGTGTTCGGCCAAACGCCTTGCGGCAGACTGCCCACGTAGCGGTTGCCCCGCGTATACAGCGGGTCGCCCTTGTGATAGACGCTCGAGTACTCCCAGGAGGACACGTAGAACAGGCCGGTCCTTTCGCTATACGCCGGCGAATACCAGTTGGTGCCACCCTGCACGGCCGGCCAAACACGCACGCCCTCGCGCGTCGGAGAAGCCTCCGGGATCTTGATGGGTCGGCCGTTTTCGTCCAGGCCCTTGGCCCACGTCACCTTGACGAAGTTCTTGCCGTGCAGGAACTCGCCGGTGACGCGATCGAGAACGTAGAAGAAGCCATTGCGGTTGGCCCACAGCATCAACTTGCGCGGCTTGCCCTCCCACTCTCGGTCTACCAGGACGGGGATCTGCACCGCGTCCCAATCCCACTCGTCGTGCGGCGTGAACTGGAAGTACCATTCCAGCTCGCCCGTGTCGGCATTCAACGCCACGACGGAGTCCGAGTACAGGTTGTCGCCCAGGCGCACGTCGCCATTCCAGTCAGGGGCCGGATTGCCCACGCCCCAATAGGTCAGGTTCAGTTCGGGATCGTACGACCCCGTCAGCCAGATGGAGCCGCCGCCCCGCTTCCACGAATCGCCGGACCACGTCTCGTGGCCAGGCTCGCCCGGGCCGGGAATCGTGTTGAAGCGCCACAACTCGTCGCCGTTCTTCGGGTCCAGCGCCGCGATAAAACCACGGATGCCGTACTCGCCTCCGGCCGAGCCTA
>CAZJRX010000421.1:0-324 GCA_964548145.1 uncultured Pseudomonadales bacterium | reverse complement strand
ACGATGATCTTGTCCTTCACTACCAGCGGGGCGTGCGTCAGGGAATATCCCCCCGTCGGGTCGACGATTTGCTTGGAGAAGACCACCGCGCCGGTCTTGGCGTCCAGCGCGACGAGCTTGCCGTCGATCGTGCCCATGTACAGGGTCTCGCCAAGGATCGCGAGGCCCCGGTTGATCCGACCGCAGCAAACGTTAACCTTTTCCCCCATCACGTGCGTGTACTGCCAGAACTTGCGGCCCGTGACTGCGTCGAGTGCCACCACGTCGTTGGGCATCTGCACGTTGTAGATCACGCCGTCGACTGCCAGCGCTGTCGATTCGAAC
>CAZJRX010000420.1:1639-2127 GCA_964548145.1 uncultured Pseudomonadales bacterium | reverse complement strand
CGCGCTGCAGTACATCTCGTACTACCACCCGCCCGATTTCATCCGTGCCATGGCTGCGGCCTACGAGCGCGAGGAGTCGACAGCGGCCAAGGCCGCGCTCGCGCAAGTGCTCGTCAACTCGCGGATGTGCGCCCTTGGCAAGCGCCCCATCTGCCAGGACACCGGGATCGTGATCGTCTTCCTCGAAGTCGGCATGGAGGTCCGATGGGAAGGCGACATGAGCGTCGAGGACATGGTCAACGAAGGCGTCCGACGCGGCTACCTAGCCCCCGAAAACGTCCTTCGCGGCTCGGTGCTCGCCGACCCGAACGGCGCGCGGGTCAACACCGGCGACAACACGCCAGCGGTGGTCCACACCCGCCTCGTGCAGGGCGACAAGCTAACCGTGGAGGTGGCCGCCAAGGGCGGCGGCAGCGAGGCCAAGGCCATGTTCACTATGCTCAATCCGTCGGATTCGGTCGCGGATTGGATCCTCTCGGCCGTGCCGA
>CAZJRX010000420.1:0-1629 GCA_964548145.1 uncultured Pseudomonadales bacterium | reverse complement strand
CCCGCCGGGAATCCTCGGGGTCGGCATCGGCGGCACGCCGGAGAAGGCCATGCTGCTTGCGAAGGAAGCGATGATGGCGCCGATCGATATCCACGAACTGCGCGCCCGCGGCCCTGCGGACAGTGCCGAGGAACTCCGCCTCGAACTCTTCGACAAGGTCAACGCCCTTGGCATCGGTGCCCAGGGTCTCGGCGGCTTGACGACCGTGTTGGACGTGAAGGTGCTTGAGTATCCGACGCACGCCGCGAACAAACCGGTGGCGGTCATCCCGAACTGCACGGCGACGCGCCACGTGAAGTTCGAACTCGACGGGACCGGTCCGGCAACCTTCGAGCCACCGGATCTCGACGATTGGCCGGACGTTCCCTTCGAACTCGGCGATGACGTCAGGCGCGTCGACCTCGACTCGGTGACTCGTGACGAGGTCGCCACGTGGCGTGCCGGGGAAACCCTACTGCTGTCCGGTCGCATGCTCACCGGCCGCGACGCGGCGCACAAGCGCCTCGTCGACTTGATCGACCGGGACGGAGCTTTGCCTGTCGATCTCAAGGACCGGTTCATCTACTACGTCGGCCCGGTCGACCCGGTACGGGGCGAGGTGATCGGCCCGGCCGGACCCACGACGGCCACGCGCATGGACAAGTTCACGCGCACACTGCTTGAGAAGACGGGACTCCTCGGCATGATCGGCAAGGCGGAACGTGGGCCGTCTGCGGTCGAGGCGATTCGCGACAACGCCGCCGTGTCGCTGATCGCGGTCGGCGGTGCGGCCTACCTGATTGCCAAGGCCATCACGAAATCGACGTTGCTGGCGTTTCCGGACTTAGGCATGGAGGCGATCTACGAGTTCGAGGTCCGAGACATGCCAGTGACCGTCTCGGTCGACGCGCGGGGCGAGTCCGTGCACGTCACGGGGCCTGCAATCTGGGCCGGGGAGATTGAGAATCGGATCAGGACAACGTCGGTGGACTGAAAGCGCGGCCATATCCTACGTCCCATCGAACAACGCTTGTCCTGGACGATCAGGTTCGGGAGGCTGCCCGGGAACTCGCGCAGCGCTACGGCTGTTCCACGTCCGGGGCGATCCGTCGGGCTGTTTTGCGCCACCGGGATGCGGTGCTCGGTATCCCGACCGACCGTCGCCAGCGACGCGTGGACATGCTCAATCGGTTGTTCGAACTGTTTGAAGACCATGATGCGGAAGAAGAGATTGCCCGCCTGAAGGATCAGGACGGGGGTTTCTGACTTAAGCCCCTAACTCGGGTCGATTCCGAAACGCCGCCAACGCCTCGGGGTTCGCCATGGCCGTCGTGTTGGCCACCTCCCGTCCATGCACGGCGTCGCGCACGGCGAGTTCGGCAATCTTGCCGCTCAGGGTACGCGGAATGTCCGGTACCTCGACGATCACCGCGGGGACGTGCCGAGGGCTCGCCCGATCGCGGATTCGCCGCTTGATCGCGCTCTCGAGGTCCGTGTCCAGTGTTGCGCCCTCGCGCGTAACGACGAATAGCACGATGCGCGTGTCGCCATCCCAGTCCTGGCCGATCGCCACACAGTCCGTGACCTCGCCGATGGCCTCCACCTGCCGATAGATTTCGGCCGTACCGATGCGCACGCCACCGGGGTTGA
>CAZJRX010000419.1:0-2183 GCA_964548145.1 uncultured Pseudomonadales bacterium | reverse complement strand
CGATCATCGGGGGTACTTCGTCGGCACCGATGATGTTCTTGGCCACCAGCAGGCGATGCATGCCGATCGCGCGCTTTGCACGCGCGCTGAGCAGCACGTCGTCACGCACGCCGGGGTGGTCTCGGTCGTTGCTCATCTAAACGACAGGGTCCAGCCAGTGTTCGTAGATATCGATGACGAGACGATCCCCGGCGTTCTCGCGGTAGCGTACGCCCCAAAGGTCGACCTGGCGGAACTCAACCGAACACAGCCGGCGCTTGGGCAAACCGTCGCGCCCATACGCACGGGACTCCGGATTGAAGAAGCGGCCGTTGATCGCGGCGATCCGCCCGATTTTGCCCTTCACGAACCAGGGCGTGCGGTGGTGATGGGCCGGGGCCTCATCCCGAACCGCGACGACGTCACCGATTCCGAGATGCCTCGTCCCGATCCGGTCTACTCCCATTGCGAATCGACCTCTCGCACCGCAACGTCGATCTCATCCGTCGAGAGGATGCCTTTCTCCACCAGGATGGTCTCGATGGACGCCGACCAGCGCTCGTAGTAGGTGCTCGACTCGTACTCCGCCGGAGCCATCGTCTCGATTCCGCGACGCAGCTCGTCGACGTTGATCAGGTCGTGTCGGCGCAGGATGCCGAGGAGAGCGTTGACCAGGTGCTCCCAATCCGCCCACTCGTGGGAGGTTCGGTCGATACGTTCGAGTGACGGTAGGCCGCCGCGGTCGTGAACGCCCGGCATGGATCTCGGCCGATCAGCAAGACAAGCGCTAACGTAGCGGATTCGACCGCTCGGGTACACCGAAACGGCGTCCGGACCGTCATGCGGTTTGCGCCGGACGCAGATATCGCGCACAGTGTTCGGTTGCCGCCGGTTCGCCGGCCGGCCGCCGCCACGACAGACCGAGAAAAGGAATACCCCATGAAAGTAGCTGCCGCCATCGCCCACGCGATGAAGCGGGAGGGGATCGACACGATCTTCACCTACCCCGTGAACCCGATCATCGAAGCCGCCGCCGTGGCTGATATCCGTACCATCGTCGTGCGCCAGGAGCGCATCGGCCTGCACATGGCGTACGCCTACTCGCGTTTGTCGTCGGGGAACAAGATCGGCGTGTTCACCATGCAACACGGCCCCGGCTCCGAGAATGCCTTCGGCGGCGTTGCCCAGGCGTACTCCGAGTCGGCACCGATCCTCGTATTGCCGGCCGGGTACCCGCGACGGTTGGCGAACTACTACCCGAATTTCAACTCGACGCTCAACATGCGCCACGTCACCAAGTGGGCGGAGCCGCTCACCATGGGCCGGGCCATCCCGGAGGTGATGCGCCGGGCGTTCTTCCAATTGCGCAACGGTCGCCCCGGTCCGGTACTCATTGAAGTTCCGGTGGATGTATTCGGCGAGGACGTGCCAGAGGGCTGGGCGCACACACCGAGTTACGCAACGCGCGTCGGTCCGGACCCTGCGGACGTAGACCGGGCCGCCGAAGTCCTTGCCAATGCTGAACGGCCAGTCATCTACGCAGGCCAAGGCGTGCACTATGCCGAGGCGTGGGAGGAACTCAAGGCGTTTGCCGAAGAGTGGCAGATTCCCGTGACGACGAGTCTCGAGGGCAAGAGCGCTTTCAACGAGACCCACCCGTTGGCGCTTGGCTCCGGTGGCCGAGCCAACCCCCGCACCGTGAAGACGTTCCTCAACGAAGCCGACGTGATATTCGGCGTCGGCTGCAGCTTTGCGCTAACCGGCTTCGGCGTACCCATGCCGCGCGGCAAGACCATTGTCCACGCAACGCTGGATCCGATGGACCTGGCCAAGGACGTCGCCGCCGAGTACGCGCTCATCGGCGACGCGAAACTGAGCCTCGCCGCCCTCACCGAAGCGATGGCCGACCGCGACCACGCCCAAGCCGAGAACCGGCGCGGCACGGTGCAGAAACGCATCGCCGACCTCAAGGCGGCCTGGCTGGCGGAGTGGCAAGCCAAGCGCACCAACAACGAGGCGCCGATCAATCCCTACCGGGTGCTGAACGAACTCAATCAGACCGTGGATGTCGACAATACCGTGATCACCCACGATGCCGGCAGCCCACGCGACCAACTCTCGCCGTTCTGGACGTCCACGACGCCTCTGTCCTACATCGGTTGGGGCAAGACGACCCAACTCGGCTACGAGCTCGGCCTCGCCAT
>CAZJRX010000418.1:0-2202 GCA_964548145.1 uncultured Pseudomonadales bacterium | reverse complement strand
TGTGAATCTTGTAGAGAAATCTCACAGTTTAAGTATATCCTCGAATCCTGAGAGCACCCTGGCGGTGCCGCCTGGTGCATCAGCCTCGTAACCGTAGGACGCCCAAGCGAACTGCACGCCCGCTGCCTGGGCGGCCTGAGCGTCGGTAACCCCGTCACCAACGAACCAGGTCCCTGCGCCCGCTGTCCGGCCTATCTCTTTCAGTGCCTTCTGGATGCCATGCGGTTTCGGTTTCGACGGCACTCCCCGCCGGGGGGTCACAGTGGCCGTGACGTACGCTCCGACGCCGGTCGAATCCAGTAAGGGTCTGGCCAACCATCCGGACAGATTCGAGACGACACCGATCACAGTCCCTCTTGCCTGTAAGCGGTCCAGCGTGTCGATCACCTGCGCGTAGAGCTCAATAGAGGTTCCGTTCTCTTTGGCCGCGCGGGTCAGACTTTTGTCGCGCACTCCGCAGTCCCGCGACACGCGCGCAATGCTTTCGCCTGCATCGAGCCTATTGGCAATTTCCGAGACCGGGGTGTCCGACAGCTCGGCGATCGCGTCGGCGTACCACGCGCGGCTGTCCCACACCGTCCCGTCTAGGTCCAGGAGGAGAGTTTCCGCAGCCACGATTGGTATTCAGACTCCCTACCGGTCGACTGGAGCACATAACCGCCCGTGCGGGCGTCGCGCCCGATGACGGCGTTGCCGGTCGTATCCTCGGAACCGTCGTCGCCGAACGCAGCCACCGGCTTTTTCTGCTCCCGTGCGAAGCGGTAGGCGTTCATCGCTCCGCCGTTCACCGCCGACTGGGCCACCATCACGCCCTGAACGAACGCCACAATCAGCTTGTTGCGCTTACGTAGCAGCAACGACGACGCGCGCTGCCCGAATCCGAACTCGCTGACGAAAACGGCGTGCGTATCCGCCAGCAGTTCCTCCCACAGCCCGCGGTTCTCCGGCGGAAACACGTTGTCCAGCCCGCAGGGCATTACGCACACGGTCCGCCCCCCCGCCTCCAGGGCGCCCTGGTGGCCGATCGAGTCTGCCCCCGTCGCGAAGCCCGACACCACCAGCACCCGATTCCGCGCCGCCACCGCCGCAAATAACCTGGCCGCACTTGCGTAGGGCTTGCGCGTTTTCCGTGAGCCGACAACGGCGACCGCCGTCCCGCCAGCCCACACCGACGGATCGCCGCGTACGTAAAGCACCGGCACCGGGTAGTTGCTGGCGTACACACTCTCCGGGTAGTCTGGATCGCCATGCGTAAGAATTGAGGCGCCGATGGCCGTCGCCCGTTCGACCTGATCGTCTGCCCTCGCGCTGGCTGCGGAGAGATCGGCGTGCGACAGCGATTCGATCCCTCGCCGGAGCTTGTCGCCGGTGCGTCCCTTGAACGGCAGAACCTCGGGACGTTCCAACGCCGCCGATGGTTCGACGCCTGCCTCGTGTAGGGCGCGGAACTTGACCGGCCCGAAGCCCGTGACCCGCTCAAGCGCGTACAGCGCACCCAGCCGCACGGCGTTGGCACCCCGGCCGCCAGCCTCCACGTGGCGTTCGGCCCGCCGGTCACGGCCAAGCGTTTCCTCAAGCAGCAACCGCACAGCCTCCGACCGCGACGGCCGTGGCGTGCGGCCCGCGCGCCAACCGTCCAGCTCCCTTATGGTCGCTTCGTCGAGTCGCGTTTCGATACGTTGCGTCGTCACCCTCATCTCTCGTCGCCGGCCGCCCCGCCCGACCCAAACGGGTTACGGCATTTTTGTCAACGTCTCCGCCGTCTTTTCGCTTCAACCGACGCGAGCGGCGCTTGGCTTTCAGCCAGCCGGTCCTGCCT
The DNA here is from genome assembly GCA_964548145.1 of uncultured Pseudomonadales bacterium. Lineage (GTDB taxonomy): Bacteria > Pseudomonadota > Gammaproteobacteria > Pseudomonadales > Azotimanducaceae > VXYL01. The sequence continues at coordinate 383 of CAZJRX010000418.1, read as the reverse complement.
CGGGCGCGTGTCGATTGGACTGCAGCGAGCTCTCCGACTGAGCAAGCACGAGCAGCACGAGTCGTGCACATCCGAACTTCTTCAGCAGCGTGCCACACACCCCCGCTGTGTGTCCGCGGTTCATGACGTCGTCGAGCAACATCACTGTTCGTCCGCGTACTTCCTCTGCCTTATTCTCATTGAACTCGTACTGCGAAGCGAGGTCGGCTCTCCCCACGGACCGGGACCGTTTCGAGTGCCCCCTCCTCCTGAGGAAATCCGCGTGCATGGGGATCCCAAGCTGCCAACTCAGATGCTTGCCGGTCTGGGCCACTATGTCGATACCTCGTTCAGCTGTCCTGGCTGCCCCTGCCGGCACAGGTACGATGTAATCTACCTCGCCG
>CAZJRX010000417.1:0-2203 GCA_964548145.1 uncultured Pseudomonadales bacterium | reverse complement strand
CTGCGGTACAAGGTCGGCAACGGCGAGATGCTGGCTTGCGTCGCCGACCAAGTCGGAGGCACGTCAGGTGTGACTCGCCTGGCTCTGCGAAAGGGCCAGGTAGCGTTCCTCGAACGTCGACAACCATTCTCCAGCCTCGGGCCGCCAAGCCGACACGACGTCGGCCAACTCGAGCGATTGAAACGTTGTCTCGTCGCGCAGGAGCCGTCGGTAGCCATCGACCACCCGGCGGGTGTCGAGGTCCTCGCCGTGGAACACGACGGCGAGACGTCCGTGCCGGAACTTTGAGTCCGGGTGTCGCAGCATCGACCAGGCGAGGAGGTGGTCTCGCCATAGCTGGTTGCGCGCGACCTCGGACGCTTCGCTCGCCGCATCGGCGCGCCAGGGCGAGTCCGGCGTCATCCACCGGCGGTACTTCTCGCCATCGTAGACCTTCTCCGAGAAGGGCTCGGTGAGTTTGGTCTCGACGCCGACGAACCCCGGCGTGCCGTCCGACGCCTCGTACTCGATGAACGCGTCGAACGCGGTGGCATCGTCTAGGTACTCGACACGGGGATCCGGTGCCCATTCGAAACGCACCGACGTCACGAGGCGGACGTGTTCCCCGCAAAGGCATCGGACGAGCGCGGTGGCGAGTCCGTGGTCGAGCGCAAGCTCTCCGAAAAGGTTGAAGCACATCGCTTGGCTGGTGAGCATGTTGCGAAGCAGCCGGAACGGGTCGACCGCGCCTTGGCCCTCCGCGATCCGTTCCCTGGCCAGGGAGTGGATGCCGGGCGACAGGAAGTTCAGACCCCGCTCCGCCGATGCCGCGTCGAGCATGTTTCCGTAGGACGTGGACGAGGACTCGTTGGGGCCGGTGCCGTAGGGCACGCGCAGAACCTCCTTCCGGTACCAGCTCTGGTGCAGCCGCATGCGTCGGCGGAACTTCGTGTCGCTTGACGATTGCGGCCCGATTCCGGTCCGGTCGCCGTGCGTGTTGTCGTTCATGTGGTTTCCTCGGGTGGTGGTCTGATGCGGCGGAGGCAGGGCATCGTATAGCCCGGTCCCTTGTTGTCGTGCGGCTTTCAGATCGCATTTGCCCGACACCTTCGCTTGACGCCGATTCCTTTAGTGTCGTTCCGCCCAGATCGGGCCCAAGGCCCATACTTGGCCAAGCTAGGCAGAGTCGGATTCGTCCAACAGGCGCTTGGCGTCCGCGATCTTCTCGATCAGTTCCTCGAGGGTACGGGCTTGCGAAATCGCTCGCGGATCTTCCTTGAGTTGCCCGGCGAGCCAACCCTCTCCGGCGTCGTGTTAGACGAGGGTCAGGCCGTTGGGCAGGGCTGCTTCCGGCATTGGTGCTAGACCGTCCTCGCCGCGCGCACTACCGCGAGCGTGCAGGTGTGGACTTGGACGGGGACCAACGACAATTTGGTCAACTGACGCACCCGTTCAGCCCATGCTCGCACTCCATATGGAGAACAGACCTAGTCATCCCCGCCCCGCTCCCGGCGCAGCCCCTCCATGTACCGCTCGTGCTCCGTCGATTCCTTCCGAGTGGCGCGTTGGACCTTGGTCCTGGGCCGGTCCTCGGGTAGCCGCTGTCGCTTCGGCGGTGTCATCGGCAACTCGAGCTGATCGGGATCGGGCTTGCCGGGATCGCCCATGGCCGGAATGGCAGCGGGGCGGATGTCGGACGTTGAAGAGACATCCGGGATCGGGTCGCCGACAGGCGTCTTGGCCTTCCGGGGACTAGCGATCTTCTCGGCCTTGATCTTCGACGCCATGTCGTCCTCGAGCGGGTTGGGTGAATCGGCAACCCAACCTTCGTTTGGACGGCGACGAAGTTACCGCCCACCGATGAATCCGCTTCATGGAAACGTGCGATTCCGTCCTGCGAGGCGACTCTGGGGAATGATCTCGGAGGAGTTTGGCGGGCCACCATCCACATCCCGCCGTGGCAGTTAGCCCACGGCGACCTAGGACGCTTCCCCACAGGTGGGGTTCCTTACTCCCCCTTCAACGGTTGCGCGTCCCAATACGCGACCCTCGGCGACGATGGTGCCGGTCTGGGAAGGGCCATTGGCGCATTCTCACGGCAGGCTCACTGCCAGTGACCTCGTCGCGAAGGAGACAGTTGGGGCACCAATGCTTCCCATCAGACGGTGACGGACGCGAGTGATACGGTGTGCATCGGGTGACGAGTCGTCCATTGCGGCGGCCG
>CAZJRX010000416.1:0-2205 GCA_964548145.1 uncultured Pseudomonadales bacterium | reverse complement strand
CCGTGGATTCCCGATTCGAATCCCTGGATTCCCGATTCGAAGCCGTGGATTCCCAATTCGAATCCCTGGACTCCCAGTTCAAAGCTCTCGACGCCAAGATCGAGGCACAGCATCGCGAGTTCTCGGGCAAGTTCAACGTCCTTTTCACAACGATGGCCTTGGGGTTCACGCTCGTCATCGGACTGATCGGCTATAGCCTATTTGCCATGCGCTCCACAGAGCCGGGCCCTGCGGCTGCGGCGGTTGGTTACGACACCGTCGCGCCCCAGGCAGGGCTAACTGACAGGGCGGCACCCGCCGCTCGCACGACACGCGGCCGGGGCTGGTAGCATGTCTCGATGGCCGACGACGAGCATCGGGGTCCCCGCCCCACGGGATTCGACACCCTCGCGCTGCATGCCGGGCAGCGGCCCGATGCCGCCACCGGCGCCAGGGCGACCCCCATCTACCAATCCGCGTCGTTCGTGTTCCCGGACAGCGATTTCGCCGTTGGCCTGTTCAACATCGAACGTGCGGGGCACGTCTATTCCCGCTTGTCGAACCCCACCAACGCGGTTCTGGAGGAGCGGATCAGCGCCCTCGAACACGGCGTCGCCGCCATCGCCGTGGCCAGCGGTCAAGCCGCCATGCACCTCGCCGTGTCGACCATCTGTTCCGCCGGCGACCACGTCGTCGCATCGCGGTCGCTCTACGGGGGAACGCACAACCTGCTGCAGTACACGTTGCCTCGGTTCGGCATCGAGACCACGTTCGTCGATCCGCGCTCGCCTGCGGCATTCGGGGGCGCCATCCGCGACAACACCCGCCTCGTGTTCGGCGAGATCCTCGGCAACCCCGGTCTGGAGGTGCTTGACGTGCCTGCTGTCGCGGAAGTCGCCCATGCGGCCAAGGTGCCGCTCTTGGTCGATTCCACGTTCGCAACGCCTTATCTCTGCAAGCCCATCGACTTGGGTGCCGACCTCGTATTCCACTCGGCAACCAAGTTCCTGAGCGGTCACGGCATCGTCATCGGCGGGGTCGTGATCGACGGCGGCACTTTCGATTGGGAGGCATCCGGCAAGTTTCCGACCCTCACCGAGCCGTACGAGGGTTTCCACGACCTGGTGTTCGCCGAGGAGTTCGGCCCCCAGGCATTCATCGTCCGGGCCCGGCGCGAGGGGCTGCGCGACTTCGGCGCCTGCATGTCGCCCACCACCGCGTTCCATGTGCTGCAGGGGCTCGAGACCTTGCCGATCCGCATGGACAAGCACGTTGCGAACACCCGCGAGGTGGTGGCCTTCCTCGATGAACACGAGGCGGTGGAGTCCGTCAGCTATCCGGAGTTACCGTCCCATCCCGACCACGACCTCAGCGCCCGCCTCTTGCCGAAGGGCGCGGGCGCGGTGTTCAGCTTCGACATCAAGGGCGGCCGGGACGCGGGGCGGACGTTCATCGAGAACCTGTCGATCTTCTCCCACCTCGCCAACGTCGGTGACGCGAAATCGCTGGTCATTCACCCCGCGAGCACCACCCACCATCGTATGGATGCTGCGGCCCTCGCCGCCGCCGGTATCGGCGAGGGGTTGGTACGGCTCTCGATCGGCCTTGAAGATCCGCGTGACCTCATCGACGACCTCGGCCGGGCGCTGCGACGCGCGTCCCGACGATCTCGATGAGCGGCACCCGCCTCGACCTCGACGGCCGCACGGTCTATGTCGGCAACGGCTCCGGCCATGCCAATGCCGACGCGGCGGGTGTTGTGTTCGTACACGGCGCCGGCATGGATCACACCGTGTGGACGTTGCCGGCCCGGTACTTCGCCCGCCAGGGTCTACGCGTGGCGGCCGTGGACCTGCCCGGTCACGGTCGTTCCGAAGGCCCGGCCTTCGACCGCATCGACGCCATGGCCGATTGGCTTGGCAGGCTGCTCGGCGCGCTGTCGATCGAACGGGCCGCGGTTGTGGGACACAGCATGGGCTCGCTGGTGGCCCACCGCTTCGCCACGACCAACCCCGATTCCTGCCGTGCACTGGCTCTGCTCGGCACCTCGGCACCCATGCCGGTTACCGATCCCCTGCTCAATGCCGCGAAGGACAACCACCACGCCGCCATCGACATGGCGAACACCTGGAGCCACTCGATGGGCACGCTGGGTGCCAACGCGAATCCGGGTGTGTGGATGTTGACCGTCGGCGAACGCCTGCTCGAACGTTCCGCACCGGGCGT
>CAZJRX010000415.1:0-2206 GCA_964548145.1 uncultured Pseudomonadales bacterium | reverse complement strand
GGACCCTGGCCGATGCCCGCCGGATCATGGAGCACACGAAACCCGGCGACAATGTCGTGCTGATGGGGGCGGGTTTCATCGGATGCATCATTCTCGAGGCCCTGGTGGCGCGCCAGGTCAATCTCACCGTCATCGAGATGGCCGATCGCATGGTCGCCCGCATGATGGACCGGACCGGAGGCGACATGATCGCCGCGTGGTGCCGCGAGAAGGGTGTCGACGTTCACGTGTCGACCCGGGTGAACGGTGTCTCCCGGAACAGCGACGGCACGCTCAGCCTTGATCTCGAAGGCAAGGCGCCGCTCAACGCGGATCTTGTGGTGTGCGCCACGGGCGTTGCATCGAACATCGGGTTCCTGGAAGGCAGCGGAATCGAGACCGATATCGGCGTCGTGGTCGACGAACACCTGGAGACCAGCGTTCCCGGCATCTACGCCGCGGGAGACGTTGCGGCGGGATTTGACTTCATGACCGGCGGTCATGATGTCCATGCCATCCAGCCCACAGCCAGCGAACACGGGCGCATTGCGGCGCTGAACATGGCCGGCAGGAAAACGGCCTATCGTGGCAGCCTGGTCATGAACACGCTCAACACGCTCGGCCTCATCTCCACATCCTACGGTCTGTGGGACGGTGTCGAGGGCGGTGATGTCGCGACTGCCGTCGATGCCCGGGCCTACAGGTACCTGAGGCTCAATTTCCGTGATGATGTTCTGGTGGGCTGCCTGGCGCTGGGCCTCACACAGCACGTCGGTGTGCTGCGTGGTCTCATCCAGACGAAGACGCCGCTTGGAAAGTGGAAGGATGTCCTGATGGCCGATCCCCACCAGATCATGTCGGCCTATCTCGCCACGGCCCAGGACGCGTCACGCCGCGCTGCATGAAGATTCTCGTGAGAACCGCGGGCCTGCTCGGCAAGTACCTGCCGCCCGGGCCCGCGAAGAACCGCGCGGAGATCGATGTGCCGCGGGGTTCCACCATCACCGATGTCATGAAGAGGCTGGGATTTCCCGACGGGAGCTACCTGGTGACGCTGAACGGCATGGCCGTGCCAACGGCCGAGCGTGCCACGCGGCAACTCGGTGACGGTGACAATCTGGCGCTCATGCCGCCGCTCAAGGGTGGCTGATACCGGTTAGTGAACCTTGTGGCCGAGATCGATCTTTCGTGGGGTATGTTCGCTGGCGTCCATGTCATAGCCCCGGCGGATCCGGACATTGCGCAGGATCGTCTCAAGGAGACGCACGGCCTGGGCCTCATTGTGTGACGGATCCTCACAGGACCGCCGCAGCCAGTCGACCATGTCCCGCTCGTTCTCGGCGAGCTCGTCAGCGACATCCTCCCCTTCATCGAGCAGCCGCTGCACTTCCAGATACTGCACAAGATCCGTCAAGGGGTAGCCTCCCGATCCGGCACTCCCAAGACTGGCCCCTCCATCTCCGCCTGTCCAGTTCCGGTCCCGCTGCGTGTCGGTCTCGAGAGGTGAACACTGTCGGCGATCCACCAGAGAAACGCATGGGTGTCCAGCAGTACCTGCACTTCTACCGGCCTTCCCAGTCGACCAACTCTTCGTCCGGCAGCGGGTCGAAGAAGCTGTCGGAAACCTGGATCTTTCCCTTGAGGATATCGGGGTGACGCTGGACCCGGGCCTTGTACGCAATCAGGCGCGCAACCGGCTCGCCGCGGCGCGCAATGACGACATCCTCTCCCGCTTCCACCCGCGCCAGCAGTCTGGAAAACTCTGTTTTGGCCTGACGGACGTTGACGACATACATGGCGTTCCCACCCCGATCCGGTGAATTCTGGCCAACCATATGGCCAGATACGCCACGACCCAAGATCGCTCATTGACAGGATGGAATCTCCGTTCCCACAGGACGAGTGTCAGGTGCGCGCACGACCCTGGTTTCTGAGGCATGCAACCGGTCAAGGGAAGCTCAGGCATATGTGCGTGCGTGTGGGGGGCGTGGTATGGTCCGGGCCGGTGTCGTTCAAGGGAGAGATCGGGTGTCTCGCAGGAAATTGGCCCTCGTCGGGGCCGGCCAGATCGGTGGCACACTGGCCCACCTTGCCGGGCTGAAGGAGCTCGGCGATGTCGTCCTCGTCGATATCGTCGAGGGCGTGCCCCAGGGAAAGGCGCTCGATATCGCACAGTCGGGCACGATCGAGGGATATCGAGCGCCTTTCCCTGGGGCACGCCCTCGAC
>CAZJRX010000414.1:0-2226 GCA_964548145.1 uncultured Pseudomonadales bacterium | reverse complement strand
GATGCCCAGGCCTATTTCGTGGTGGGCGCGCCGGCGCATGCGTTCGCGGCAGACGTAGGGCGCAACCTTGGGGTCATATTTCATCGACTTTTCCGTCACAACAGCGGTGCCTGGTCGTCGTCAGGGTCGGGTTGCACACCACGTTCGAGTGCGCCGGACTTCATCCACTGGCGGACGATGCCCAAGTGTTGTTCGTTCAGTCCCTGCAAGTAGGTCCGCCACTTCTGTCGGTCTTGCTTGGCTTTGGCTTCCCGATAGATTTTGATGGTCGCGTTCCAGAGCTTGGCGTTGACCGCCTTCGGGTCTTCCAGGTCGTCGAAGGATGCGTCCGCCGGCGCTTCGGATTGGTCGGCCGGCGGCGACCGATCGGCTGACGGTGTCTGTGTTTTCCGTGCCGATGATTCCGGTGCCGCCGCCCGGTTGGACTGGTTGCCGGGTGCCGCCCAGGCGGCAAGTTCCTGGCCCAGGTTGCGGGTGATGGTCTTGTGGCGTTCGAAGATGGGGCGTAGCGGGTCACGGATGGCCTTGTACTTCTTGTCATAGGCGAATGGCGTGTAGTTGCCTTCGCCGGTCAACAGCACGTTGGCCATCAGGATGCGGGGCAAATCCTTGGCGATGATGGGCTGTACGCCAGCGTCTTCGATGACCGTCCTGGTCTTGCGGTTCTTCGTTTCGCGCTTCATGTTGATCTTGGTCTTGCCCTGCATGACCAGGATGACGTGGTAGGGCGATGACTTCAGCCGCCGCAACAGCTTGGCGTGAGACTTCTTCACTTCGGCCCAGGCCGACATGTTGACCTTGTCGTAATCCGACACGTTCCATTTCTTCGCCAACCTTTCCTGCTCGCTGGCGTGGAGTTCGAGGCACCCGCCATCGCCGTCCCATTCTTCGCTGACGTTGTCGACGATGAGCACGTCAGGCTTGTAGGCATCGGCCTTGTCGAGCACCGCCATGTAGCGGTCCGGCGAATAGGGTGGCGCGAATTCCAACAGCGCGTAGTCGAAGACTTCGGAATAGATGTCCGACTGTTCGCCCGCGGTTTCGACCAGCGCGATGCGGTTGCCCAGGCCTACGGCCAGTTCCAGCGCCGAATAGGTCTTGCCGGACATCGACATGCCGATCATGCCCATAATCAGGTAGCGCGGGCGCTTCAGGTCTTTGGCGGAAACGAATTCCATCACTTCTTCCAGTCTTCGACGGCCTTGATGAACTGTAGGGTCAGGTCGCGTAGATGTTCGTCTTTGGTGGCGGCTTGCTTGCTGACCAGGTTGAATCCCATAGCGCCCAATAGGTGCATCAACACCCACGGCGGAACGCTTACGGCCCGTTCTTCGTCACGCCAAATGGCGATGCGGTGGCCTTGGTTCGTCGACCGCATGTAGTAGGTGCCAACCGTGGTGCCGACTTCATGATGGGCGTCCAGCTTGGCTATAAGTATCGGGGAATCCATCATGCACCCATCGCTTCGGCTTCCCGAATCTTCCACTCGCTGATGCTGGTGTGCCACGGTTCGGTTCCGAGCCCCGGCCACTTGCCGGACTTGCAGCAATCTTCGTACTTCTCGACCGCCGCCATCATCATGCGTTCGGCCGCCGTCATGATTTCCTGCGGCGGGACATACACCCCGACACAGTAGGGTTGCTTCGGTTCCGTCACCATGACGGCCGGATACCGGGTGTGCTGGCGACCGGAGATTTCCCACAAGCCTTGGCAGTAAAAGGCCATCTGCAGGGCGATGCCCCAACAGAACTGGCGGTTCACCCAGGAATCCATGTCGAGGTGCCCGGTCGTGCCCTTCAGGTCGATGATGTACTCGCCGTCGATCGTTTCGAGATTCGGCAACCAGTCGAGTCGCCCGCGGCACCGGACATCGCCCATCATCCACTCGATCGGCACTTCGGCCTGGCCTTCGTCGTGGTCACCCAGGGTGCTGCCGACCTTCTGGCGGAAGATTTGTTCTTTGACGACCGGCGCCATTTCCATCAGGCGTTCGTACTGGTGACGCAAAATGGGCGTCATCTTGGCTTTGTAGGCCAAGTCGCGTTCCTGCTGGGCCGCTTTCTTGCGATAGTCGCGTTCTTCGATGATGACGAAGTTAGATTCGTCCATGTTTTCGAGCAACAGCTTGTGGGTCGCGGTGCCCAAGTCCCACGATTCCTTGCGTTCTTCGCGATACTTCGGATTCAGGTGTCGACTGGCGGCGAACGCGTGCGCCGGTGTCTGAAG
>CAZJRX010000413.1:1434-2231 GCA_964548145.1 uncultured Pseudomonadales bacterium | reverse complement strand
CGCAGGCTCGTGACGGCGGTGGCCGTTTCCTGCTGCGGGGGGCGGAAGTGGTGCCAGTGGATCTCCGGCCTCTGCGGGTTCGGGGTCGTGATCGCGGCGTCCAGCAGCGTGGTGACCCACTCGTCCGGAGCCTCGGAATCCTGCCACCACCGAGGATCCCCGCCCCGGACACTGGATACCACCCAATCGGCGCGCGTACCTTCCCAAACGTGCGCGGCCCATTGTCGCCTCACGGCTTCATCCACATGACCTCCGCCGCTTCTCGGAACAACGCAACAGAATCGATAGCGGTCTCCCAGCGATGCGATCAGGGCCTCGCTCATCATCGGCGCACCCTCGACCCTGATGATCTGTCCCGGCCGCGCGTTCGCCCGAAGGTGGTCGCCAACTAACCGGAGGCCGTCCACGTAAGGTCGGTGCACTTCAGCGGCGAAGTCCGCCAAGTCCGACCGAAGGCGAGAGTGGTGGGCAACGGTGAGTGGGAACGACCCGATGCTCGACCCCACCAACGCGACAAGCGCGACGCCGCCCAGCCAGCGGTGAGCAATCCATAGCTGCTCCACCAGCATTGCTTTCATCATCAGCAGTAGTGGCAATGCGAAGACGGTGTAACGAAGGTGTCCGGGTGCGTTCCAGTCGATGGGGTGCTGCGTCAGATAATGCTCGACCAACACGCTCACTCCGATCCCGATGCAGCCGATCGCGGCCAATCGCATGGCCACTCTGTTCGCTCCGCGGCCCCGCCGCCCGAACCCCTGCGCACGGCCCGCAACGAGCAGTATCACGCACCAGGGGGT
>CAZJRX010000413.1:0-1334 GCA_964548145.1 uncultured Pseudomonadales bacterium | reverse complement strand
AATCACTCGGTAGATCGCTCCGACGATGGTCGGTTTGTGCTGTTTGTTGGAGTACCCCGGGACACCCCACCGGCCCTCTCCGAGAACTCCGATCCACCAAAGATAAGCCAGACAACAGAGCAGGACGGCCAAGCCGGCAACAATAGCGCTGACGAGGTCGCTCCGGGTGGTTTCCCCGCCCCGAAACAGCAAGTGCGCCAGCACAAGCGCCGTTGCGACCGACAGGCCGATCGCATAGTGATTCAGGAACGCAAGGACCGTGATGGCCGAGAAGGCGATCAGCCAACGGCGCTCGCGATGCTCCCACCATCGCTCATAGGCGTAGACCGACGCCACCATGGCCAGGACCGAGAACGCGAAGTAGCGGGAAGCCCGGAAGTACATGAGCAATTGTGGCGAGAGGGCGATGATCGCCATGGCGAAGAAGTGGAAGCGAGGGCTTTCCGATACCAGCCGTCGCAGCAATGCCCAGAAGATCCCCAGGCTGAGCAGGCCGCAGAGCGCGTGCATGATGCGGTAGCCGACTGCGTCGTTCCCGGCCACGGCGACCCCCGCAGCCGTCAGGAGGAACATGACGGGGGGTAGAACGATGCGCCCGTCCGAATTGAGGCAAAGCGCTTCGGGGCAGCCGACGAGGTTCCTTCCATCCCAACCCGTGATGTCGCCGCTCCGCAGCAGCGTCGTGCCCACAACGGCCGTCCCGCCTTCGTCTTCCCAAAGGTGCGAATGATCCAGGTTGACTAGCGACAGATAGGCGGACACGGACATGACGACCGCGATCAACAGGTTCCAAGGGAGTACGGACCGGCCCTTCACGGGACCACCCTGTCGGCTACTCGGTACAAGCTCATGGACCCGTCGGCAGCGAACGGCTCAAGCCCGGCCGCCGGTCGTTTCGCGGCCAGCAGTCGTCGAAGGGCGGTCCCGGCGCCGAGTCCCGGAGGCGCGGCATGTCGACAGTGCACCACCAGATCGAGGGCCCGTCGCCAGATCACTTCCCGCACCGCGTCAGGCGACTCGGCGAAGACGGTCCCGTTGTCCAAGAACTCCACCACGTTGCGGTGGTACAGCGCCGCCAGGAACACTCTGATTGATGCGAGTTTTGCGCCGCCGCGGGTCAAAGAATCAACAACTTACTATTTGCCAAACGGCTCAAGAGCGCCTACCCGGACTGCCGAATGCTCCGGGCGATGCCGTCGACCAGGTCCGCGCCGGTTTCGGCACGCACGATCAGTTCCGCGATCGCCGCCAGTCGATCCCAGTCCTCGGTCGCCCGCAGCATTTCCTCGACCTGCGCGGCGACAGCGTCGCCGAACCGCACGGCGGCCAGACGG
>CAZJRX010000412.1:0-2233 GCA_964548145.1 uncultured Pseudomonadales bacterium | reverse complement strand
TATGGGCCATCGCCTGCGAGATGGCCGGGCGTCCCCACAACAGCCGCGCCGTGGCCTGAGAGCCGGCGCCCCTGCCACGTCGGTGTGCTCCCGGGTGGAACAACCCGGAACACACAACCGAACTGTGGCTTGGCAAGGCAACCAACAACAACCTCAGGACATGAGAGAACAGACATGACGGGTGCGGAACGCGGGTGGCCGGTGAGGAGAACCCTCGTTTGGGGCTATGCGAGGCGGACCAAAATGTTCGCCGACCCGCGATGTAAGAGAGAGGCAGCTCCGCGACGAAGTGAAGTCAGGTGGTAACCAACCCACGGATATCAGAGTGATCCACCGTCGCAACAAGCCGCCCGCGCTCCGCTCCTGGCATGTCGAAAGGAGGTGTGGATAGAAACAGTCAGAGCCGATATAGACAGGTCGATCCATATCAGCCCGCTTCGCTCACCAACCCTGTTTTATGGGGATGGATTCTCTGATATATGTGAGTGAGTCCAAACACTTGCATGTACCGAGGAGCCCATCCCCATGGCCACACAGTGTACACCACGACAACTGGAGTTTGAAGGCCTCGGACGGCGCCGGATTGTGGCCAAATTCGACGGCGGCCGCATGACATCCGACAGCGGTGCGCTGCTGTTGCGGGAGGCCGACCATCTCTTCAATGTGACGCAGCGCGTTGCCGATGCCTTTGCCGATTACCGTGATCCCGTGCGCATCGAGCACGATGTGAAGACACTGGTGGCGCAGCGCATCTTCGCTTTGGCCCTGGGGTACGAGGATCTCAACGACCATGACCGTCTGCGTGACGACCCCGCCCTGGCCTTGGCCTGCGGGAACGACGACGTGGAGGGAGAGCGACGGGTCCGCGGGCGAGACCGTGGTCACGTGCTGGCGGCGTCAAGCACGCTAAACCGCCTGGAACTCAGCAAGCCGGGCGAGGCGAGCATGCATCGCTACAAGAAGGTCGTGGCCGACCACGAGGCTCTTGACCGTCTTCTTGTGGACCTCTTCCTGGAGAGCCATGCGGAACCGCCCGGGGAGATCGTCCTGGACCTCGATGCCACCGACGATCCGATCCATGGGGATCAGGAGGGCAAGCACTTCCATGGGTACTATGATCACCATTGCTTCCTGCCGCTCTTCGTCGTCTGCGGCGCGTTCATCCTGTGCTGCCGGTTGCGCACGGCCGACCTGGGTGCGGCGTATGGCTCGGTGGACGAGCTGTCACGGATCGTGGAGCAGATCCGTGCTCGCTGGCCCGATACACGCATCGTGGTGCGCGGTGATTCCGGCTTCAGCACGGATGAGATCATGGTCTGGTGCGAGGATCATGACGTCGGCTATGTCCTTGGATACAGCCAGAACCCCCGCTTGAACGGCATGATCGCGACGGACCTCAACAAGGCGAGGTGGCGCTGTCAGGTCTCCGGCAAGGCCTCCAGGCGGTATCGCAACCTGGAGTATCGCACGCTCACGTCATGGTCCCGTCAACGGCGTGTGGTGGCCAAGGCGGAGTGGCTGCCGGGACTGCGCGGCAGGAACGCCCGCTACGTCGTCACCAGCCTCTCCCGCAAGAAGGCAGGCGCCCGGGCGCTCTATGAACACTGGTACTGTGCCCGGGGCGACATGGAGAACAGGATCAAGGACCAGCAGCTGTGGCTGTTCTCCGATCGCACGTCGGCCCACATCATGCTGGCCAACCAGCTGCGCATGTACTTCTCGGCCCTGGCCGGCTTCATCGTCGACACCGTGCGCCGGGTTGGTCTGAAAGGCACCGCGTGTGCCCGCTGGCGCGTCGACACCATCCGCTCCCGATTGTTCAAGCTTGCTGGCCGGGTCACGAAGACGGTGCGCAGGCTCCGCCTCTCCCTTGCCTCGACCTTCCCCTTGCAGGATGTGTTCGCCCGGACCCTCGTCAACCTGCGCGCCGCCGCACAGGCGCCACCGGGATAACTCCCACCGCTCTCCGTCACCGTCTGATGACAGCGTCGCCCGAAGACGTCGGGAAAGGTGTGCCTGGCGCGCGGCGTCGCGGGCGCAGGAGCGCCAGGAATCGGCCTTCGATCCCGTCAGCCTGACAAAATGGCACGAAAATCGACCCGAAATGCCGCATAAATCCACCAGCAGCGTGCTCAGGGTAATCCTTGCCTGCGCATGGGGCCGAAAATCAGGCTATCCTTCCCCTTGGTGATGGATGCGCGCTAGGGGCGCGTCGGGCGCCAGCGCGGGGTTC
>CAZJRX010000411.1:335-2282 GCA_964548145.1 uncultured Pseudomonadales bacterium | reverse complement strand
CTGGTCGGTGTTGACGGTGGTTTTCAGCGCCGATTCCGACCCGGTGCGCATGTATTCGTCGGTGGCGACCAGGTACTTCGAAACGATGGTCTTCCAATCCTTGAACGCCGCCGCCACGCCCTGCAGCCAAAACGACGCCGTGTCAGACTCGACGCCCTCGCCGTCGATTGATCCATCCTTGCGCAGCGTCTGACCATCCTTCAGCCACCGCCCCGACAGATTCATCGAATACTTGCCCGGGGTATCACCGTCATCGTGTCGATATCGCTCCCCGCAGTACGGGCATTCCATCCAGGCGGTTTCGGCAGATTTGAAGGGGTCCGACTTCGTCTCCCACTTCAACAGACTGAACGACGGTTCGAACCCGTTCCGGCACGTCACGCATTGCCAATACCAACGCCGGCGGTCTCCCCGGTTATAAAGTGCCAGGATTCCCTCGCACGGCGGCGCTTCATGACGGCTGGCCGGCGACCAATTCGGGTCCATCACCGGATACGACGGCGACGATTCCGCGGCGGTCATGCCATGCCGGCCGAATGTGGTCGTTCGGGCTTGCGCCAGGTCGAACGGCGCGCCTTCGCCCTCGACGTCCATCGGCATCCGGTCGTAGTCCGTCAGAAACAGCCGCGGTATCGGGCGCCCCGACAATTCGGTAATCGACGGCCACGAAATGTTCAGCATCATCCCAGACAGATACCGCTTGCTCAGAACGGTATCGGACCCTGGGCGGTCCAGGATCCGGTCACCCACCGGCTTGGTGTGGCGGTGCAGTCGCTCGATTCGCCGCTTCGAAAAGTCGCCGGCGCGCTGTTGGCTGACCTCCACGATCATCATGTCGGCGGGATCGCACACCACGTTGTAGGTGAGCCAGTTCAAGGCGCTGTCCGTCTTCCCGGACTGCGATGCCGATACGAACACCCACCCGCGGTAGGCCAGGCTGGTCAGTTCGTTCATCGGATCCACCAGGTAAGGGGTGGTCGAGTTCAGCCACGGCCCGACATAGGATCCCGGGTTGTTCACATAGCGGTATTTCTCTGCCGCCGTCGCCACCGTCAACCGTTCCGGCGGTCGCAACGCTTGCGCCGACAGCGACAGAATGTCGCCAATGGTCCTGAATCGGGCCTTACCCTCGAGTGCCATTGTCCATCCTCACGGTCAGGTCATCGAGGGCCGGCGGCGTCGTGTGCTTCTTCGATTCTTCCAAAATGGCATCATGCACGTCGTCGAGAAGCGAATCCGCGAGCTGCATCAGGCGGTCACGCTGGTCAGCGGTCAACCCGGTCTGACGCTCGAGTGTGTCTGGCCAAATCACCACCCTGGACCTCACCACCGCCAGAACCGACGTCAACACGTCCAAAACCGCGTCCGTTGACCACAGCTCACCGGCGTCCTGCCGAAAACGCTGTTCCGCGCGCCGCGCCGCCCAAATCTCCGTCTGCAAGTGCGCCGGCAGATCCCGCTTGTTGATCTTCCGCAGCAACTCGTCCCAATCGACATCGCCGTGGATCAAGCGCTTCGCCGCCTCGCGGATGTCGTACAGATTCGCCTTGCCGCCCTTGCCCTTGACTGGCGCATCGGCCAGCAGCTTGCGAACAAAGTATTGCGAGACGCCGAACGCCCGAGACAACCACGACACAGTGAATCCGGTTTCCAGGGTGTTGGTGGTGAGTCCGTTCTTGGCCATCAGTCGAACATCCTCACCGTCAATCGATCCTGTGGAACCGACGCCCGACTGCCGGCGTAATCGTCCAGCTCGACATACTTCCACAACCGCCGATTTGCCCACCGAGCTACGCGCCGCAACTCATTCGCCGTCCAGTCATGTTTCACCCAGGGTTGCTTGTAGCGCGCCGATAGCTTCATCAGTGGCTGGCAATGCGGTTCGCCACCCCAAGCAATCACCCGGCGGATCCGGTCGACGCAACTGGCCACCGGTTCGTTGCCGAT
>CAZJRX010000411.1:0-325 GCA_964548145.1 uncultured Pseudomonadales bacterium | reverse complement strand
GCCGATCAACACGTAGACGCGAGTGCGCTGCGGCGGTACTTCCTCGAGCATGGCCATGACGCGCTCGACATCCGCCGCTTCTTCCTGCTCGTCGAACGCGAAACGCCAGGCCCCCCGATTGACCGGTTCCCACCGGCGAAAGACTTCGTCGTCGAACGTCTTCGGTTCGAAACCACTGTTCGCATCCATCAACGGCACCCCCGATTCCTGATACCGAGCGACGATGTGCTGCTGAAATTCCGCCGGCAAGGCAGAAATGTTGTTGTCACAAAGAATAGGCCTGGGCACGAAATCATCTATGAGGGTGAATTCCCGCCCTTCCATG
>CAZJRX010000410.1:591-2290 GCA_964548145.1 uncultured Pseudomonadales bacterium | reverse complement strand
GACGACGGCGACATCGGGAAGCCATAGACCCCGCTCGATGGGCGCGATCGCGATGGCGAGCTGGTCGTCCGCCTCGATGAAATCCGCGAAACCGTGCGAGTCGACCGTCGCGATCTGTGCCCGGCCGAGGAATTCCTCGAGGTGAACTTTGCGTCCTGCGGTTTCCGCCGTCAGAAGGATCCGCGCGGAGGTATTGGCCACGAAGCTCCGCAGTCGGGCGGCGGGGTCCTGGGCACGGTGATTCGCGGCCAGTTCCGGCAGGGGATTGCCGGCGAAGTCGACGCGGTTGCGGCGTCGGGCGGTACTTGGGTCGATCTGGGCGCGCCCGTGTCGTTTGATCTCGGCCTCCAAGTCCCTGGTGCGCAGGTATAGCGCGTCGGGGGCGAGGATCGGTCGTTCGACGTCGTGTCGTAGCGACTCGTAGCGTGCCCCGACGTCGGCGAGATGGCGCTTCGCTGCGGCGCCGACATCCGCCTCGAGCACGAATACCGAGTCTGCCGGCAGGTAGTCGAAGATGGTGGCCGTTGCGTCGAAGAACAACGGCAGGTAGTACTCGATGCCTTGGGGTGCCAAACCGGCGCTGACGTCCTGGTAGACGTGACAGCGACGAACGTCGGCATCGAAGGTGTGGTGCCAGGCAGCGCGGAAGCGGGCGATGCCGGCTGCGTCGATCGGCATCTCGCGTGCCGGCAGGACGCAGACGCTGTCGGTTTCCGATACCGTGCGCTGCGAGTCGGCGTCGAACAGCCTCAAGCTGTCGATTTCGTCGTCGAAGAGGTCGATGCGAACCGGGTTGGCGCCGCCGCCCATTGGGAAAATGTCCACCAGCGATCCACGCACCGCGAACTCCCCTCGCTCGGTGACCGTGTCAACCGCCCGGTACCCCGCGCTCGCCAGCCGCGTCCGCTCGGTCTCGATATCGAAGGTCTGACCGACCGCGACCACGAGCGACTGGCTTTGCACGAAACTCGGTGGCGCGAGGCGCTGCAACAGCGTCGTCACGGGCACGACCAGCACGCCTCGCTTCGTGCCGGGCAGATCATGGAGCGTCTCCAGGCGTTCGGAGACGATGTCCTGGTGAGCCGAGAAGTGGTCGTAGGGGAGGGTTTCCCAATCCGGGAACGTCAATATCGGCACGCCGCCGGATGCGTAGAAGCGGAGTTCGCTCACCGCGTGGTACGCCGCCTCCGTATCCGTCGCCACGTAGACGACTAGATGGTCCGTATCGGCGGCGAGCCGAGCGGCCATCAGGGAACCGCCACTGCCGTGGAGTCCCTGCCAGTTGTGGATTAGGTGGGGCGCCGGGGTCTCGGGCGCCGGCGAAGAGCGCATGTCGCTATCTTACCACCGGCGACGTGGCGAACGGACGCGAACGCCGCCGAGTTGCCTGGTGGCGAAGTGGCATAGGAAATGTGTCGCCATGGGGTTGGCGTCCGGGTCTAACGAGCCGCTGGAATCCACCAGCATCCACCTCATCCAACGCAGCATCATCCGGCTGATGCAGCTGTTCCCCGATTATGGCAACCGGCAACCGGACGTCGACGAGTTCAACAACCAGATGAAGTTCGCGATCGATAATGTGCGGGACCCAGTCGCGTTGTGGCCTCGTTGGGGCACTTTCCCGGCACTTTAGGCAGTTGTTGACAACGTTGTCATGGGCGTCTTAACGTGTCGTGGCAGATCGCCGAAGTCACCATGG
>CAZJRX010000410.1:0-581 GCA_964548145.1 uncultured Pseudomonadales bacterium | reverse complement strand
TTCGGCGCGAGTGGCAGTGCCTTGGATCCGGCGCACCCGTCTGAACGGGCCGTCGAACGCTTGGTCGAAGAGCACCTAGACGGGTTCACCATCGAGCAGAAGGTCGGCCAGATGATCCAGGCGGAGATCGCGAACGCGACGCCCGCCGACGCTGCCGAGTTCGGACTGGGTTCGATACTGAACGGTGGCGGGAGTTTCCCCGGCGGCAACAAACGCGCAAGCGTCGACGATTGGGTGGCGCTTGCCGATGCCTACCACGATGCCTCCCGCTCGAACTCGGCCGTACCGATGATCAAATCCATTGCGGCTGCCACGGCGCGGGAGGTGGCGGCCACGGGCATTGACTGGACATTTGCACCGACGCTTGCCGTGGTGCGCGATGATCGCTGGGGGCGAACCTACGAGGGCTTTTCGGAACATCCGGACCTGGTGGTGGACTATGCGCCGCAGATCGTCAAGGGGCTGCAGGGTGTGGCCGGGGAACCAGGGTTTCTCGGCTGTCATCGGGTGCTGGCCACTGCCAAGCACTTCCTGGGGGACGGTCAGACGACGGACGGTCGGGATCAGGGCGATGTCGCGTG
>CAZJRX010000409.1:0-2307 GCA_964548145.1 uncultured Pseudomonadales bacterium | reverse complement strand
TAAATCGACGGTGGCGGGCCTCGACGTAGGGTTTGACCGGCATGGTCTCGACACGCAGCCGGGTGGCGTAGCCCAGGGTGCCGTAGCTATTCGGCATGCCGGCGAAAAGATCCGCATGCTCGTTGTCGGGCGTGCACGTAACGATCCGTCCGTCCGGCAGCGCCACGTCCATTTCGAGGACGGTTTCGTGAACCAATCCGTGCCGGAACGACGTTGCCTCGATGCCGATTCCGGCGACGGCGCCGCCGATGGTGATGGACTTGAGCTGCGGTACCACCCTGGGCATAACACCGTGGGGCAACGTGGCATCCACCAATACGTCGTAGGGAACCATGCCCTCCACATCGACCCAACCGTTAGCCGCATCGACCTCGAGGACGTTGACCAGTTCGCCGGCGGGAAGGCCGCGTTGCCTGTCGGCGCGGTCCCGGAACAGGTTCGACAACGGCTTGTCGAGTGTCCGTTCGGCACCGTCCCGGGCACTCGCCCGCGCCAAGGCGTCGGCAAACGCCCGCGCACGACGATTGTGGTCGGCAACCGCTAGCGGCGCGCCGGGGGCGTCGACCGTCATCCCGCAGCCCGCGGCGCGGAACGCCTCTGAAGCTGTCCTGCAGGCCCGTCGTAGAGGTGTTCGAGCGTCATCGGGTACGACTCGGTATCGACGTTGCCCTTGCTGAACAGAACCTGGAAGAGATTGGTTTGGCTCGTCGCCGAGCGGAACATCTCCGCGCAGCCCAGCAGGTAGGCACGCCAGATGCGCAGGAACCGCTCATCGAAATGATCCGGATCCATGGCACGGATGGCTTCCCAGTTGGCGTCGAATTTCTCCGTCCAGGCATCCAGCGTCAGGGCGTAGTGCCGCCGCAGGTTCTCGATATCGAGAATCTCGAGGCCCTCCGCTTCCATCGCGTCGATAGCTTTCGAGAGACTCGGGATCCACCCCCCCGGGAAGATGTATTTGCGAATGAAGAAATCGGTGTCGCGGTCGCCGACATGGCCGATGAAGTGAATGAGCCCCAGTCCACCAGGCTTCAAGGCGTTGGCGTGGGCACGGATGACGTCGCGCAACTGGTGGCGACCAGCGTGTTCGAGAACGCCGATGGAGACAACCTTGTCATAGACGCCGAAACCCTGGCGGACGTCCGCCTCGTGCATCGTGATCCGGTCGGCCAGGCCCTTGGCGGCGACCTTCGCCTTGACCCAGTTGGCCTGCTCGGTCGTCGTGTTGACGCCCGTTACGTGGACGCCGTGCTGCTCGGCGGCGTAGAACATGAACCCACCGAAACCGCAGCCCATGTCGATCACTCGTTCGCCGGGCGCTAGCCGCACCTTGCGGGCAACGTGTTCCATCTTGGCGATCTGCGCCTCAAGAATGGTCTGCTCGGGTCGCTGGTAGTAGGCGCACGTGTACATGAGGTAGGGGTCGTCGAGCATCTTGGAATAGAACTCGGCGCCGAGCCCGTAGTGGAATCGGGCGTTCTCCTTAGGGCTGGCATTCGGCCGATTGTTGAACCGGAGGCCGTGCCATCGGTTGCGAATCTTGACCAAGAGGCCCGCGGACTGGTCGAAGCCGGACGAAAACCCTATCGCCATGATCTTGCGCAGATCGCCCTCGATGTCGATCTGGCCGTCGAAGTAGGACTCGAGGAAACCGAGATGGCCGAACAGCACGGTCCTGAACGCAGCGCGCACGGACTTGATCCGGATGGTTACCTCGGGTTCGCCACGACCGCCGGTGATTTCCATGCCGTTGGGGAACACCGCCCGGAACGGCAAGGGCGTCGCGGCGCCAATACCCTCGACGACGTTGCGCACCAGGCGGCTTGCAAATGCCTTGATCATTTCCCTTGTCACGCCCCTTCGCGTCTCTTGCGGGAGAGTTTGTCGGATTCGTCGGGCGCGTCAAGTGACGATAGCGTGCCCCGCAACGGACACTCGGTCGCGAACTGCCCCCAAAACCACCGGAATCGCAGTGCTCGCGGGATCAGCCCTGCCGCCGGGGCATCTGCACCGTCGACTCGTCTTCCACGGCCACCGGTGCGCTCGGCAGGTTCTCGAAGGCGGTGCGGATATTCTCCGCCCACCGGCGACGCAGGCTCAACAGGTACTCGTCGTCCTCCTCGAGCAAGTGGTGGGTGCCGCGGGCAAACGTGTCAGTGCGATAGACATGGTATTCCACGGGCGGGCCGACCGTCGCATTGCTGCGTATCGTGGAGTCCATGGACACGAGCGCGCATTTCAAGGCGGCATCCAGCGTCGTCTGCCGGGTGATGATGCGGTCCAGGAACGGCTTGCCGTACTTGACCT
>CAZJRX010000408.1:0-2332 GCA_964548145.1 uncultured Pseudomonadales bacterium | reverse complement strand
GATCGCCATGCCGGACGAGATAGTCGAAGTAGCTCCGCACGCTCGATAGGTGGCGGGCGATCGACCGAGGCGACAGGCCTTGGGCATGCAGTCGCCCCGCGAACGCGCGCACCTGTTGGGTTGTGACATCCTTGCAGGGCAACGCGCCAAGATCGGCGACGAAGCGGGCAAGATCACGACGATACACCGCAACGGTGTGGGTGGAAAACCAGCGTTCCACCACGATATGGGTGAGAAACCCTTCGATTTCGGCCTCCGGGTTCATTCCACGCCGAAGCCCCCCTGGATCGTCCGCTCGCTCATCGAGGCCCTACCTGACACCCAACCGTACGAGGGTACGCGACAGTACATCGCCGATGTAGAGCAGGAAGACCTTGCCCATGTCCGGGGAGAACCGATGCGGATCCCGGGATCCGATGGCCAGTGCGGCGTTGAGCGCGTCGGCGCGCAACGGCACGATGGCGATTGATCCGACACCGTCGGGTGATGTCCCCGGGAACAGCGCCTCGTACTCCTGGGGTCGGTGCGCGGCGCAGATGGGCAGCGTGTGATCGAACAACTGCGCCAGTGGCGGCGGTTCGCCCGCCGCCACACCGGCCAGGTGGTCAAGCGGCGCCGGCGCCGCCCAGCCTTCAACGAAGCACCGCGCGTGATCCGCATCGAAACCATCGATCAGGCAACGTGCCAGAACCTGGTCCAGACCGGCCAGGTCGGGTGCATCGATCAGAGCGAGCGTAAACGTCGTCGTGCGGGAAAATACGCGATCATTGGCATTGGCGTTCGCCAGCAGCGTCGCCAACTGCTCACGCAGGCCCGAATTCTGCTCGCGCAAGGCGATTACCTGGCGTTCGAGAAGCGAAATCGAATCCCCGGTGTCCACCGGCAAGGACAGGTCGGCGAGGACGTCGCCACGACGGACGAGGAAGTCCGGCTCTCTAGCGAGGAAAGCGACTACGGCTTCCTCGTCGATGTGCCCGGCATTCGCCGACGAGCCTTGTACGGCCGACGCGGATTCGCGAACGGGATCGGGTACCGTCATAGTTCGATTCGCCCCGTGTAGACAAACTTCGTCGGCCCCGAGAGTGTAACGGGCGAACCTTCTCCTTGCCATTCGACGCGAAGCTTGCCGCCCGGCAGCGAGAGCTTGACGCGCGGCTCGAACAGGTCGTGGAGACGCGCGGCGACCATGGCCGCGCAAGCGCCACTCCCGCACGCGCGGGTCTCCCCTGCGCCTCGTTCGTAGACCCTGAGCCGCCCGAAGCGGCGGTCGACAACCTGCAGGAACCCCACGTTGACCTGCTCCGGAAAGCGCTCGTGGTGTTGAAGAGCGTTCCCGATGGCATCGACGTCGACCTGGGCGACGTTCGGCACGAGTACCACCGCGTGAGGATTGCCCATCGACACCGGCGTCACGTCGACGCTGTCGTCCCCCAATTCAACGGTGTACGACGTCGCCGCCTCGTCGGCGAGAAAGGGCACCGAAGCGGGCTCGGTACTCGGGACGCCCATGTCGACCCGGATCCGGTCGTCATCGAGCAACGCCGCGTGAATGACGCCGGCCTCGGTCTCGACGAGCAGTTTCCGCTTGACCGTAAGCGCTTCCTCGACCACGAACCGGGCGAAGCAGCGTGCACCGTTACCGCATTGCTCGGCCTCGGAACCGTCGGCGTTGAAGATCCGCATCCTGAAGTCGGCGTCCGGATCCTCGGGCGGGAGGACCGCCAGCAACTGATCGAAGCCCACGCCGGTCCGACGGTCGCCCCAGCTTCGAACCTGATCCGCCGTCGGCATCCCGCGCTGGGTTACCAGGTCGACGACCATGAAGTCGTTGCCGAGACCGTGCATCTTGGCGAAGCGGAGCTTCATTCGACTTGGTCCACCGCCTGTCACCGAACATCGGAATTATACGTAAGGTGCGAGGCCGACCCGCAGTGCAACAATGGTCTGCGGCGACTACGTACTGTCGCCGTCTCTCGTCGAAGAGAAACCCGGAGTCGCACCGTACGGTTCGCCAAGGCAAGTCCATCGACACCGGAGGGGGATGTCAGTTCACCACCGGACGGACTCGAGCCGTAGAAGATCGCTCATCGTCTCCCGCCTGCGCACGACGGCGAAGTCCTCGCCGTCCACCAGCACCTCCGCGGCGCGAGGGCGCGTGTTGTAGTTGGAGCTCTGCACGAAGCCATAGGCACCGGTGGTGCGGATGGCGAGAAGATCACCTTCGTCGAGGGCAAGCTCCCGGTCGAGGGCAAGGAAATCGCCGCTCTCGCAGACCGGTCCAACGACATCCCACCGCTTCGCGGCGCCGCCGCTATCGATCACCGGTTCGACC
>CAZJRX010000407.1:0-2336 GCA_964548145.1 uncultured Pseudomonadales bacterium | reverse complement strand
CAGCAACACCAACCCGGTGCGCGGCATCCAGCCGTTCCAAATCCAATCTAGTTTGTCCATTTCGGGCCACACATCAGCGGTTGTTTCGAGTGAGAAGGCGGACGAATCGGCGTCGTATTCGACGTTGCGGATGGCCCGCTGGGCCTGGCGCATCCCGTCAAGGTCACCCTTGAACGCGGCTTCGGCCATCCGCTGCGCATCGTTGATGGACTGGCGCTGGCGTTGCTTGGCCGCGACGATCTTGGCGTAGGCCAGCGTGTTCGCCGTGCCGGGCACCGCGTCGACGATTTCAGCCAGGTACGAAATGCCACCGGCCTTGTCGAGTGTGTGCGCTTCTTCCAGGGCGTTGGACACGGTGACGGCATCGAGCGGCTTGCCAGCGCGATGAAGTGAGTCCATCGCGCCCATGATGAGACGGTGCTGGACGACATAGAAGTCGACCGGGGCGACGACATCGGCAACAGAACCCCAACCCGAGTCGTCAAGCATGAGCGCGCCGATGACAGACTGTTCAGCTTCGAGACTGTGCGGCGGAACCCGCATGACCGGTCCGGCCGGCGCCGTTTTCGGTGGTTCAGCCGGGGCCGCGCGCCGCTGGGCCTTGGGTTGCTGTTCGGGCTTGGCATCGTCCCAACCGGGAATTGGCGGGCCATCGTCCTGGTCATCGACTTCAGAACCCCAGTCGGGAACCAGGTCTTCAATGTCGTCGTCACCAACCACCACCGGAGCGTGACAGAATCACGCAACCGGTGGGGTGGTGACTGTCAAACCGATCGACGGCATCAGTCGTCGTCGGTCGACCCTTCCGGTTCGGCGTCCGAATCGTCGGCCACCGACCAGTGGTGGGTGATGGCAGCGTTGCCGTCCGCATCCTTGGCCACATACTGGAAGGTGTGTTCCGACAGCTTCGTCATGACCACGTCGATGCCGTATATCGTCAGCGGGTCGTTCTGACCGCCCGGCACCGTGATGGTGCGGCGGTCGTTGTCGGCATCGCCTTCGAGTTCGCGTTCGTAGACGAACTGGACCATCGCCGGGTTGTCGGCATCGGTCCGAATGTCCAGCAAGTCGAAGTCGTCGAACTTTAGGCTGTCGTCATCGGCGGGCGGATCTTCGCCGTCAGTCACGTCGAACGGCAACGTCCGCTGGTTCGGTTCCGACCGGACCCTGCCGGCCTCGCCTTCGAAGAACCGGTGGTCGGCGATGGCGACCAGAACTTCGGCGTCGATGTTGTCGAGCAGGTCGTGCCGGTCCGGCGAATGTCGGTCGATTTCGACCGTGGCCTTGATGTTCTTCTTGATCGTGGCATTCGTGAGGACGCCGCGCACGACCGGGAATTCGTGGCCGATCAACACTGGAATGACCCCACGCAACATGTGGGTGGCCAGTTGGTCCATCCGCTGAATCAGGGCGTCCTGATCTTCCTGGGACATCAGCGCCCACGGCTTGTCCGCCGCCTTGATGGCCGTCAGGACGGCATCCTGAAATTCGGCGTGGACCTGCTTTTCGAGTAGCGGGCCAGGGGATCCTTCTTCATAGGCCGCGCCAGTGCCGGCGACGGCGTCTTCGATGGTGATGGGCTTCAGCACCGGATAGGCCGACACATCTTCATCCTCCTTCGGGTTGCGCGTCACCCAGCGGGCGCCACTGGTGTCGACCACCTTGCCACGGAAAAAGAACACATTGGGTTCATCGGTCATTGGGGTTGCCCTCCTTGGGCGATCGGGTTGGCGCCCAGGGCAGGGCGCGGGGAAAACATCGGTTCGCACTTCGCCAGACAGGGCCAAGTGGCTGAATTCGGAGGGTGGTAGGGGTAGAATTCGGTTGTCAAGGCCACCTCCACTGGCTTTGCCGAGAGCCGCCCGCGGTCGCCATACCAAGGGCGGTTCGTTTTGATGGGCGACCATCTTCACCCACCCGCTTTTCCGATTCAACCCCATGCGATTCCTGATGAGGGGGAAACGGGCGTTTTTGCGACCGGCAAATCGAAAATTCACGGTTTCGTCGTTCGGAAGGCCGGTGCGGCGTGTTTTGTGGGCAGAATCAACGCACTACAGTGAATTTGCGCCACAAAATTTTGAAAAAATTGTCAGGAACCGGGGCTCCGCGCACCCCGCCACGACAGAATCGCCTTGGAAGGACCCGAAATGGTCATTCACACCACGTTGTAGCCACCCTCACCACACCAGCGAAGCTAGCCTAAAGCATTGAAATAAAACGCATATTGAACATTCATGGTAGATAACTGCCATGGTGTGGGGTGGTGGTGTGGTCATATTGACCACATGGGCAAGGGTGCGCCCATATGCCCACATATCAAGGGGTTAGCGCACACC
>CAZJRX010000406.1:0-2370 GCA_964548145.1 uncultured Pseudomonadales bacterium | reverse complement strand
GAAGACCCATGTCAATCATGAGAAAGAGGCTGTTCAGCCTGGCAGCGAGCACGGCCATCGTCTCGATCGCCTCCCTGTCCCCCGCCGACCGGGTGGAGGCGCGCGACCTTGTCGTCGTGGGGTGGGGCGGAGCGCTGAGCGCAGCGATCAAGTCCGCCATGGAAGACCCGTTTCAGGAGGCCACCGGGATCGCCATTGCGTCGGAGGTCTACAACGGCGGCATGGCGCAGGTGAAGGCCCAGATCGAGGCGGGAACCGTCACCTGGGACGTCATCGATTCCAACCACGTGGACGCCGAGCTCGGCTGCGCCGAAGGCCTGCTCGAGGAGATTCCGATCAGCGGTCTCTCGGCCGCCCCGGATGGAACGCCCGTCAGCGAGGACTTCTACGAAGAAGCCCTGCACGATTGCGGCATCGCCAGCTATATCTGGTCGAACGTCTATGCCTACGACAAGACCAGGTTCCCCTCGAATGCCCCGACTTCGGTCGCCGACTTCTTCGACATCGAAGGCTTCCCCGGCAAACGCGGCATGCGCAAGTCACCCCAGGTCAACCTGCCCTGGGCGCTCATCGCCGACGGCGTGCCGCGAGACCAGGTCTACGACGTGCTGACCACCCCGGACGGCGTCGACCGAGCTTTCGCCAGGCTCGACACGATCAAGGACGAGGTCCTGTGGTGGGAAGCCGGCGCCCAGCCGCCGCAAATGCTGGCCGACGGCGAGGTGGCGATGACGTCGGCCTACAACGGCCGGCTGTACAACGCCATCGTGAAGGAAGGGCAGCCGTTCGAGATCGTCTGGGACAGTCAGATCTGGGACTATGCCGCGTTCGTGATTCCCAAGGGCACCCCCAACAGGGATCAGGCCCTCGAGTTCATCAAGTACGCGACGTCGGCCGAACGGTTGGCGGATCTCACCAACTACATCTCCTACGGCCCGGCCCGCCGCTCGGGCAACGCAATGGTGTCCGACGAGCTGAAGAAGCACCTGCCGTCGGTACCCGAGCACATGGCGATGGGGATTCGCGCCAACTCCGTGTTCTGGGCGGACTACGGCGACCAGTTGAACGAGCGATTCAACGTCTGGCTGGCTTCGGACTGATCGGGTCCGGCCCCGCAGTCTCCAATCCTGCCGGGCGGGAGCGCTTCCCGCCCGGCATCAGCGCAAGGCCGGGTGCGAATCTGCCGGCCGCCAGCTCGACACCGGGCCTTGCGGATGCGCATCGCATGACGGGCGGAGAAGCTGGCGTAGAATCAGCGATCACCGCATGGCCCCGTTTTGGCGTTCCGGCGACGCGCCAACGCAATCGTCATTGCCTGGAGAGTCGATGCGCCTGCAATTCAAGGACGGCACGGAGCGCCTGACCGAGGCCTATCCAGGCCTGAGCCGGCAGCTCAAGAAGTGCGCCGCCTACATTCTGGATCACCCGAGCGATGTCGCGACCCTGTCGATGCGCCAGGTCGCGTCCAGAGCCGACGTCCCCCCGAGCACCATGCATAGGCTGGCCCGGTCGCTCGGTTTCGCCTCGTTCAACGAGTTCCGCGACATCTACCGCAACGGGGTGAACGACTTCTCCGTGGGCTATCCGCAGAAGGCCGGCCAACTCCAGGCGATCGTGGGCGACAGTGATTTCGACCAGGCCATCGACACCTTCCATCAGGCGGCGATCACCAATCTCGACGCTCTGTTCCACAACATCGACCGCGCCGCGATGAAGCGCGCCGTCGATGCGTTGACCGCGGCGCGCAATGTCGTTGTCGTCGGCATGCATGCGTCCCATTCGTTCGCCAACTACTTCCACTACGTCGGGGCCATGGGCTTGCGCAACTGGCGCTTGGTGACCAGGCGCAACGGCGAGCTCTCCGACCGGATCGAGGACCTGAGGTGCGACGACGTGGTCGTCGGCATCGCGTTCAAGCCATGCGCCGCCGACACCATCAAGGTCGCGAGACGTTCCCGGGAATCCGGGGCATGGGTGATTGGCATCACCGACAGCCGAACGTCGCCGCTCGCCGTCCACTCGAACGACATCCTGCTCACGCCGGTCCGGAGCCCGAGCTTCTTCGAGTCCTATGTCGCGACCACGGCCCTCGTCGAGGTGCTGGTCGGCATGGTCGTGGCGCGCGGAGACAAGTCCATCGTCGAGAACATCGACAATCTGGAGCGCTGCCGCCACGAGATGGGCGAGTACTGGCCGGACGAGTAATCCAGTGCGACCAGCGGATACAGGAAGGCGTTCATGGCCGGGCTGAAGGTCCTCGCCTGTCAGATCGACGTTTCCGCCAGCAACACCGCCTCCGATCGGGATCGGCATCTGGATCGCGTCGCCGCAAAAATCCGCAAACGACTGGACAGTCGGCGCCATGACCTG
>CAZJRX010000405.1:364-2391 GCA_964548145.1 uncultured Pseudomonadales bacterium | reverse complement strand
CCTGAACGGCCTGGCGTTTCGCGTCTTCTTCTCGACCCAATACATCCGCCACGAGTCGAAGCCCCTCTACACCCCGGAACCGGACGTCTGCCACGAGTTGCTCGGCCATGCCCCGATGTTCGCCGATCCCGCCTTCGCGGACCTCTCCCAGGAGATCGGCTTGGCGAGCCTGGGCGCCAGCGACGACGACATCGAACGGCTCGCGCGCTGCTACTGGCATTCCGTCGAGTTCGGCCTGGTCTCGGAGGGCGGGGAGCGGAAGGCCTACGGTGCCGGTCTGTTGTCGAGCTACGGCGAGTTGGAACACGCCTGCGCCGCGGACTCCGGTGCACAGTTCGTCGCCTGGAACCCCGGTAGGGCCGCGAAACAGGACTACCCCGTGACCGAGTACCAGCCGGTCTACTTCGTGGCCGAGTCGCTGTCCGATGCCAAGGTTCGGATGCGTGCATTCTGCGAGGCGTTGCCGCGCCAGTTCTATGCGCGCTACAACCCGGCCACCGACAGCATCTGGGTGGACCGCGCCGTACACCGGAATACCGACTGACGAAAGAGGAAACCATGCCCGACCAACCCACGGAACCGATTGGCCGGTTCGATCACATCGGCATCGCGGTACACAGCATCGAGGACGCACGCGGGTTCTTCGAACAGACCCTGGGCGCCAAGCACCGGCGGACCGCGGCTCACCACTCCGGTGACTTCCGCATCGCCCTCTTCGACCTGCACGACTTCTGCATCGAGCTGCTCGAACCCATCAATCCGGATGGCTTCCTGGCCAGGTTCCTCGACAAGCGCGGCGAGGGCTTCCATCACCTCACCTTGCAGACGCCGGATCTCGAACGGAAGGTGGAAGCGATGGAAAAAGCGGGTGTGCGCGTCGTCGACAAGAGCTTCGACGATCCGACCTCCATCGACGCGTTCGTCTCACCGAAGAGCGCCCACGGGTTGTTGATTCAGCTTGGCCAGACCCCCGGACCGCTGAACAACCCGCCGTACTGGGAGGACGAAACGGAAGGCTGACCATAGCTGTCGTCGCGGCAGTTTTGTCGGCGAGCTAGCGGTTTTGAGTTCCGGCCATCTTTACAGTTAAGGTGTTTCGAACGGCTGGGTTTCGTGACGCAACAGCGGCGGTGCCGACGGGGTTATCAACGCTTTGTCCACGGCGACGATCCTCAATCAATCAAGTCGCGGTGGGCAAAGGGTGGGTAACCCCTCGACGGCCCTGGCCGATGGCCGTTCCCGCCTTCACGACAGCGAGGCGCGGCTAGTCGATCTCGGTCGGCTCCCGCTACTGGCGCACGACCTCCTCGTCGGCCTCCAGATCGAGCGCTGCGTGGAACAACGCCTTGGTGTAGTCGCTCGTGGGGTTGGTGAACACGTCCCTGGCCGGTCCCTGCTCGACGATCACGCCGTCGCGCATGACGATGAGCCAGTTGGCGAGCGCCCGCACCACCTTGAGGTCGTGGCTGACGAACAGGTAGCCGAGGTCGTGGGCGACCTGTAGATCCCGCAGCAGATCGACGATCTGCGCCTGAACCGACATGTCGAGCGCCGACGTCGGCTCGTCGAGAACGACGAACCGGGGCTTCAGCACCATGGCCCGGGCGATCGAGATGCGCTGCCGCTGGCCGCCCGAGAACTCGTGCGGGTAGCGGTCCATGTGCTCGGGCTCGAGACCCACTTCGTCCAGAACCTCGGCCACCCGCCGGCGGCGTTCGTCCTTGCCGACGCCGGGCTCGTGGATCCTCAGGCCCTCTTCGATGATCTGCAGCACCGATAGCCGCGGCGACAGGCTGCCGTAGGGATCCTGGAACACGATCTGCATGTCCTTGCGCAGCGGGATCAGCTGCTTGCGTCCGACGCCGCTGATGTCATTGCCGTCGAAACGCACGATGCCCTCGCTCGCGAGCAGCCGGAGCATCGCGAGGCCGAGGGTGGTCTTTCCGGAACCGGACTCGCCGACGACGCCGACGGTCTGGCCCGCGCGCACCTCCACGTCGACGGTCTCGACCGCCGTGAAATAGCGA
>CAZJRX010000405.1:0-354 GCA_964548145.1 uncultured Pseudomonadales bacterium | reverse complement strand
CGCCGAACCAGCCCTTGCCGATGGGATACCTGACCGTCAAAGCGTCGGCGGCCGCGACGACCGGCGCCCCGCCGTTGGCCGCCGGCGGATCACCCTTCGGCTCGGCGGCAAGGAGGTGGCGGGTGTAGGCGTGGCGGGGCTCGTGGAAGATCTGCC
Source organism: uncultured Pseudomonadales bacterium (assembly GCA_964548145.1). Taxonomy (GTDB): domain Bacteria; phylum Pseudomonadota; class Gammaproteobacteria; order Pseudomonadales; family Azotimanducaceae; genus VXYL01. Next base: position 198 of record CAZJRX010000405.1, on the reverse strand, counting down.
GGTTCGATCCGGCCTCGACGAGTTCGCCCTCCGTCATCACGCAGACGCGCTTGGCCATGTTGCGGACGATGCCCAGATCGTGGGTGATGAGCAGCATCGCCATGTCGAGCTCGCCCTGGAGATCCTTGAGGAGCTTCAGGATCTGCGCCTGGATGGTCACATCCAGCGCCGTCGTGGGTTCGTCCGCAATCAACAGTT
>CAZJRX010000404.1:1763-2420 GCA_964548145.1 uncultured Pseudomonadales bacterium | reverse complement strand
AGAAGGCGGCGTGATCTCGGTGACGCCCGAAGACACGCTGCTGAACGCCTACGGCCGCATGCGCATGTATGACGTGTCGCAGCTGCCCGTCCTCGACGGCGACCGGATCGTCGGGATCATCGACGAATCGGACTTGCTGGTCGCTGTCCACAACCATGAGGACCGGTTCACAGAGCCCTGCTCCAAGCACATGACCGACCGGTTGGAGCTGGTGACGCCCGACACACCGGTCGACGAATTGATGCATATATTCCGGGCCGGCCACGTCGTCCTGGTGGTCGGCGACGGCCAGTTCCATGGCCTCATCACGATCTCGGACTATCTCAACTACCACCGCCGCAAATCGCTGAAGTGAGGCGAAGGTCGGACCAGCTTCCAGGAGGACATCCGTTGAAACGCGACACCACGATCGTCCACGCCGGCATCGTGCCCGATCCCACGACCGGGTCGATCATCCCGCCGATATACGAGACCGCGACTTACGTCCTCGACGAGGTAGGACGGGACAAGGGCTTCGATTACACGCGGTCGTCGAACCCGACGCGCCAGGTCCTCGAAGACAATCTCGCGGCGATCGAGGGCGGCGCCCACGGCATCAGCTTCGCAAGCGGCATGTCCGCGGTGGATAACTGTCTGAAGACGCTCGATTCGGGCGAT
>CAZJRX010000404.1:0-1728 GCA_964548145.1 uncultured Pseudomonadales bacterium | reverse complement strand
GGCGTGACGCGCCTGTTCAATCAGGTGTTGTCCCGCCACGGCATCGGGGTCACGTACGTCGATTCGTCGCAGCCGGAGACGGTGCGCCAGGCGGTACGGCCCGAGACCAGGATGCTGTGGATCGAGACGCCGACAAATCCCTTGCTGAAGGTCACCGACCTCGCAGCCATGGCGGAGATCGCCAGGGAGCACGACCTGATCTACGCCGTCGATTCGACATTCGCGACGCCGATCTTCCTGCGGCCGTTGGAGTACGGCGCCGATATCGTCATGCATTCGACGACGAAATACCTGAGCGGGCATAACCAGATCATCGGCGGGATCGTCGTCACCAACCGTGAAGACATCCGTGACCAGCTCAAGTTCCTGCAGAAGAGCGTCGGCGCCGTGTCGAGTCCCTTCGACTGCTGGCTGACGCTGCTCGGCGCCAAAACCCTGCACCTGCGCATGGAACGCCACGCGGCGAATGCCCAGCGGGTTGCCGAATTCCTCGAGGCACACGACAAGGTGGCGCGGGTCGCCTACCCCGGACTCGCGTCCCATCCCCAGCATGGCGTCGCCAAAGCCCAGATGTCCGGATTCTCCGGCATGATCTCCTTCGAGCTGACCGGGGGCATTGCCGCCGGCAAGACCCTGATGAACTCGGTGGAGCTCTGCGGCCTTGCGGAAAGCCTGGGCGCCGTGGAGACCATGATCACCCATCCGGCGACCATGACCCACGTCGACGTGCCGGTGGAGGAACGCCACGCCCGTGGCCTGACCGACGGGCTCGTCCGCATTTCCGTAGGCATCGAGGATGCGGACGACATCATCGCCGACCTGTCCCAGGCTCTCGACAAGGCGGAGGCATAGCGGCCTCCGCCTGCGGCTTCCCAAGACCTAAGTGCAGCTCTGCTCCAGCAATCCACCCAACCGGTAGATCGAGATCGTCCCCCTCAGCGATTCCGTCGCCGCAAACGCCTCCCAACCCCTGCGCTCCAGGATCGGCGCGCTGGCGTCCGCCGAGCAGAAGATCTCGTCAAACCCCAGCCGCCGGGCCTCGTCCTCGATCGCCGCGACGAGCACAGTTCCAACGCCCTTGCCCCGGAACGCTTCACCCACCAGCAGGGCGGCGAGCCATGGGCCGTCCGCCCGTTCGCTCCCCACGGACTCGTCCTTCAGCGCGGCGGTGCCGAGGACGTCGCCCTGCCCATCCACGGCGACCAGACAAACGGGCAAATCATCGCGGCCGCGGCAGGCCGCGAGATCGGCCGCCGCGTCGCCCGCCCCGCCGGGTCCGTACCACGGTTCCCATTCCGCGACGAACCAGTCCACGAGGGTGGATGCGGCGTCCGGGACGTCGGTCAGATGGACTATACGGAGGTCCCTCACCAGGCCAGGAAGCCGCCGTCCACGGGCAGCGTGTGACCGGTGATCATCCCGCTCTCGTGTGACGCCATGAACAGCACCGCGTGCGCGATATCGGCGGGCTCCGCCTCCTTGCCCATGGGCGTGTACCACTTGATCGTTTCGTTGAAGTCCGCGTTCGCGAACAACGCGGTCGTGAGGTCCGTCCGCACGAAGGTTGGCCCCACGCCGTTCACGCGGATGCCGTGGGGCGCCCACTCGACGGCGAGCGCCCGGGTCAGGTTGACGACCGCTCCCTTCGAGGTGTTGTAGGAAACATTCGGATAGATCCCCCCCGAAAAACCCATGATTGAGGCGATATTGACGATACGTCCCTTGGTC
>CAZJRX010000403.1:0-2422 GCA_964548145.1 uncultured Pseudomonadales bacterium | reverse complement strand
CGAAGGCGACGCGAACCTGGTTGGCATAGTCCGACGTCACTACGAGGCCGTCGGCGAGCAATTCGGTGACCCTTACACTGTCGAGTCCTGGCACGGCGGCACGAACCCGAAAGTCTTCAGTCCAACAAGGGCGAAGGACAATATCGAGATGTGGGGCGGCATCATGCATGCGCACCCGCGGTGGACCCACTTTCATACCTGCGGCGATACCAAACCCGGGGAGATCAACATCATCACCATCGATCCCACCATCCACATTGATGGCACCGCCTACTGGCAGGATGGGCGGCTGCTCTTCCTGGACCGTACTGACGTTCGGGCTGTCCTCGACGACTATCCGGGCTGGCAGAACGCCTTCGAGATGCGCCGGGATATCGGGATCGATTGAGGCGCTCTTGCCTCGATCAGCAGTCCAATGACCGGTAGACGAATCACGGCCAGGACGTTGAGGGACTGGCTGACAGATGGCCAGGAGATCGCCCTGCTCGACGTAAGAGAGGAAGGAGCCTTTGGACGAGGCCACATGTTCCTGGCCGTCAATCTGCCCCTGAGTCGTCTCGAGCTGTCGGTCGGACGCCTCGTGCCGCGCCAGTCGACGCGAATCGTGTTGTGCGACGAAGGCGACGGCCTGTCCGAAAGGGCCAGCGGGATCTTGGCGGCGTCCGGTTACCGGCAGACCTGGATACTGGACGGCGGCATCAAGGGATGGCGGACCCAGGGCTATGAGGTCTTCAGCGGCACCTATGTGCTCGAACATGCCTTCGGCCACTTCATCACGAGTCGCTACGGAACGCCGCGCCTCACGGCCGGCGATCTCATGGCCAGGCTGGAAGGGGGAGAGGCGCCGGTGATCATCGATACCCGGCCCTTCGAAGACTTCCAGAAGGCGACGATTCCCGGATCGATCAATGTTCCTCTCGGAGAAGTAGCCTCGCGGTACGGCGAGGTTGTGCCTGACGAGACGACCGAGATCGTTGTCCACTGCGCTGGATTGACCAGAGGCGCGCTCGGCGCCCAAACGTTGATCAACGGTGGCCTCGAGAACCCGATTTCGGTCTTGCTGGACGGCACCAAGGGCTGGGCGGTGGCGGGCGGTGAGCTCGAGCAGGGCGCGGCGCGCCGTGCACCGCCGCCGTCCGAGGTCTCGCTCGCACGGCTCGCTCAGATGCGTCGGCGAGTGGCAGAGAGGTTCCAGATACCGCTGGTTTCGGAGCATGAGACAACGCGCCGAAACGATACCGCGGGGGAGCGAACCTCCCTCCTGATCGATGTCCGCAGCCGCGAGGAATACGAGGAGGGCCATCTTGCGGGCTCCGTCTGGATACCCGGCGGCGAGCTGATCGGAATGACGCAGGACCATCTGGCCACGCGAAACGCTCACCTGTGCCTCGTCGACGATGGCAAAGGGCGTGCCGAGATCATCGCCGGCTGGCTGATCTTGCAGGGGTGGCCGAATGTAGCGGTGCTCGAGGGCGGGATTGGCCAAGGCCCGCTGGTGACCGGGCCGCCCGAGGCAGTGGCGATGACGCCGATCCTGCCCAGGGTTCCCACCATGGACACTGCAACACTCGCCGATCGGATCGAGGCCGGTGATGTGACGGTGGTGGACTTCGCCTCGAGCCTGGAGTACCGGAGCGGGCACATTCCCGGAGCCTGGTGGATGACCCGCTCGAGCCTGCCTCGACAAGCCTGCCGGCTGCCACAGGCGGACAGCTACGTCACGACCAGCACGGATGATCGTATTGGCCAACTCGCCGCGGCCGAACTTGCTTCTCTGGTTCGGACGCCGGTCATCGCCCTGCATGGCGGGACAGCAGCTTGGCGCGCGGCCGGCTTTGGCCTTGCTGTCGGCATGCAACGCCCTTTGGGCGAGGCAAGCGACTTCTATTGGGATTTCACAGAATGCCCCGACGATGACCCGAAGGCCCTGACGGCGAAGCGGCGACGCACCATCGCATGGCGCTCGCGCCTCAAAGACCACTATGAGCGAGACGCCACGATGCCGTTCGTGGAGCCGCAAGATCTCGAGAAGAAGTTCAGCCGAGATATCGACACGGGGAAGTGACGATGAATGACGGACGACCTGTGCGAAGAAGTGGGGGATCACGCCAACGTCGCCGCCAGCGGTCCGAGGCGCCGCCGCCGCCGCTTCAAGCACGTCGCCTCCGACTGAACATTGTTGCGGAACAGGCGGCGCAGTCAATTCATCGGACGGTGGTTCGCATCCTGGCGGAAATTGGAGTCATCGTCGAGGACGAGCCGACACGACGCATGATGCTGAGTCAGAAGGATTGTCGGGAGACTTCGAACGGATATGTGCAGATCCATGAGGATCTGATCGAACGGTCCCTCGAGACGGCGCCTCCAAGAGTGGTGCTCTACGATCGCAATGGCACTCAAGTAGTCGATACCAGCGGGCGTG
>CAZJRX010000402.1:0-2431 GCA_964548145.1 uncultured Pseudomonadales bacterium | reverse complement strand
TCAATTCCTCGGCCAGCAACCTCAGCACCTGCCGGGCATTCAGCACGCGCTCGATTCGACCTACTTTGATCGCATTGAAGCTATGGGCTTCTGTCTCGCGCACGACGACGGACAATCTCTTGAGACGTTGCGGGATGCGGATATCGTTCTGGTCGGCGTTTCCCGCACCACCAAGACACCCACGTCGGTGTAACTGGCCAACCGAGGAAAGAAGGTCGCCAACGTTCCCTTGGTCCCCGGCTTTCCGGAACCCCAGGAACTCGTCGCGCTCGATGGACCTGCCGTCATCGGCTTGACGACCAATCCTGATCGTCTGGTTCAGCTGCGTCTGAACCGGCTTTCAGTACTCAATCAGGATGGAGAGACGGACTATGTTGCGCTGGACTCGATTCGAGAGGAGGTGGCACGGGCGCGGAGGGTCTTTGCGCGTTACGACTGGCCGGTTATCGACGTGACGCGAAGGTCCATAGAGGAAACGGCGGCTGCGATCCTGAACATCTACAACGAGCGACAGTCGGCGTGAGCAAGTCCGGTGTCCTCGTGCTTGCAAGCACAAGCCCTGTCAGAAGTTGGGTTCTCAAGAATGCGGGTCTCACCTTCGAGGTAGATGCCGCGGAGATCGATGAATCCGAAATCAAGAAGGACTGTCAAGCGGCGGCCACGACTGCAGAAGACGTCGCGGCGATGCTTGCTGAAGCCAAGGCGTTGGCTGTGTCGCGACGCCGGCCAGATGCTTGGGTGATTGGGGCGGATCAGGTTTTGGTGTTCGAAGGGACCATCTTCGATAAACCCATGGATGTCGAGGAAGCCACGTCCCATTTGCGCCGGTTTCGAGGCCGTTCGCACGACCTCGTCAGCGCGGTCTGTGTCGCGTTCGGGAGCCGGTCACGGTGGTTGTATTCGGAGGCCGTTACGTTGCATGTCCGGGACTTCTCGAACGCGTTTCTCGACACGTACATCGCCGACGCGGGCGAGAGCATTCTCGCCTCGGTCGGCGCGTATCGACTCGAAGGGTCGGGTGCGCAGTTGTTCTCCAGAATCGAAGGGGATTACTTCGCCGTGTTGGGACTTCCGCTCCTGCCGCTGCTCAACTTCCTGCGTGACAGAGAGGTGATCGCGACGTGAGAAATTCGGCCGCAGGGCGGATAGCCGGTATTTTCGGCTGGCCCGTCGCGCACTCGCGGTCACCGCTCCTTCATGGATTTTGGTTGGATCTCTACGGCATCGACGGCGCCTACGTGCCGCTCGCCGTCGCTCCCGAGCACTTCGATCAGGCGCTCCGTATCCTGCCGCGGCTAGGGTTCGTCGGCGCTAATGTCACCGTCCCGCATAAGGAGGCGGCACTGGAAGCCGTGGATGACGCCGATGAACTGGCTCAGAGGATCGGGGCCGTAAACACTGTCGTGGTTCGCGAAGATGGCAGCCTTCACGGATCCAATACCGACGCATTCGGGTTCATTGAGAACCTTCGCGAATTCGTGCCGGATTGGACGGCAAGCAGCGGTCCAGCGGTTGTCGTTGGCGCCGGCGGCGCCGCGCGGGCCATCGCGTTCGCGCTTGTCGACGGCGGCGCGCCAGAAATCAGAATCGTCAACCGGACGACCGCGCGGGCCGACGCCTTGGCCGACGAGTTGGGCCCCGCGGCGAGGACCTGGCCATGGGTCGACCGTGCCGGATCGTTGAACGAAGCCGGATTGCTGGTCAACACCACGAAGCTCGGTATGCAGGGCGAAGCGTCCCTCGACCTGCCGCTCGACGCTCTGCCGCAGGAAGCCGTCGTCACGGATGCCGTCTACGTACCCATGGAGACCGCTCTTCTCGCCGAGGCGGCAGAGCGCGGCAATCGCGTCGTTGACGGGTTGGGGATGCTGCTGCACCAGGCACGCCCGGGATTCGAAGTCTGGTTTGGGGTGACGCCGGTGGTCACGGAAGAGCTGCGTGCCTATGTTGAAGCGGATCTGAAGGGCTTGCCGCGAACGTGATCATACTCGGCCTCACCGGTTCGATCGGCATGGGTAAGACCACCGCCGCCAACGCGTTCCGCCAGATCGGGGTCCCCGTGTTCGACGCGGACGCAGAGGTTCATCGTCTGCTAGGCAAAGGCGGTGCGGCTGTGGCAGAGGTGGAGACCGCGTTCTCAAATGTCGTTTGCGGCGGTGCCGTCGACCGTGACGCGTTGGGTCGGCGGGTATTCGGCGATGCGGACGCCCTGAGAAAGCTCGAAGGTATACTCCACCCGAAAGTCAGAGCATTGCGGGCCCGGTTCGTCCGCTTGGCCGAGTCCCGTGGCGAGAGCTTGGTCCTGCTCGACATTCCGTTGCTGTTCGAAACCGCCGGCGAGGCGGAGTGCGACTTCACCTGTGTGGTGAGTGCCCCACATTTCGTGCAGTCGGACCGTGTGTTGAGGCGTCCCGGGATGACACCGGAAAAA
>CAZJRX010000401.1:0-2438 GCA_964548145.1 uncultured Pseudomonadales bacterium | reverse complement strand
GCTGTCATCGACATGGGTGGTGTCGGAAAGGTCGAATATGACGACCTCGTGATCGCGGATGTCCTCGCTGATCGATTGGGTCAACTTGCGTGAGGACGACACCGTAAACGAGCCGCAGAACGCCAGCAGCCCGATCCGCGCCTCGAATTCCTCCGTGTCGACGCCGAAGGTGGCGTCGAGGAGCGGTGTCGAAACCACGCTGTCGAGTTCGAGGATCTCTATCTGCGCAGCGTTGACGACGTTGGCGGCGATGACCCCGAACAGGATCGCGAAGAGCGGGTCGACGAAAATGGTCACGCCCATGGTCACCAGCATGACCGTGGAATGGCGGATGTCCACATCCCGTATCTTCGACAGGAAGGAGAAGTCGATAAGCTGCCAGCCTACGAGCATGACAATGGCGGACAGCGCCGCCAGCGGCAGCGGCGCAACGTAGCTGGCGAGGCCCAGAATGAGTCCCGCGACGACGACCTGGCAGATGATGCCCGCGACCACGGTCCTGCCGCCGAAGCGGTGCGAAGTCATGGTGGCCATGTTCGCGCTGCCGGGCAGAACACCCACGATTCCAGCAGCGACGTTCCCAAGACCAAGACCGAACAGTTCGCGGTTCGGGTTGTGCCGCGACCCGGTCAAGGTATCGGCGGTCAGCGACCACATCAGACTGTAGACCGAGCTGATGAGGGCAACGATCACCGCCGGCCCCGCCGCCTTCGCCAGGAACGCGAGAGATGGCGCTTCCAGGACAGGCGTGGGCAGGCCGGTGGGGACAGGACCCAGCGGATCGACGCCCGGAACGAACTGCGACAGGAGCCAGCCGATGCCGATGACCGCGAGCGCCGGGGGCAGGTACTTCCCCAACTTGGCCGGCCACACGGCGAGCAATGCCACCCCGCAACCGGCTACTGCGATGTCGCTAAGGCCGAGCTCGAAGAGCTTGCGGACCTGCGTAAAGAGAAGCAGCACCCCGATGCCGGACATGAACCCCGTGAGCACGATATGCGGGATGTAGGAGACGAAGCGCCCCACCCCAACGAGCCCGAGACCAACCTGGATTGCGCCCGCCATGACGATGACGACGGCGAGTTCCGGGAGGGCGAGATCGTTGCCCGCGACCAGTGTGGCGGTAACAACCGCCAGCGCGGCGCTAGGTCCGCTCACCAAGGCGCGTGTGCCGCCGCACAGCGCCGCTATCATCCCCACGAAAACGCCGCACCAGAGTCCGGCGAGAGGGCCCATGCCGGAGATGACCCCGAGCGCCATGGCGGTCGGGATATACGATGCCGAAAGCGTGATGCCGGCCCTCAGATCCCCCCAGAGAATCTCAGGTGGATACGGCGGTCGCCGGGCGTTGCGCAATGCGCTTAGCATTCGAACTCGCGGCGCGGCGAGAGATCTCGAAGCATCGCAAGGAGTGCGGCGAGGAACAACGTCGTCGTTACCGTTCCACCCGCAGCGTGTAGCAGAACCATCGCGACCCGGAGGGCGAGTACCCCCTCGGTGACCGCGATCAGCACCATGTCGACGATCTGGACGAGGGTTGTCACCGCAAAGACCACAAAACCCACCACGGAGACGATTACCAGCGTGCGCCACCAATTCCCCCGCACCAGGCGCCAGCTACCCCCGAGCGCGGCGATGGCACCCACGTCCGCAGTGGCAACCAACGGCAGCGCAAGGCACCAGTAGACGAACACGACGACCAGCGGAATGGCGGCAACGAGCGCGACGGCCATGCCGATCAGGCCAGCGACAAGGCCGACGGTGGCGGCCGGCACATCCGACAGAAACGAGCCAACCACTACCCCGCCCACGAAAACCGTCCCACCCGCGATCAGGACAACGGTGGCGGCGAACACCGCCAGACAGCCCAACATCGGCAAAATCCGCTGCCAAGCTCGGCGAACGGCCGCGTACCACGCCACCCTCCCGCCGCTCGCCACGGCGTCCAACTGGATGATCACCGCGAGCCCCAGGAACATACCCACGGGCCAGGTGACGGCCAGCCCGAGCAGCCATCGACCGAATGCGCCGAACAGGTTTTCCACATCGACGGCGGCACCGCTCAGGACGCCGCTCGACTGTAGGACTTCCGAGAAGCTCGGATACAGCGACGGCAGACTCCGGACCAGCGCCGATGCGAACGCAAGCAGGAGTACCGGCGCGAACGCCGCCTTGAACAGCCCGATCGCGCGATCGAGCACGATGCCGACGGGCTCCTTGGCGGAAGGCTGCTGGTACATCGGCACGCCAACGTGAAAGGTCAAGTGTGTAGGAGCGCGGAAGGGCGTCGCAACCCTCGGGGGGGGCACCCCAGCCCGACGAGTGATGGCCAAAATACGGCATCGCAATGCGACTCGAGTGAGAGCCTCTTTCCGCGTTCAATAGACTAGCCCGCATTTCTCACCAGTGGCCGCGATGATCGCCGAGGATTTTGGTTC
>CAZJRX010000400.1:0-2439 GCA_964548145.1 uncultured Pseudomonadales bacterium | reverse complement strand
AGCCGGCTGCGCCAGCCGCCCGGCAAGGCCCAGCCTACGTTCGCCGCCATCGTACGGGGGGCCGCCGTCGTTGTGATCGTGGCCGGCCCAATCGTCGTGGACGATCGGGTGGTCGGCACGGTTGTCGCTGCCCAGACGCCGTCCACCATCCTCGATGCCCTGCAGACCAAGCGTTTCCTTCTATACCAGGCCATTGGGTTGCTGCTCGCTGTCGTGGTGGCCACCGCCATCTTCGCCACGCGAACTCTGGCGCGGCCGATACGTCGGCTGGTCGCAAGTGCGGAGCGCGTCGCTGCGGGCGACGCGGTGGAAATCGATGTCGGTCGCTATCGGACCGTGGAACTTGCCCAACTGGCCGCCAGCGTTGCCGCGATGGCGACAAGCCTGCAGCAGCGCACCCGGTATGTCAGCAACCTCGCGCGCAGCATCAGCCACGAGTTCAAGACGCCGCTGGCCGCGATGTCCGGCACCCTCGAGGTGTTGTCCGATCACCTAGACACAATGACGCCCGACGAGCGGCGACACTTCATCCACAACCTTGCGGGCGATGTCAGCCGGCTCGAATCGCTGACCCGTCGCCTGCTCGAACTCGCCCGGGCGGACATGCGCGATCAGGTCGAGGGCGAGTGCACGCTCGCGGCGGTGGTGCGTGGTCGGACCCGGTTCGACGCCAACGTCGACTTGCGGGTGCACGGCGACCCCGACATCGCCCTGCCCATCGATGGGGACTCGCTGCGCGGCGTCCTGAAGACCTTGATCGACAACGCCGTCGAACACGGCGCCAAGACGCTGGACATCGAGGTTGCCACCCAGGACGGCAAGCCCGTCATCTGCCTCACCGACGACGGTCGGGGGATCGCAGCCGGGGATGCGGGCCGGATATTCGAACCGTTCTTCACGACGCGGCGGGAACAGGGCGGCACCGGATTGGGACTTGCCATCGCCAAAGCACTACTCGCCAACGCCGGCGCCACCATCAACTACGTCCCGCCGAACGGTACCGCGGGGGTTCCGGAAACCGGCGCGCGATTCAGAATCCGGTTTGGCCGCTGACAGCGCCGACGGGATGGCCGGCAACCCGAGGTCATCGTATTGGCATAACGGCAACGGTTGGTCAGTAGCCGAGATTCTTGTCGACCTCACCTTCAAGGGCTTCGCCTCGCCGTAGCCGTTCGAGATTTCGGACAAACCGGTCCAGATTGCGCTGCGACCGAAACTGGCTGGCACCGGCCGTATGGGGGGTCATGACGACCTGGGGCAGATCCCACAGACGGCTCTCGGCGGGCAGCGGCTCGGTAGGCGCAACGTCCAGCGCCGCGCCACGAATGGCCCCGGAGTTCAGGGCGTCGACGAGATCGTCCTCGACCATCACCTCGCCGCGAGTGACATTGAGAAGTATCGCCGAGCGTTTCATCAACGCGAACGCCCGGGCATCGAACTTGCCGCGCGTCTCCGGTGTGAGCGGGCAGCATATCGCCAGCACGTCCGACCGTCGCAAGAGGACTTCGAAACCCGCCGGCCCCATGACGGAATCGACTTCCGGCGAACCCTCGACCGGGTCTCGGTCCAACGCGATGCAATCCATCCCGAACGCCACCGCCCGACGCGCGATGGCGCGTCCCGTGCCGCCGAAGCCGTATATGCCCATGGTGGCGCCGGTGAGTTCGATCTCGTCGGCGCGAATCGCCGGCCGGTGGTTCCAAGCATCGGGGCCCAAGCGCAGAGCCGTTGCCAGTTGCCGGGTCAGCATGAGCAGCAGTCCGAAACCATGGTCCGCCAAGTGCTCGCCGACGAGGCCCTTCTCGCTGGTCAGGACCACCTCGCCGAGGCGGAACTCGTCGTAGAGGAAGCTGTCCACCCCGGACGCGATAGCGTGGACCCAACGCAGCCGCTTCGCCGCCAGGTACATGGGCCGGGTAACGAGCCCCAGCACGACGTCGGCATCGACGATGTCGGCTAGCGCGGATTTCGGGTCGGAAACCACAACCTCGGCACCCCCTGCCGCACGACGGATGCGCGCCAGGTCCGGTTCTGCGACCTCCGGCAGAGTCAAACCCGGGATGATGACGATCTTCATCGGCCGTATCCCCGCCAGGCCGGCCCGGCTTGCGCCTTTCCCAGTTTCGCTTTGCACACGGTTCCTCCCCACCCCGAGGTGGCGATAGTTGGAGCCAAGTGTAAAGATTCAAGACCGTCAGGATCGTGAGGGTTCGTCCATGCGCAACGGCTATCGCGTCATAGACACCGACGCACACCAAATGGAACCGCCCGGGATATGGGCCGACTATATCGCCCCCGCCTTTGCCGACCGAGCACCCCGCATCGACGACATGGGCAACGGCCGGGTCGGCATGTGCGTCGAGGGACAGCCGATCACGAAGCAGGACGGCAGCTACCCCATGCATTCCAAGGAGTTTCTCGAAGCCGCCGCCCGGGGCA
>CAZJRX010000399.1:0-2448 GCA_964548145.1 uncultured Pseudomonadales bacterium | reverse complement strand
TGCTCGGCAACTACGCGCAGACAGGGCACTTCGGCGGCCCGCTCGCCTATACGCCGTACAACGTGACGCTGCACCTCGCCGGCCCGGAGCACGGTGGCCTGCGCTACGACTACCGCCGCCCCAAGCACCCCTTCGGCGACCGGCTGCTGCTGGCCGGCGGCCACAACATCCCGACGCTCTACGCCTTGTGGATGATCATGGGCGAAGCCATGTCCCGCCGCCACGCCGCGACCGGCGATGCGCGCTACCACGTCGACCCCGACGTTGCCCTGCTGCCCATCGACTGCCTCGGTTTCCGCCGCGGTGCCGGCGTGCTCGGCAGCCTGCTCAAGGACAACCGTCTCGTCGACGATCCGCTGTTCGCCCAGGCCAAACTGCGCGGCATACGGTCGCTCGCCGGACATTCCGAGACCACGGATCTCATCAACGACGTCAACGGCGGCCCCTCCGGGATCGGCATCGCCACAGCCGCGGGCAAGGCCGCGTTCTGGGACTTCATGGGCGCCGGCGAGTCACCCAAGATCGTCGGGATCGAGGGCGAATTCGCCATGACCTCGGGCCATTCCCAGGAGTTCAAGACCCAGGCCGTGGCGCAGCAGGTCGGCAAGCGGCTGCGCATCATGCTGTCGTTCAACAACGCCGGCATCGACGACTCGCTGATCGGCGGCGTGGTCGCGGAGTCCATGGAAGGCTACGAGATCGCCGACCAGTGGGCGTCCTACGGGTGGAACGTGCTGTCGGTCGACGACGGCAACGACTACGACCAGGTGCTGGCGGCGCTCAAGACCATGGAGGATTGGGATCCCAACGACCGCCGCCCCATGATCGTCGTCGGCCGTACCACCAAGGGCTGGTGGCCGGCGGCGCACGACGGCGTCATCCCGGGCTTCGGCGATCAGGTGGTGGGCTACCCGAGCCACCCCTACGACATGAAGATGAACGTGCCGTACTTCGTCGCCCTAGCGGAAACCTTCGAGCAGCGCTTCGGCGTCACCTTCGAAGGCATCCGGGACGGCGCGGTCAACGACGAGACCGAGCGGCTGCGCCAGTTCAAGACCAACATCGATATCGCCATGTCGGTGCTCGAGCAGAACGACTTGGGGGAGTGGCTCGCCGATCGCCTCGTCGAGATCGGCGATCAGGTCCGGGACGATGCGAAGCTGCGCCTCGACAACCGCGGCGATCCGTTCCAGGACGACCGCTTGCGCGTCGAGGCCCTTCCCGTCGAGCCGCAAACCGTCGCCACGACGCTGAACGGCGAAGAAACGGAAGTCGGTATCGAGCTCTTCAAAGAGCCCGGCCAAGTCGCCGGCACCCGCCGCGCGATCTCCGAGATTCTGAAGTGGGCGAACCACGTCACTGACAACCGCTTCGTCACCGTCTCCGCCGACCTTTCAAACTCGATCAACGTCGAAAAGGGCTCGCTCACCGGCCACTACGACCCCCTGTCGAACCAGGCCGGAACCCGTTTCAAAGCGGCCATCCAGGAGGCAGGCAACGCATCCACCGCTGTCGGGCTTGTCGGCCAGAGCGCCTCCCTCGACCCCGACGTCCACAGCGGCGTCTGGGCCATGTCCGGCAGCTACGGCGCGTTCACCCCGTTCATGTACCTGCCGGCCCGGGTCTGGAGCCAGCAGAACCAGGACAGCCCGTTCCGCGTCGGCGTCCTGAACATCCTCGCCGGCCACTCCGGACCCGAAACCGCCGCCGACGCCCGAACCCACTTCGGCATCTTCGCGCCCCAGGTCTGGAAGCTCTTCCCACGCGGCCAGGTGATCGTGCTGAATTTCTGGGACTACAACGACGTCGCGCCCGGCTACTTCGCCGCTGCGGAAATCGCCGCCCGCGACCCGCTGGTGGGCGTCATCGTGATCGAGGTGGCACGGCCGGATTTCGCGGTTTCCGACCGGGCCACCTTCGCCGATACCGACCTCAAGGCCGCCGCCAAGGGGTTCTACGTCATCCGGGACTTCGAGCCCGGCAAACCACGCCACGGCTATGTGGTAACGCAGGGCTCGAGTTCGACGTTCAACCTTGTGCAGGCGTTGCCCGGACTCGAAGCGCAGGGCATCAACGTCAAGGTCATCGCCGCCATCAGCGAGGAACTGTTCGACCGGCAGCCCGCCGCCTACCGCGAGTCCGTGCTCCCGGTCGAGGCCAAGGTCGACATGATGGTCGTCTCCACGGGAACCCAGCGCGTCTGGCCCGTGAGCGACGTGGGTCCGCTCACCCGGGAGTACTCGATGGTCTCCGACTGGCACGACCGCTGGCTGACCGGCGGTCTCGAACCGGACGTAATCGCAGAGGCGCATCTCGATCAGGATTCCATCGCCAAGGGCGTGGAACGTTTCGCGAACGAACGAGCATCGAGGCTCGCCCGGCAGCGCGAAGCGCTAGAGTCGCTGTAGCCTCGACTGCGTTCCTCCATCATGTTGAAACACTTCCTCG
>CAZJRX010000398.1:0-2460 GCA_964548145.1 uncultured Pseudomonadales bacterium | reverse complement strand
CCAGCACAGCCGGTTGCCGGCAGGCGAGCAGGGCGAGCACCAACCGCGCCTTCTCGCCGCCGGAAAACGTCCTCGCCCTTCGCCCGACGTCGTCGCCCCGAAAACCCCAGCCACCGAGGTAGTCACGGACCTGTTGATCGGTCCATGAAGGCAGTCCGCTCTCCCCCGGATCCGCGAAATGGTCGATTGGCGATGCCGAAAGGTCCAGCGACTCCAACTGATGCTGGGCGAAATAGCCAACTGCGGCGTGTTGGCCTCGAGTCGAAGAACCCGCCATCGGCGCGATCTCGCCGGCCAGACAGCGCAGCAGGGTCGTCTTCCCCGCGCCGTTGGCGCCGAGCACGCCGATGCGATCATTCGGATACACCCGCAACGTCACGTCCTCGAGCACCGGATTGCCGTCGTAGCCGATGGCCGCCTGGTCGAGCATGAGCGTGGGGTTGGAGATCTTCTTCGGCTGTGTGAAGGCGAACCGATACGGCAATTCGGCGTGTACCGGCGCCACCAGTTCCATCCGTTCGAGTTCCTTCAACCGGCTCTGCGCCTGGCGTGCCTTGCTCGCCTTGGCACGGAATCGGTCCACGAACGCTCGTATCTCCCCAACGCGGCGCTGCTGTTTCCTGTAAACCGCGGCCTGACGTTCCAACGTCTCGGCGCGCTGGGTTTCGAAGGCGCTGTAGTTCCCCGAGTACACCTTGGCACCGCCATCATCCAAATGAACGATCTCCCCCATGGATCGGTCGAGGAAGTCCCGGTCGTGGGCGATCAAGAGCAGCGTGCCCTCGTACCTGCGCACCCAGTTCTCGAGCCACAGCGTCGCATCGAGATCCAGGTGGTTGGTCGGCTCATCGAGGAGCAACAGCTCCGAGGGCGTCATCAGCGCCCGCGCAAGGTTGAGGCTGATGCGCCAGCCGCCGGAAAACGCCCGTTGAGGCTTGTCGAAGTCGACGGCGTCGAAACCGAGACCGGCGAGGATCTCACCGGCTCGGGCATGGGCGTCGTAGCCCCCGACATCCTCCAGGTCGCCATAGAGGTGGCCGAGGGCTTCATCGTCGCCCGCCTTGGTCGCCCTGGCGATAGCTCGCTCCACCGACCGCAACCGTGCGTCGCCGTCCATCACGAAATCAAGAGCGGCACGATCGGTCGGTTCGACGGACTGTTCGAGGCACGAAAGCCGCCAGGACCCGGGCCACACCACATCGCCCTCCTCCGGGCGCAGGCGACGTCGCACCAGTTCGAACAGCGTCGACTTGCCGACCCCGTTTCGGCCTACGACACCCGCCTTGTGGCCGGCATGGATGGTCAGGCTCAGGCCGTCGAACAGAACCCTGTCACCACGGCGTAGCGTTACGTCGATGAACTGAAGCACGGCTAGCGGTGGCGATGTAGCCCGACGAGTGATGACAATAATACGGCATCGATATGCGACTCGAGTGGGCGCCCTTTGCCGCGTTCAACGAGTCCAGCGGTGGCGATGTAGCCCGACGAGTGATGACAATAATACGGCATCGACATGCGACTCCGGTGGGCGCCCGTTGCCGCGTTCAACGAGTCTTCTAAACGCGGTGCGCGGTTGCTGTGGCTTGGATCGGCTGCGGGACATCAAGGGCGGTCAAAGGCCGCCACACTGTCGTATCATGCGCCGCCATCACAACGCGCCGCCACCGACCGTGAGCCAGTACCTCGCCGTACATCCCACCCATCCGCAAGCGCGGCTGGTCAACCGTGCCGCCGAGATCGTCGGCAACGGCGGTGTCATCGTCTACCCGACCGACTCGACGTACGCCCTCGGATGTCGGCTAGGCGACAAGGAGGCAGCCGAGAGGATCCGCACGATTCGACAGTTGCCGAAAGACCACTATCTCACGCTGGTCTGCCGGGATCTGTCGGAACTGGCGACCTACGCCCGGGTGGACAACACCAGCTACCGGATCATCAAACGCCATCTGCCTGGCCCGATCACGTTCGTGCTCACCGCTACCCGCGAGGTACCCCGCCGGCTCGTTCACCGGCAACGTCGCACGATCGGCTTGCGCGTGCCGGACAACGTCATCGCGCAGGCGATCCTGGCAGCGCTCGGCGAACCCATCATGTCGACCACGGCGCTCCTGCCCGATGCGAGCTTGCCGCTGACGGATATGGAACGCGAACGCGAGCGGATCGAACACCGGGTCGACGCCATCGTCGACGGCGGCATCGGCGGCGTCCGGCCCACCACCGTCGTCGACCTCACCGCCGGCGGTGCCGACGTCGTGCGCGACGGCATCGGCACGCTGGACATCTGACAACGCTATACTGACCGCGCCGGCCCAGCAGCGCCAGGACATCCCCTCATGGTACAAGTGCCTCGTTCGTTGCCCGGCGGTCGGCGTCGCAACACCACCGTCATCCGGCCGAGGTTCGGCGCATGAGCAGCAGCGACTCCGACCAACGGGTACTGTCGGGAATGCGCCCCACCGG
>CAZJRX010000397.1:0-2461 GCA_964548145.1 uncultured Pseudomonadales bacterium | reverse complement strand
TTCGCTGTGCGCCGACTCCGCCTCCGGCCCAGCCACACCGACCTCCCATGGACCACGTGGTTTCGCGTCCACGCCGGTGCTCGGGCAGTATGATGCGCCGGTTTGCCGGGGAGAGGACTATGACGACACGCTGGGGAATACTTGCCACGGGGAACATCGCCCACAAACTTGCCGATGCCGTGGGGGCGTCGGATACGGCCGAGTTGGTTGCCGTCGGCAGTCGCACGCAAGCCGCCGCCGACGCCTTCGCCCGGAAATACGGACTGTCGCGGGCTGGATCCCACGGCAGCTACGACGCCCTCCTCGAGGATCCGGACGTCGACGTCGTCTACGTCTCGACGCCGCACCCCATGCACGCGGAGTGGACCATCAAGGCGCTCGAAGCCGGCAAGCACGTGCTCTGCGAGAAGCCGATGGGTGTCAACCATCCCGAGGTCATGGCGATGGTGGAGACCGCCGCCTTCCACGAGCGCTTTCTCATGGAAGCCTTCATGTATCGAACGCATCCCCAAACCGCCAAGGCCCTGGAACTGATCCGCGACGGGGCGATCGGCGAGGTGCGGCAGATGAACATGAGCTTCGGGTTCGCCTCGCCGTATCGCCCCGAAGGCCGGCTCCACGCCAACGAACTGGCGGGCGGCGGCATCATGGACGTGGGCTGCTACCCGGTCTCCATGGCGCGCCTGGTCGCCGGCGAGGAACCGGATGCCGTGGCGGGCTTCGCGCAGCTCAGCTCGACCGGCGTCGATGCATGGGCTTGCGGCCTGCTGCGTTTTCCGGGCGGCGCGATCGCGAGGGTGTCGACGGCCGTGCAGCTCGGCCTCGACAACAATGTCGAGATATTTGGTTCGGCGGGCGCCATACGTATCGACCTGCCCTGGTCCGGATCACGCCCCGACGGCAGATGGGAGTTCGAACTCGTCCGGGGCGGCAAGCGGGAGACGATCCGGGGTCGGACCAAGCCGCTCTACGTGCACGAAGTGGATGCGGTGGCGGAAGCGCTGAACGATGGCGTGCTGGAATCGCCCCATATGACCTGGGAAGACAGCCTCGGCAACGCCCGGGTACTGGACCTCTGGCGCCGGGAAGCCGGTGTGCGGTTCGACTTGGAGAAACCCGAACGCTGTACGACGCCGGTCCACGGGCGCCCGCTTGCCGTCAGGCGGGAGGCGATTCCCCACGCCAAAGTGACCGGTGTCGACAAACCGGTGTCGAGACTGGTCATGGGCTGCGACAACCAGCCGGACATCGTTCATGCCTCGGTGATGTGGGACAACTACTTCGAATACGGCGGCAATACCTTCGACACCGCACATATCTACGGCGGCGGTCGGATGGAGCAGTTGCTCGGCACCTGGATGCGCAACCGGAACGTCCGAGACGACGTGGTGGTGATCGGCAAGGGTGCCCACACCCCTCGGAACTTCCCGGATCGGGTGGGACCGCAACTCGACGTGACGCTGGAGCGCTTGGGAACCGATCACATCGATATCTACTTCCTGCATCGAGACAATGCCGACGTGCCGGTCGGGGAGTGGATCGACGTGCTCAACGCGGAGCGGTCGGCGGGACGCATACGGGCCTTCGGCGGGTCGAACTGGTCCCTGTCACGGGTCCGGGAAGCCAACGCCTTCGCGGCGGCCGAGGGCTTGACTCCCTTTGCTGCGGTCTCGAACAACTTCAGCTTGGCGCGGATGGTCGATCCGGTTTGGCAGGGATGTGTCGCCGCGTCGGACGCCGATTGGCGTGCATGGCTTGAAGCCGAGCAAATGGCGCTGTTCCCCTGGTCGAGCCAGGCGCGGGGATTCTTTACGCCGCGTTTCGATGCCATTCGCGCGGCGAGGGGCAACGGTGCCGACACGCGCTACGGCAATCAGCCGAGCGACGCCGAACTCGAGCGTTGCTGGTTCGCCGACGACAATTTCGAACGACGTTCCCGTGCGGTGGCGTTGGCGCAGGAGCGCGGTGTCGAGCCCATCAATATCGCCCTGGCCTATGTCCTGAGCCAGCCGTTCCCGTGTTTCGCCCTGTTCGGGCCGCGCGTACTTGCGGAGACGCGCTCGTCGCTGGCGGCGCTTGATGTCGCGCTCACCGCCGATGACTGCCGCTGGCTCAATCTGGAGACTGAATCGCGCTAGTGTCCTGTCAACCCTCAAACGTCGTGTCAGCGCATCCGCAAGCGTCCAGTCCGTTATTCGGCGTCGATGGCGAGTGCGGCGGCAACGGGCTCGATGCAGCGAATCTCCTTGTTGCGGGGATCGCCGACGTAGGCGGATACCGGGATCGCGGCGAGGTCCACGGGGATGTGCGGCGCTAGCAGCGCGCCGAGATCCGATGCCGTGGCCCCGGGCGACATCCATTGCCGTGCGTCGGCTCTCGAGAGCATCGCGGGTTGCCGGTCGTGGACGAACTCAAGCGAATGGCTCGCTGCCGTCGTCGCAATGGCGAAGCTGGTGACGAC
>CAZJRX010000396.1:0-2482 GCA_964548145.1 uncultured Pseudomonadales bacterium | reverse complement strand
GTCATTGCCCCCCGATGCCACCCTCGTGCTCGTGAACGGCAAGCGCCGTCACCGAGCCGCGGTCATCGCGCTGCTCGGTGCCGGAATCTCCGGTGGTTCACAAGGTCCTGACCTGTCAGCCATCCCGGCGATTGCACTTGACCGGCTCGAGGTGCTTCGGGACGGCGCATCGGCGCAATACGGTTCGGACGCCATCGCCGGGATCATGAACTTCGTTCTCAAGGAGGACGCCCAGGGAGCGACCGTCGATGCCAAGTGGGGAACGCATTTCGAAGGTGATGGCAGTGCCGTGACCCTAGCCGCCAACGTTGGCCTGCCGCTCACGGACCTTGGGTTCGCGAACCTGAGCTTCGAGTGGAAGGAATCCGACCCCACAAGCCGCAGCGTGCAACGCGGCGACGCCCAGGGACTGATCGCCGCCGGCAACAGCGACGTTCGTCAGCCCGCAGCGCAGATCTGGGGCGCCCCCGAGATCTCCGGCGATTTCAAGCTCTTCGGCAACTTCGGCCTCGACCTCGGCAACGGCAGCGAAGCATACGCCTTCGGCAACTGGGCCGAACGACAGGTGGAAGGCGGGTTCTACTATCGGAATCCCCACACCCGGGGTGGTGTCTTCCGGGGCCCGGTCGTCGACGGCGTGCCCACCGTCAAGGTCGCCGACCTAACCTCCGACGGTACCGGGAACTGCCCGGTTGTGCGGATCGTGAACAACGTACCCGATAGCGCGGCACTGGCTTCGATCCGTTCGGATCCGAACTGCTACTCGCTGATCGAAGCGTTCCCCGGCGGTTTCACACCCCAGTTCGGCGGCTACGTCCACGACTTGAGCCTCGCAGGCGGTGTCCGCGGCACCTTGGATTCGGGCTGGTTCTACGATGCGAGCGCCACCGTGGGACGCAGCAACGCGCAGTTCTACATCTACAACACCATCAACCCGCAGCTGCTGTGGCAGCGCAACGAGATCGACGTCTACTACGAGGCCGGTGCCTACACGGAGACCGACCGGGTGTTGAACTTCGATCTGTCGAAACCCTTCGACACCGATTCGTTCGGCGCAGTCAACGTGGCCGTCGGCCTGGAGTACCGGGACGAGACCTTCCGGATCGACAACGGCGAGCCGAACTCGTTCTACATCGATCCCAACCTCGAGCACGGCCTTGCAGCGCAGGGATTCGGCGTCGGGTCCAACGGCTTCCCCGGGTTCCAGCCCGGCGATGCCGGCGAGAACACGGTGCGGTCGTTCGCCGCCTACGTGGACCTCGAGTCCAATGTCTCCGAGAACCTGCTGCTCGGCGGCGCAATGCGCTACGAGAACTACGCGGACTTCGGCAACACCCTCGATGGCAAGATCGCCGCGCGTCTGCAGGTGGGCTACAACATGGCCCTCCGGGGCGCGGTCAGCACCGGCTTCCGCGTGCCCACCGCCGGTCAGGCGAACCTGCGCAACGTCACGACGGAGTTCAACATGGGCTTCCTGGCGGACATCGCCACGTTGCCGCCGACCAATCCCATCGCCCAGCAGAAAGGCGCGAAGGCGCTGACGCCGGAAGAGTCCGTGAACACCACCCTCGGTGCGGTCTTCCAACTCGGTGGCGTCGACGTGACGGTGGACTACTATCGAATCGAGATCGAGGATCGGATTTCGTTCACGAGCCGTTTCAATCTCACGCCGTCGGACATCACCGCCCTCCTGGCTGCAGGTGTCAGCGACGCGCAGAGCTTTACGTCGGTACGGTTCTTCTCGAACCTGCAGACCGTTGAGGCGTCCGGCATCGACGTCGTCGCCACCCTGCCCTTCGACCTTGGCGGCGGGGTGTCCAACCTGACCTTCGCCGGCAACTGGCAGAGCGTCGATCTGACGAAGTTCAACCCGGACTTCACCAGCGACAACCGGCGTCGGCAGATCGAGGAAGGCCGCCCCGAGTCCCGGTTCACGTTGACTTGGACCCACAGCCAGGGTCCGTGGCGTGTCATGGCCCGGGCTCGCCACTACGGCTCGTACTACGACGCACCCACCAACGACGGCTCCGTGGCATTCACCCCGGATCCGAGCCTGTTGTTCGACTTCGAGTTGGCCTTCGATGCGACGGAGTCCATGTCGGTGCTGTTCGGCCTGCAGAATGCGTTCGATGAGTACCCGACCAAGAACCCCAACGGCGAGGTGGCCGGTCTCATCTACCCCGAGCAGTCGCCGTTCGGCTTCAACGGTGGGATGTACTACCTGCGCGCCCAGTGGCGTAGCCAGTAGCGGATCGACGACGCGACGCCCGGGAAGACCCCGTGGGACGGGCTTGTCCCGTCCCGCTCCGGTCGTAACGGACCGGCTTGTCCCGTCCCGCTCTCGGCCGGAGCACGGATGCTCCGGGCGGGGACGGGCCTTGTGACGAGTGCCGGCACTACGGAGGCACTTGGTCCCGGGCGTTGTTACACTAGTGTCCCGTCAACCCTCAAACGTCGTGTCAGCGCATCCGCAAGCGTCCAG
>CAZJRX010000395.1:0-2553 GCA_964548145.1 uncultured Pseudomonadales bacterium | reverse complement strand
TGTCGACGAGCCCGTTCCACAGGCGGCGCTGGAACAGTTGCGCGATACCGGCCTCTTCGCCCAGGTTCGCCCTGTGCAGTTCGACGTGACGTGATGGACGGGATTCCGATCCGTCATCTTGCATCCGAGGCGCTGGGAACGGGGTTCCTGGTCGCAACCGTCGTTGGTTCGGGCATCATGGCCGAGCGGCTGACGGACGACGTTGCGCTTCAGCTCCTCTGCAACACCCTTCCGACCGGGGCCATTCTGGCCCTGTTTCAGGTGCGCATTTCAATCCGGCCGTCACGCTCGCCTTCCTGATCAGGCGCGAGATTCCCGGCCGTCGTGCCCTGGCGTTCATGGCCGCCCAGGTCGCTGGCGGCGTGTCGGGCACGTTCCTTGCGCACCTGATGTTCGTGCAGCCGGTCATCCAAGCCTCAACGACGGTGCGAACGGGCGGCGCGATGTGGCTCGCGGAAGCGGTGGCGGCATTTGGATTGGTGCTGGTCATCCTGGCGGGCCTTCGGCAGCGACCTGAAGCCGTGCCCTGGCTTGTCGGCCTTTTCATCGGGGCCGCCTACTGGTTCACGTCGTCGACGTCGTTCGCCAATCCTGCCGTCGCGATTGCACGGGGGTTCACGGACAGTTTCTCGGGCATTCGCCCCATGGACGTTCCGGGTTTCGTTGCGGCGGAACTGGTCGGGGCCGTTGCGGCCTCACTGATTGCACGCTGGCTCTTCGAGAGAGACAATGCACCGGCAAGGGAGTGAGCCCGCGATGATTTACGCCATCGGAGACATCCACGGACATCTTGACCGGTTGAAGGCGGCGCATGCCTTGATTGCCGAGGATCGTGCTCGGGCCGGAGGCGCGTCCGGGAGAATCGTGCATGTCGGCGACCTCGTGGATCGCGGGCCGGACGCGAGGGGCGTCATCCAGTTCCTGATCGACGGCATCGCACGCGGCGAGGACTGGATCGTGCTCTGCGGCAATCACGACCGGTGTTTCGCCGAGTTCCTGTCATGCGACGCCGAGTCCTTTGAAGGGATTCAGAATGCATTGTTCTGGTTGAGCACAGGCATGGGAGGGCAGACGACGCTCGCTTCCTATGGGCTGGAGAGTGACGGTCCGAAGGACACCGCGTCTCTTTTCGCGCAGGCACGATCCCTTGTGCCTGACTCGCCTCGTGAGTTTGTTGCGGGCCTTCCTTTCTGGCATCGCGAAGACGGGAGGATCTTCGTTCATGCGGGCATTCGTCCCGGCATTCCGATGGACGAGCAGGCCGAGGACGATCTGGTCTGGATCCGGGAAGAGTTCCACTGGCATCGCGATGACCACGAGGCGCTGATCGTGCACGGGCACACGCCGGTGTACGTGCCCACGCACTATGGCAACCGCGTCAACATCGATGCGGGCGCCGCCATGGGACGCCCCATTGTTCCCGTCGTGTTTGACGGAGATGACTGCCATTTGTTGGGCGCACGTGGCCGCGAACGGATGACTGTGCGCTAGGTGTGGATTCCGGCACGGCATTCGGTCCAGTGCTTGACGACTGACCGGTGCGGACTAGCTTTGGAATGACACTTGGAGGAGGAGCGCAATGGCTCAACGGTTGCATCTCGTCTTTGGCGGTGAACTTGTCGATCCGGCAAAGAGCGTGTTCCGAAACGTCGACGACATCCATGTCGTGGGAATTTTCCCGGACTACCAGGCAGCCTACAATGCATGGAAAGCCGAGGCGCAGCGCACCGTGGACAATGCGCATATGCGGTATTTCATTGCACACCTGCATCGGCTCCGGGACGAAGACGCCGAGGCGTCGTCCACCGAGGTGCTGGGCAGCTGAGGGGAGGTGTGCACGTGACTGAGTGTCCGTCCGCATTGACTTCACTGGTCGCTGGGGCTGCCACCGCAATCGCACCTCGTCGTCGGGATGCGCCGGTCCCGGACGCCTTGTCATGCATCGCTCCTTGATTTCGGGCTCTTCGGTATGGCGAGGGCGACGCGACGGCGGAATTCGGAAGATCGGCAAGCCGCCAGCCCGCCCTGCTGGTCGAGCGCCACGCCCACAGGCGACTCGCGATGCCGACAGGTCAGTCACGCATGAATTTCCCGAGCGGATTCTTCCATGCAGCCGGACCGTGTCGTGTCCGCGCAGCGCCAGGTGGCACTTGCCTGGCATGTCGGACGACGGCGTCCGGTCACGCATGATGCATGGCCACGTCAAGATGCGCAGGCCAACCGTCCGGGAAACCGCAGCGGAAGGCACGACCGCGACGGCCGGACCAGCGGCGAGGTTTGCCCGTCCGGCCCGCATGGGGCTGGAGACGGCGTGATGCGACCGCCGACTTTCTGGACCAACCCGCCTGACGGACCGGGATGGCAAGCTCGGCTGCTGGCACCCCTGGCGGCAATCTGGGCACTTGTCACGGCGCGCCGGATCGCACGCGGCTCGGGTCACCGGGCCGGTGTCCCCGTAATCTGTGTCGGCAACATCAACGTCGGTGGCACGGGCAAGACGCCGACCGTCATCGCGCTGGTCGAACGCCTTGGAGCCGGGACGCATGTAGTGAC
>CAZJRX010000394.1:0-2569 GCA_964548145.1 uncultured Pseudomonadales bacterium | reverse complement strand
GTAGATGATGTATTTGGCCAGTTCGGCGACGCCTTTCAGCCGCAGGATGTCGTGGGGGCTTTCCGGACCTTCCGAGATCACCTCGCCGCGTTCGACGTGCTCGCCTTCGAAGACGGAGATCTGCCGCCACTTGGGAATCAGCGTCTCCACCACCTCGTGGGTGAGGATGTCCCCGGGTGCCACGGTCTGGCCTCGTTGCGCGGCGACGCGCTGGCTTTCGGGAAGGTTGTGGGTAAGCTCCTCGCCGTCGGCGGTAGTGATTACCAGGGTTCGCTCCTTGTCCTGGAGCGCGACCTCGCCGGCCACGTCCGACCGCATCCCCTCGCCGGTGATGACCAGCCGCCGTTTGCCCTTGGTTTCCTTGCCGAAGCTCACCGTACCCGTGGCTTCGGCGAGTATTGCTGGCTCCTTGGGACGACGCGCCTCGAAAAGGTCGGCAACGCGCGGCAAGCCGCCGGTAATGTCCCGCGTCTTCGACCCCTCCTGGGGAATCCGGGCGATGACATCACCGACCCCGACCTCGGAGTTGTCCTCGACGCTGAGAATCGCGTTGTCGGCCAGGAAATAGTGGGCCGGCACGTCCGTGTTCGCGAGGTTGACGGCTTCGCCGGTTTCGTCGACCAGGCGAACGCCGGGTCGAAGGTCCTTGCCGGCCGTGGGACGATCCTTCGGGTCGAGTACCGTGATGCTGGACAACCCGGTCAGCTCGTCGATCTGCCGATTGACCGAGAGCCCCTCCTCCATGTCCTCGAACACGACACGTCCCGTCACCTCCGTGATGATCGGGTGGGTATGCGGATCCCAGTTCGCGATCACCTGGCCGGCAGCCACGGTGTCGCCTTCCCGCGCCGTGATGACCGCGCCGTACGGCAGCTTGTACCGCTCGCGCTCGCGCCCATGATCGTCCACGATCGCGATTTCGCCGGAGCGCGACACCGCGACCAGTTCGCGGGAGTCGCGTTCCACCCATTTCAGGTTGTGCATTCGGACGGCGCCGCCGAATCGAACCTGCACGCTGTCGCTCGCCGTTGCCCGCGAGGCGGCACCGCCGATGTGGAATGTCCGCATGGTCAACTGGGTACCGGGTTCCCCGATCGACTGCGCCGCTATAACGCCCACGGCCTCGCCGACGTTCACCTGGTGCCCCCGGGCGAGGTCGCGTCCGTAGCACTCGGCGCAAACGCCATGACGGGTCTCGCACGTGATCGGCGAACGCACCTCGATCTCGTCGACGCCCAAGTGTTCCAGGCGATCCACCCACACCTCGTCCAGTACCGTGCCTTTCGGAATCAACTCGTGCTCGCCGTCCACGTCGAATACCGGCTGAGCCACCACGCGACCGAGCACGCGCGCCGCCAACGGCTCGACGACGTCGCCGCCTTCGATCAGCGCGGTCATCACCAGACCCCTGTCGGTACCGCAGTCGGCTGCGGTGACCACGAGATCCTGGGCCACATCCACCAAGCGTCGCGTGAGGTAGCCCGAGTTGGCTGTCTTCAACGCCGTGTCGGCCAGTCCCTTGCGGGCGCCGTGCGTCGAAATGAAGTACTCGTTCACCGACAGGCCTTCCCGGAAGTTGGCAATGATCGGCGTTTCGATGATGCTGCCGTCGGGACGGGTCATCAGACCCCGCATACCCGCCAGTTGCCGAATCTGCGCCTGGGAGCCCCGGGCACCGGAGTCCGAGTAGATGTAGACCGAGTTGAACGACTCGTGGTCGAACTCCTGGCCGTTGAGGTCGATCGCCGTCTCGGTGGAGATTCCCTTCATCATGGACTGGGACACGAGATCCTCCGCCCGCGACCAGATGTCCACCGCCTTGTTGTACTTCTCGCCCTGGGTGACAAGGCCCGATGCGTACTGCGACTCGATCTCGGCGACTTCATCCCGGGCGCGGTCGATGATCGCGGCCTTGTCCTCCGGTATGGCGAAGTCCTCGATGCCGATCGACGCACCGGAAGACGTGGAATAGCCGAAGCCCGTGTACATGAGCTGGTCGGCGAAGACGACCGTCTCCTTGAGGCCGACGTTGCGGTAGCAGGCGTTGATGAGCCCGGAGATCGCGCGTCGGTCAAGCGGCCGGTTGACCACGGAGAACGGCAGTTCCTTGGGCACCATTTCATAGAGCAGTGCCCGCCCCACCGTGGTTTCGACCACGGAGTCGACCTCGACGCCGTCTTCATTCCGTTCGGCAATGCGGACCTTCACCTTGGCGTGCAGGTCAACGCTGCCCGTGGCGAAGGCCCGGGTCGCCTCGGCGATATCCGCGAACGACATGCCTTCGCCGAGAACGCCGACCTTCTCGCGGGTCATGTAGTAGAGGCCGAGGACGACGTCGTGCGTGGGCACGATGATCGGCTCGCCGCTCGCCGGCGACAGCACGTTGTTCGTCGACATCATGAGGGCCCGGGCCTCTAGCTGCGCTTCAAGCGTCAGCGGCACGTGCACCGACATGGTGTCGCCATCGAAGTCGGCATTGAACGCCGCACAAACCAACGGATGCAGCTGAATCGCGTTGCCTTCGATGAGCAGCGGCTCGAAAGCCTGGATGCCGAGCCGGTGCAGGGTC
>CAZJRX010000393.1:0-2572 GCA_964548145.1 uncultured Pseudomonadales bacterium | reverse complement strand
TGATGACAACGGCCCGACCTGTCTGGGGGCTCGTTTAGTGAAAACACAACTGGGGAGAAGATATCCCATGAATACGAAACCCTATCTGGCGTTCGCGCTGGTGGCAGGTCTTGGCCTCGCCCTCGGGGCGTGCTCCAGTTCAAGCGATGATCCACCGGCGATGCCGGATCTGACCCTGGACGGCCTGCAAATGGGCGCTACGGTCATGGCCGGCACGCACACGATTTCCGATGACCTGGCCGCCGCCTTCGACGGCGTGGACGAAGCTACCGCCGCCATGTATCTGGGTGTCGATCATCCAGAGGGCACGACGATTACTTTGGCGGGTCTCGATATCGAATGCACCTCAGGGCCCTGCTCGGTGACCGTCAACGACGACGGCAGCATCACGACCACGGGCACCATCATGGTGGCAGAGGCAATGGCCGGGACGACCCCGCCCGTGGCGGTGGAGCCGACCGAGCTTGAGGCGGCCCAGATGGCGGCGTCGGATGCGGCGGATGCCGCCAAGACGGCGTCCGACAACGCGGCGACGGCGGCCGAGGATGCCATGACCGCCGGGGAGAACCTCGCGACCATGCAGACCGACGCGATGTCCGCTGCGCAAGCCGCCAAGGCGCAGGACTACGCCGATACGGCAATGGCTGCGTACATGGACGCCAAGGAAGCCTCCGAGGCGGCCGCGGATGCCACGACCGTCACGGCTGCGGTAGAGGCCAAGGCCGATGCCGAGGATGCCCGCGACGCGGCTCAGGCCGCCGAAGAGAAGGCGGTAGAGTATGGCGAGATGGCCGAGGAATCCGCCATGGGTGAGCTCATGATCTCCGGCACGATGAAGAGCGTCGGCAGTACGACGGTCGATGCGGCTGCGCCAAAGAGCGAGGTGACGTCCGGGTCCGGCGATGACGCGGTGAAGGTTATCACAGGACTGCTTAGCGAGCCGGTGACGACGGGAATGGCGACCGACGGTCGTGTAGGTGTTGACGCTGTCATCGATACCAATCCGCCGACTAAGTACGTGTCGCCTAGGGTAAACGCAGCCCAGCGTGATGACCTCGAG
The DNA here is from genome assembly GCA_964548145.1 of uncultured Pseudomonadales bacterium. Lineage (GTDB taxonomy): Bacteria > Pseudomonadota > Gammaproteobacteria > Pseudomonadales > Azotimanducaceae > VXYL01. The sequence continues at coordinate 1,512 of CAZJRX010000393.1, read as the reverse complement.
ATCGGCAAGGTGGTCGATTCGGCTGACGACATGGCCCGTTTGCAGATCATCACAGCCTACGCGAGCACGCGGTCTGTCAGGGTGTATGAAGCGGCTGCCGCTTTTGCGCACTCGGGAAGCAAAGCAGGAACAGTTGAGGTCACCGATGCCGGCGCCGGCATTACTGCCCCCGGCGACTTGGGTACCGAAACCAACGTGGAGCTTGAGTTGCGGCCAGTAGGAATGTTTTTCGAGGCTGATAATGATAACGGCGGCACTGATGGAACGCTCGATCCTGGCAGTCAGTCTGCCGACTCCCCGGCAGGTGATACGGTTAGTGCGACCGCCAAGGCTAAGCAGGTGTACTCCTTTGTGAACACCGCAGACACGACAAATAACCAACCAACGATCTATGTGGTGTTGGATGAGACCATTGCCACAACCGATGATGAGGGTGAGACCACCACCGTGTATGAGTATGTGGTCGTCGACATCCATGATGCAGTCAACCAGGACGGCGTAGGCGCAAACGATACCCCTGAGGGTGATGAGGATGTGTTCGTGACTGCCATGCTTCCTGTGGCCAAGTCGTATAGCCATCTCCACTTCGGAGTGTGGGCTGCGCTCGGCGATGCCGCGAAGAACGGCGATCAGGAGATCGACGGTCTCGGCATCGGCTTCGTCCAAAGCATCGGCGACGGCATGACGCCGGTGGCCGATATGCTCAACCACGGTGAAGCCACCTACAACGGCAACTGGGTCGCGACGATCCAGGAAGCGGACCCGGATGGCACCGGGGACGTCCGCCTGACCGACGGTCAGGCCAGGATGGTGGCAGATTTCGAGGATGGTGAAATCACCGCGACCCTGACCGGTCTCGCCACGCTGTCCGCCGACATCACCGGCAACGAGTTCACTGGCGATGAAGCGACGGTTATGGAGGCGAACCTGTACAACCTTGATGCCGACGCCACGTTCACCGGCTCCACGTCCGGTGCCTTCTTTGGCGAGGCGGCCGACGAGAGCGGCGGTGTGTTCTCGTTTAAGTCAAAGGACTACGAAGGCGGCGCGTTTAGCGGCGCCATCGGTGGGACCAGGTAAGGTCGACCGTCTGAAGTCTTGATACAGTATTAGGCGCCCGATCCACTGCGGATCGGGCGCCTTTTCTTTTTTCATCCACCTCAACCGGATCGAGTATGCGCCTGTACGCCAGATCGTTCAGGACCTTGTTGCTGGCGCTTGTCCTCGCGTTCCCTCTCACCGCCCGCGCGGCGGAGACGCAACCACCGCCCCGCCCGGATCTATCCGCCGAGAGCCTGATCGAGGCGGCCCGGTCCGCCCTGACGAAGGGCGAGGTGGACGACGCCGAGTTCCTGCTCGAGGGCGTCAATCCGGACGAGGGGGACGTCGACGACCTCGACTTCCTCCGGGGCACCATCGCGGCCCAGCGGGGCGACTGGCAGACCGCCATCACGCGCTTCCGCGCCATGCTCGCCCGCAACCCCGACCTGCCCAGGGTGCGCCTCGACCTCG
>CAZJRX010000392.1:0-2572 GCA_964548145.1 uncultured Pseudomonadales bacterium | reverse complement strand
CGACGGCAAGCGGCACGAGTTCGACCTGCCCATCGAGACGGGGGCGAGTGGATTTCAGGCCGATGTGCTCAATTCCCTGCGTCGAATCCCCTACGGCGAGACGCGCAGCTACGGCGAAGTCGCCCGGGACATCGGTCGATCGAAGGCCGTGCGGGCCGTGGGCGCCGCAAACGGCCGGAACCCCCTGCCGATCGTCATTCCCTGCCACCGTGTCATCGGCCACGACGGTGACTTGACTGGTTTCGGCGGCGGATTGGCCGCCAAACGGTACCTCCTAGACCTGGAGCGGCGTTACTCCGGCATGTTCCAGACACATGTTCCAGACAGCTTGAAGTAACTATATAGTTACTTTAAGCTCCACTTAAGTAACTGTCTAGTTACCTTTTTGTGGCCGAAGCGGATGCCGAGGGATCCCGATCGAACACGCGCGAATATCCTAGCGGCCGCGATCACCGAGTTCGCGGCCAGCGGCTACGCCGGTGCCCGGATCGACCGCATCGCATCTCGGGCCGGCGCGAACAAGCGGATGATCTACCACCACTTCGGGGGCAAAAAGGCTGTCTTCGAGGCGGTCCTGGCAGATCAATTGACGATCGAGTCGGCAACCGAAGACCTCGTCCGCCTCTGGATGCACGAGGCGCTCGAGCGCGGGGATGGTGACATCGTGCGTTTGGCCGAACGTCGGCAGTTGGCGTCGGGTCAGGTAGACGCCGTGCGCACGGCGCAGAACAAGGGCGAGATGCCCGCCGAACTCGACCCTGCTCTCCTCGCGGTGGCGCGACTTGCGCTCACCGTCTTTCCACTCGCGTTCCCGCAGCTTGTTCGCGTGTTCATGGACGAGCGCGCAGGGTCGAGCGAGTTCCGCGAGGCCTGGACTGGATTCCTCGACGATTGGCCGGGGCCTCGTGGCCGGTCCCGGCCCAAACCACGGCTAAGGCTTGACCGCGACGGCGTTGCCCAGGCAGCGACTCGCCCACGGCAGCCGAGCCGGTCCGCCCGATAGATCGGGCCGCTGCCGTGCGGCCCCGCTTCGCTACAATGGCCCTCGTCAATCGTTCGTGCTGCGTTGCCGTCGCCCAATCGTCGGAGTCGGATTGATGGATCAGTCTTACCGAGCCGCGTCCCTTGCCGTGGCGGCCATCTGTTCGGTCGCGGCCCCGGGCGACGAGCCACCCCCCGTTGCCGCGTTCGCCGCGCTGCCCACGGAACACACGAGCGGGAGGGATCCTGCGTCGGCGAAACACGACGAACCGGCGTTGGAATCGTGACCCTTCCAACGCCGATTCGATGGCGGAATGGCCGGCTTTGGCTACTCGACCAGCGACGCCTTCCCGACGAGGTGTGCTACGAGGAACAGCACGATTCCCGAGCCGTGGCCGGCGCCATTCGCGATCTCCACGTCCGGGGTGCGCCCGCAATCGGCGTCGCCGCCGCCTACGCCATGGCCATGACATGGCGGGACGGCGGCGATCTCGAGCGGGCGGCCGACGAGCTTCGCCGCGCGAGACCCACGGCCGTGAACCTGACCTGGGCCGTCGACCGCATGCAGAACGCGGCCAAGGAAGGCTTGAACCTCGTCGACGAGGCCCGGGCCATCCACTACGAGGACCGGACCATGTGCGAGGCCATTGGCCAACACGGCGCCGCTTTGATCAAGCCGGGCAGCAACCTGCTGACGCACTGCAACGCCGGCGCGCTTGCCGTGTCCCACCTGGGGACAGCCACTGCGCCCATGTATGTCGCCCACGACGCGGACGTGCCGTTTCACGTCTACGTGGACGAGACCCGACCGGTGCTGCAAGGGTCGCGACTGACATCGTGGGAGCTATCCGAAGCCGGTATCGACCACACGTTGATCTGCGATAGCGCTGCGGCGCATCTGATGGCCGACGGTGCCGTCGACCTGGTCATCGTCGGTGCCGACCGGGTGACCGCGAACGGCGACACCGTGAACAAGATCGGCACCCGGGCGCTGGCGATCATCGCGCAGTACCACGGCGTTCCCTTCTACGTAGCCTGTCCGTCCTCGACGTTCGACGCGGCGACGGCCACCGGCGCCGACGTGGCCATCGAGGAACGCCCTGCCGCCGAGGTCACCGAGGGCATACCCGCGGTGACCGGCGTCAAGGTTCGCAACCCGGCCTTCGACGTTACCCCGGCGGAACTGGTGACCGCCTACGTCACCGAACGCGGAGTCGTCAACGACATCGGGAATATCCTGCGGCGGAAATCCGGTGCACGAACGTAGAAGGGTTTGCATTCACTTGGAGATTCACTCGATGCAACTCAAAGACTTCCCGCTCAGCATCACCGTGGCGGCCTGCGTTACCTCGGCCGCCCTGGTCGCCAACGTCTTCGCAGATCCCAAGCAACGGGCCAAGCCCATCGACTTGAGCGAGCTCAAGGCCACCGAGGAGAAACGGTTCGTCGCTGCGGATGCCGACGGCGACGGACTGGTGACCGAAGAGGAGTTCGCCAACGTCGATCCGCGACAGATCTTCGCCGGCGTTCGGGCCCCGGACGCACGTAATCGCGACGGCCGCAGACGCGGACCGGGTGCCGAAGGGCGGTC
>CAZJRX010000391.1:248-2598 GCA_964548145.1 uncultured Pseudomonadales bacterium | reverse complement strand
ATCGCCGAGGCCGTCGACGTGCGCTCGGGCCGTCCCGTGCTCGTGACCAACTGTGCCACCGGCGAGGGAGTCGACGCGGTCGTCGCGCGGCTCGCCCACGACGTCCTGTTCGATGGATAGCGTTGCTCCTCAGCCCGCTCGGGGCCTCACCCCTCGCCACCCGCTACCGCGAGCGGGAGAGGGGCAGGGCGAGGCCCCCGGGCGCCTGTCCCTGACGTTTTCCCGTGACGGCGACGGCCGGACCTACTTGGACCGTCAATTCGCGGGCTATCCGTTCCACGTCTGCCGACCTCACTATTTCCCGCACGATGTACCGGGAATGGCCACGCTCTACGTTCAGTCGAGCGCAGGGGGCCTTTACCAGGAGGATGCGCACGAGATCGAGATTATGGCGAATGACGGCACGCGCGCTCACGTCACGACCCAGGCGTCGACCATCGTGCACGGCATGGAGCGCGGGGGCGCCGTGCAACGGACGACCGTCACCGCGGGTCCCGGAAGCCACGTGGAAGTGGTGCCGGATCCCCTGATCCTGTTCCCCGCCGCGACCCTGTCGACGACGCTGAGGGTCCGCGTGCACGATACGGCCACGGCCATCATCGCGGAATCGTTCCTGATGCACGACCCGGACTCGGTAGACGCAGCGTTCGAGTCCTTTCAGGCCGAAGCGGTCGTCGGCGATTGGGACGGTGCGAACCTTGCCGTCGACCGTTTTCGTATTTCCGGCCGCGACGTCGTCGCAGCGATGCCCGGAACTACCGGGGCAGCGCGGGCGCAAGGGCTTCTCATGGTCGTGGGGCGTGGAGTGGAGCAATCCGGCCTCACCGCAGCCCTGCGCGCAGAACTGGGCGTGCATGAAGACGTATTCGGCGGCGTATCCCAATTGCCCAACGCTGCCGGCGTCTCGGTGCGGCTGTTGGCGTCTGACGGAGCCGCGCTCCGCGCTGCCATGCTGGCCGCCTGGGAGTCGGCCAGTGGGACTCTGACGGGTGTGCGGCCATTGCCACGGCGCAAGTGAAGGTACACTGAACTGGCGAGAGAATCCGGTGAGGCGCGCGGGAGAGTTCGCGACGTCTTTGGGGAACCGTTTGAAAAGTGGATCGCAAGCCATGGAACCAGGCGTGAAGGGATTCGACCTGACCGATCGCGTGGCCATCGTCACCGGTGGATGGCGGCTACATGGCGTGGTTGGCGGTCGATCGTTGACTCCTCTCCGGCTCGGGCTCATCATGAGGTTTCGCCGCGTGAGACGCCGGCCGGGCTGGTTACATGCTTACCCCCGAGGAAAAGCAGACGTTCGAAGAAGTGGGGCTGGTCGTGCCCGGCTACCGGCTCCCCGACGACCTGATGAGCGACCTTCGCGCGCTGACGGATCGGGTCATCGCGGAAACACCGCAGATACCGCCGGATTTTCTGTTCAGTCCGCATTTGCCCTGGGCTGGACAGAAGGACACGAGCCTGAGCGACGGCTTCATGGCCATCTGCCATCGCCCCGAGATCCTCGACGCGGTCGAGGCCCTCATCGGTCCCGACATCATCTTGTGGGCGAGTCGAATCTTCTGCAAGCCGGCGCGCACCGGCTTGGAGATCCCCTGGCACCAGGACGGCACATCGGGCTGGCCGATGCGGCCGCTGGCGTCCGTCGCGGTCTGGATTGCCGTCGATGATTCCACGGCCGAGAACGGCTGCATGCGCTACATCCCGGGGTCCCACAAGCTGGGTGAGCTGCCGTTTGAGTTCTCCTCGCGTACGGACCTGGCGGTCAACGTCGAGATCGACAATAGGGAATTCGATGCTTCGACCGCCCGCGACAACGTACTCGAGTCAGGACAATTCTCGATCCACCACATGTTCCTGGTGCACAGCTCGCGGCCCAACCTGTCCGGCAAGCGCCGCGCCGGGTTCGCGATGCGGGTCATGCCCGCGACCTCCCATTACGACCGCTCGAACGTCGTGGAGAGCCCGTCGAACCAATACGACTTCGATCTCGCCAACGCGCCGCTCTTCCTGCTGCGCGGGGTTGACGCCTGTGGCCGGAACGACATCGTCACCGGACCCGTCGAGTCGCTGGATCTGAAGAAAATCGGCTGACGGGCGCGGCGGCCTTGATCTGCGCGGCAAGAGCGTCGACGAACTTCAACCAGAGGTTGTAATCGGAAATGCGCTCTACACCGCGACTCAGGCAGCCGTCGATGCGGCCTGTTTCTGCTGAGGTATGCCCAGCATCTCGCGCGCTTCCTCCGGCGTCGCCACCTCGCGGCCGAGCTCGCGGCAGATGCGCGCGGCACGTTCCACCAGCTGGGCGTTCGACTTCGCGAGTTCACCGGGACCGTAGTAGACGTTGTCCTCC
>CAZJRX010000391.1:0-238 GCA_964548145.1 uncultured Pseudomonadales bacterium | reverse complement strand
ACGCGTATGTTGCCGCCCATGGCGACCGCCATGGTCGACAACGGCAACTGGTGCTTGCCGACGGAGACGATCTGCCAGCTCGATCCCTCGGGAACCGCGTCGAGCATGGTCAGCAGATTCGCCGGCGAGGCCGGGATGCCGCCCTGGATGCCCATCACGAAACTGAAGTGCATGGGATCTTCCAGGACGCCCTTCTTCTTGAGATCGAGCATGTTGGCGATGTGAGAGAGATCGTAGA
>CAZJRX010000390.1:0-2598 GCA_964548145.1 uncultured Pseudomonadales bacterium | reverse complement strand
TTTCGTGAAGATCGGCGAGATCGCCGTGGCGGCAATGGCGGGGATCGCGCTCTATCTCGAGAGCGTGCCGGCGTTGTTCACCGTGCTCTTTCTTCTCGGCGTGCAGTCCACGTTCTTCGGTCCGCTCAAGTACTCGATTCTGCCGCAGCACCTCGACTCCCGGGAATTGGTCGGCGGCAATGCCATGGTGCAGATGGGTACGTTCGTGGCGATCCTGCTCGGAACCATCGCCGGCGGGATCATCGGCGGTTGGGAAGATGTCTCGCTGCTGCTGTTCGTGTTCGTCGTGGCCGTGGCCACGCTGGGCTACTTCGCGTGCCGGTGGATTCCACCTGCCCAGCCCACGAAGACCGACAACCTGGGCTGGAACCCGGCGATCGGAACCTTGCGGCTGATCGCACTCGCCCGGGAACGCAAACCCGTGTACCTGTCGATTCTCGGCGTCTCCTGGTTCTGGCTGCTCGGCTCGGTGATCCTCGCGCAGATTCCCGCGCTGGTGCGCGACCTCGCCGGCGGACCACGGGTGGTGACACTGATCATGGTCGTGTTCACCGTCGCGATAGCCATCGGCTCGCTGCTTTGCGAGAAGCTCTCGGGCCGCCGCGTCGAGATCGGCCTGGTTCCGGTCGGCGCGGTAGGGGTCAGCCTGTTCGGTCTCGAAGCCTACTTTGCGATCAGCGCCATTGCGGGCGGCGAAGCGGAGCGCACCGTCATCGAGTTTCTGAAGGCGGATGGTGTCGGTCGACTCCTCTTCGATCTTACGATGATGGGCATTTTCACCGGCCTTTACGTCGTACCACTGCAGGCGAACATCCAGACCCGAACGCCGAACGACCGGCGTGCCCGGGTGATTGCCGCCAACAACGTGATGAACTCGCTGTTCATGGTCGCCGGCGCGGGCTTCGCCATCAGCTGGCTGCTGCTTGACGGCAGCATCGCTGGACTCGTCGCCGCGATGGCGGTGATAAACGCCGGCGTGGCGGTGTTCATCTTCCAACAGGTGCCCGAGTTCAGCATGCGTTTCCTGATCTGGGTCATCTCCCACACCATGTACCGGGTCCGCCACGACGGACTCGACGCCATCCCCGAAAAGGGCGCGGCCATACTGGTCTGCAACCATGTGAGCTACATGGACGCCTGCCTGATAGCCGGTGCCGTGCGGCGACCCATTCGGTTTGTCATGCACCGGAGCATCTACAGCCTCGGTGTGCTGAACTTCATCTTCCGAACCGGCCGGGCGGTTCCGATCCTACCGGCGAAGGAGGATGCGCAAGTCTACGAGGCGGCATTCCGGGACATCCGCGAAGGACTGGCGGCCGGCGATCTCTTCTGCATCTTCCCCGAGGGCAGGCTCACCCTCGACGGCGAGATCGGCCAGTTCCGCAAGGGCATCGAGCGAATCGTCGGCGAGACGCCGGTTACGGTACTACCCATGGCCCTGCGCGGGCTCTGGGGCAGCTACTTCAGCCGAGAGGGCAGGGGCGCTTTCCGGCGCGGTCCGGGGCGTTTCTGGAGTCGGGTCGAAATCGTCGTCGGCGAGCCGGTAACACCCGAGGCGGCGGCAGCGGACTCCCTGCGCGAACGGGTCTTGGCTCTACGCGGTAGCAACCGGTGACGGAAGGGCAAACGGCATTCAGCTACCGCGACGTCGACGTCTACCCACCCTACCCGGATGAGGATCCCGCCCACCTCGTCGGGGTCGCCGGGGACGGTGAGCTGGTACGGGTTGCGAAACTCGACGGGCGGGTCATCGGCGCTTATCGCCTGGCCCGGACGGGAAAGGTTCGATACGCCATCAAGGCGGTCGTCGTCGCCGAAGGCTACCGCGGTTGCGGCGTGGGCCGCTGGCTTCTCGGCCATGCCATCGGCATCGCCGAACTGAAAGGCGGACGCGTAGTCGACGCGCCGCGCATCGCCGAGGGTTTCTTCGCCAAGGTCGGTTTCGGGCCCGCTGGCAGCTATCTCCGGCTACGCCTGACGCCCGAATAGGGCGGTTCAAGACCGGCCTGGCTCGGGCAGCGCGCAAACCTTGGGACAAGCACGGCCGATCCAGTCCGAATTGCCGAGCCAGGCACGTTGGTAGTCCAGCGACCTTTCGAAGTTGCCGTGGTCGAGGTGTAGGGTGCTGCTCGCATAGACCGATATTCGGGTAGTCCGATGCGATGCGTCAATGCGGACGATCGTGTGCAACATCTCGGAAGCCGACGAGCCGCCGGTTGCCGCCGCCTCAAGAGACCCGCACACTTCCCGCCATGCAACAGGCCATCGACATCACCGCCCTCCCCGACCTCGAGGGCGGCGCCAGCGTCGTCATCCTCTGCTCCAAGTGGTACACCGATATCGTCGGGTCACTGCTTGAGAAGTGCCGAGAGGTGCTGCAGCGGAAGGGGGTCGACGACATAACGGTGCATACCTTGCCCGGGACGCTCGAATTCCCGTTCGCCGCCAACGAAGTCGTCCATGCCAATCCCGACGTCGATGCGATCATCTGCCTCGGCGTGGTGCTCAAGGGCGACACCTACCACTTCGAGATGATCATCGACGAGTGCGTCCGGGGACTCGGCGAGGTTTCGCGGTCGGCGCGGGTGCCCATCGTCA
>CAZJRX010000389.1:0-2614 GCA_964548145.1 uncultured Pseudomonadales bacterium | reverse complement strand
GCCGGGGCGCGGACGTGCAGGGAACAGCACCGGCGGGATGATCGGGCGGCTCCGACCACCGTGCGAGTTGTGTTATATCCACGGACGATGTATTCGTTGTTTTTCAACGGTTTAAGGATTGTTCCATCGAGGGCGTTACACGGCCAGTCTACGCCGCTTGCGAGCACCAAAGATGCATCACTGCGTAGGCCCGCCACGGACGGCACGGTTCCGCCCATTCCCTCGCCGCGGCACCCTTGAACCCCAATGCCTTGACGACGCCCCAGTCGGCGTCCGGGAACGCGTCGGGATCCCGCCCGACGCGCATGGCCGCGTATTCGGCGGTCCATGGGCCAAGCCCTGGGATCTCCACGAACCCGGCGCGCAGCGACTCGGCATCCTCGAGCCAACCCACGCCTTCGTCGACCACCCTGCGCGCAATCGCGGAGATCGCCCGACCACGCATCCCGGGCATGCCGATGGCGGCGACATCGGCCGCGGCCAGCGTCCGGGCGTCGGGAAACCCACCAGCGCCGAAACGCTCCAAGAGCAAAGCCGCCAGGTCGGTCGCCCGCGCCACGCTCACCTGCTGGCCGAGCACGGCACGCACGGCCCCCTCGAACGGATCCCAGACGCCGGGGACGCGAACGCCCGGCTCGGCACGTACGAGGGGCGCGAGCTTCGGGAGGCTGGCGAGGTGAGCGTCGATGGCATCGGGTTCGGCGTCCACGTCGAAGAGCCGGCGCAACCGGGCGATGATGTCGGACCCACGTGCGGCTGCTTGCGGCGGTATGCGAACCCGTAGTTCGCCTTCGACCATCTCCGCTTCGATCCAGACATTGCCCTCGATGCGGCGCCGGTAGCATCGACCCGTCACGGTCTCGATGCCGGGAATGACACGACCTTCGAGGAACGCGAACAGGATCGACGCGTTGAACGGCTCGCGAACGGGTACCGACAACGTGGTCGGATCGCCCATCGCGGTGCGATCCGCGTGTTGCGACGCGTTCTCGGTGGTGGCGGTGGAGGAAGACACGCGTTCACTATAATGCCGAGGCGGCACACGTTCGACGCCGGATCGGCGTCGTCTCGGAGGATCTCGCCTTGTTCGAACTGTTGACGGGATGGCAGCCGCGGTACCGCCATGTCCTGCTGCAGCAAGCAGAGACATTGTCCGCACAGGAGGAACGCATTCTCGAGGCAATCACCACGCCGGTGGACTGATGATGATGGAAGGTCCTTCTGCCCTGCGGCCGGTTATCGTCGCCAAGCCCTGGGGCCGCGAGGTGTGGTACAGCGGCGTCGAAGCCCGTGGCGAGAGCGGCGTCTGCACGACGTCGGGTGTAGTGCCGCTATCGCAATACCTCGGTGAACGGGGCCGCACGAAGCCGGTGATCCTGTTGAAGACCCTGCAAGCGAATGCAGGCAATCTCTACCTGGAAGTGCACGAGACCAAGTCGGAGGTCTATGTCGTGGATCGGATCGACGGGAGGGGTGGCATGTTGCTCGGGCCTCGCCCCGACGTTCTCGCCCGGCTTGGGGAGGGGGCATTCCGGGCCGCGGTGAGACGGGCCGCAGGTCAGGCGGAGGCCGGGAAGGCGGCCATCGACGCCGTGCAGTCGTTCATGAATCCTGTCGACCTCCGTCCCGGTGACGCGGTCACGATTCCGCTGCGAGTGCCGCATTCGCTACTCAAGGGGGTCCATGTGATCGAGTTTCAGACGCCGGTTTTCGAACGCAAGATTCTCGCGGCCAGTCAACCGGTCGTGACACAGCAAGGTTGGGACGTCGACGCTGCGGTTGCCGCGATGGACTTGGCCGTGCAACCCAGCGTCGAGTCGCCGGAAGGAGACGGGATCCAGGTTATCGCCCGTGCCCCGGACTTTACGGTAACCCGCTACCGGGTAGATTGCGGAGATTCCTTCGGGGTACCACCGTGGTCGTTAGGATGGGTGGTTCACGGTGAGCTGCGGTGTCATGAAGGCAGGTTCCAAGCGAGGACAGCTCTGCTTGCTCCGACGGCTATCGAACTCGTTGCCGGGACCGACTCTGAGGTCCTTCTCGCCACGGAGGCATAACGGCACGGCGGTTTCGTGTTCAAATGGACCGCTTGAGCGGGAACACCGATGAGCAACGAAGAACACGAGCTGATCGTCGAACAGATACAGATCGGGCCGATGGCGAACTTCACCTATATCGTCGGCTCGCGTTCGACGCGCGAAGTGGCGGTGGTGGATCCCGCCTGGGACATCGACGGCTTGCTGAACCACTTGGCCAAGCGCGACTACACCTTGACCGCCGCGCTTGCGACCCACTACCACCCGGATCACGTCGGCGGCGGCATGGGCGGACACAGCATAGCGGGCGTTTCAGAGCTTCTCGCCAAGAACCCGGTGAAGGTGTACGCGCACCGCGAAGAGGCTGCTGGCGTGAAGCGAGTGACGGGGATTTCCGACTCCGACATGGTCAAGGTGGACTCCGGGGACAAGCTCTCGGTGGGTCCCGTCGAGATCGAGTTCCTGCACACGCCCGGACACACGCCGGGTTCCCAGTGTTTTCGGATCAAGAACACGCTGGTGTCCGGCGACACCTTGTTCATCGACGGCTGCGGTCGCGTCGACCTGCCGGGATCGGA
>CAZJRX010000388.1:0-2658 GCA_964548145.1 uncultured Pseudomonadales bacterium | reverse complement strand
CGGGGATGACCTGTCGGATCCCATGCCCTAGGCGGATGTTCTTGGTGCGTTGCGAACAGGCGGCGAGAAACACCTCGGGCGCCGAGGAGTGCGAATACTCCTCGAGGAAGTGATGCTCGACCTCCCAGGCGAAGTCGATCCCGAGTCGGTCCGCTACTTCAACCTGCTCGAGGGCGTCGTTGAAGAGTTTCTGCTCTTCGCCGTGGTTCCACGGCCGGGGTAGTTGGTGCTCGTAGAAGATCCCGAACTTCATGGCTTGTGTGTCCCTCCGAAGCGAACCGCGTAGTCAACAGTCTTGGTAGGTGGATTGCAAGATGTCGCTGGATTCCTTGGGCGCCCGTGGTGTTTACGCGCAGGTTGCAGGTGGAACAGCGCGTGGATTGCACTTGGTCGGCTGAGGTACTCCTGAGACGCGCTCAGGTACTCCTGGGACGCGAGCCCCGGACCGGATCGTGAACCTCACCAATCCTCAAGGTCGGAGGGGGTGTTGCCCTGCGAGTCCCGAGCCCCTGGGTCCGCGCCGGCAGCGAGCAGGACATCGGTGACGTCGTCGGAAGGGTAGAAACGACCGTATGCCCGATGCAGGGGTGTCCGGCCCTGGTGGTCCTTCGCTTCGAGATTCGCCCCGGCATCGATGAGAGCCTTCACCACCGCCGGCGCATCGCTGGCGCTTGCGGCAACGTGCAACGGCGTGCCGCCGGAGGTGTCGCGGGCTTCGAGGTCGACACCGGCTTTGACGAGCGCAGCGACAACGACGGCGCTGCGGCCGTGCCCGCCCGCCACATGCAACGCGTTGTAGTCGTGAACCGTTCGTGCGTGCATGTTCGCGCCTACCTTGGCCAGTGCGGCGACCGCTTCGGCGCTTCGGTTGAAACGCGCGGCGAGGTGTACGGGCCTGAGACCCCGCCTGTCACGCGCCTTCAACATCTCGAGCAGTTCGTCCATTGCACCGAGGCTCTGCCCGAGCGAGGCGTTGCCCGGACCATCGCCCGAGGTGCCCGGGTCGACGGATGGATCGGTAAGGGTCGCGAGTTCGGTGAGCAAACCAAACACCGTGGGGTTTTCGCCGCCCATCAGCGCGCCGGCGGCGATAGGATCATCGACTCCTCCTTGACCTTCCCCGGCCGCGTCGTCGCGGTTGACTTCGAGGTTGTGGAAGAACCACGGCGTCCCCCACAGTTCGAACCCGTAGAAACTGTAGGAGCGTTCCCCCGCAGGGACGATGAGGTCGTCCATGGAAGCCGGCAGCGACGGCGTGTCGGGGTCGGCGCCCGCTGCGACAAGAGCTTCCATGACGACGGGATTGCCGTTCGCCATGGCGGCGCTGTGCAGCGGCGTGTGGTCACGGCGGTCGCGCATCCGCACGTTTGCTCCTGCCGCCACGAGGGCCGTGACGACAAGGGGTTGCTTGTTGTACATCGCGACGACGTGCAGTGGCGTGCGTCCGAGTTCTCCTCTGCCGGTGAGATCCACGCCGGTCCGCACGCATTCGGCTACCTGTCGCACGGTTGCGTTCCGAAAGAACCCATTGCTGTTCCACTCTGCACACTCGTTGTCTTGAGCGAGCGTGGGGAGCGGGGCGCAGCATGCGGCCATCAAGACAATTGGACGCGCGTTCATCGTCTGCATCAGAGTCCGTGGCGTCGACCCGAACCGCGAGTCATCCGCCGATTTCCGTCGTCGCCTTCATTCGTCCGAGGCGTCTCGCGGCCCGATGTGCCCGAGAATACTCGAAGTAGCAGTGGGCGTGCCCGTCCCCGCGCAGCAGCGGTCGTCGCCTTCCGCCGCGCTACGGGAGGGCGCGCATTGCGCCGTGTACCCTTTCTACCCAATCGAGCAGTTTTTGGGGCGCATGACGACGCCGCCACGCGCCAGCAGCCAGCTTGTTGGCCTCGAGATACGTGGGGTAGACGTGAATCGTGCCGAGGATCCTCTTCAGGCCCAATCCCGCGCCAATGACGACGAGGTTATTGTCGAATTTCATGGTGCACCTCCACAGCGTTCGACCGGTATGGCGCGGGATATATCCCTTGACGGAGCACTAGCTCTCCGGTTCGGTCGCCCCGGCCAAAGCAAGTGTAGACTTGCGGCCATGAGCTATCCCACGACCCGACTGCGGCGCAACCGGAGCGACGATGCGACCCGTCGGCTCGTTCGCGAGACCACCCTGACCGTCGACGACCTCATCTACCCGATGTTCGTGATCGAAGGGCAATCGCGCCGGGAAGGCGTCGAATCGATGCCCGGTATCGACCGTGTGAGCGTTGACCAACTCGTCGAGGACGCAAAACGGTGCCTCGATCTCGGCATTCCGGCGGTGGCCGTGTTCCCGAACGTGGAGGACGCCCTGCGAACACCCCGGGGCGAGGAGGCCGTCAACCCGGCAGGCTTGATTCCGCGCGCCGTCGCTGCAGTCAAGAACGCCTGCCCGGAAATCGTCGTGATCACCGATGCCGCCTTGGATCCCTACACGAGCCACGGCCACGACGGCATCGTCGACGAACGCGACTACGTGGTGAACGACCTCACCGTCGAGACGCTGGTCGAACAGGCACTGGTCTGTGCGGCGGCAGGTGCCGACATCATCGCGCCCTCGGACATGATGGACGGTCGCGTCGGTGCCATTCGCGAAGCCCTGGAGGGCGAGGGCTCGGTGAA
>CAZJRX010000387.1:0-2675 GCA_964548145.1 uncultured Pseudomonadales bacterium | reverse complement strand
CGGCGCCGGAATCGCGTTGGTGGGGGCAAGCGGCATGGGCGCGGCGATCCATTACCGTCGCCAGCTATTGCTTTTCGGCTTGGGGGTGATCGACGCCTTCGTGCTGCTTTGGACCGGCGACATCCTCGTGCCCTACGCCCTGGCCGGGATGGTTCTCTACTTCGTCCGCAACTTCTCGCCGCGCGGCCTCTTCGTCGCGGCGGGCGTCGTCTTCGCCTACCTCGCCATCTGCTACGCAACCTTCTATGCGATGGTGGCCTTTCTGCCCGACCAGGCCGATGCCGTGCAGGCACGACTCGACGCCGGCCAGGCGGTGTCAGTCGATGATCAGGCCCTGCTCGACGGTTGGCGGGAACTGGAAGTCAACATCGAACCGACGCCGTACCTCGTCGAACGGGAACGCTTGAAGTTCGAGGGCTCCTATCTGCAATCGTTCGCCGCCAACGCCGAGGAGGTGATCGGGCTCTACGTGTTCGCCCTACCCACCTTTCTCATCTGGGACGCAATCGCCTGCATGCTCCTCGGCATGGCCCTCTACAAGACCGGCTTCCTAACGGGGCGACGCAGCCAACGCTTCTACGTCGCAACGGCCATCCTGGGCTTCCTGGTCGGCCTCGCCGTCAACGGTTTCGAACTGGCCATGAAGATGGCCACCGACTACGCACCCGAGTGGATTTCCGGGGCCTCCGTTCCCACCAACGACGTCGGTCGGGTGGGCATGGCGCTGGGTTTCGTGTCGATCGTCATGATCGCCGCCGCGCGGGGCTACCTGGCGGGACTGCGCCGAGGGCTGGCCGCCGTGGGACGCATGGCGCTTTCGAACTACATCCTGCAGAGCATCTTCGGGGTCGTCATCTTCCACGAGATGGGCTTCGGGCTGTGGAACGAGCTTGCACGCCACGAGTTGTACTACGTGGTGTTGGCTCAGTGGCTTGTCATGATCGCCTTCAGCATCTGGTGGCTCGGGCGGTACCGGTTCGGACCGCTGGAGTGGCTGTGGCGGACGCTCACCTACGGGCGCCGGCAACCCATGGCGCTGTCGTGAGTACCCTGAGGTCGTGACACCGGGCCACGTCGCCCTGCGCGGCATCGAACTCGTCTACTTCGAGTGGGGACGCCGACGCGGGCCCACGGTGTTGATGCTGCACGCCACCGGGTTCCATGGTCGTTGTTGGGACGGTGTCATTCGTGCTCTCGGCGACGACCTCCACGTCATCGCGGTGGATCAGCGGGGCCACGGCCGGTCAACCAAGGCACCGCCCTACGACTGGGGAACGTTCGGCGCCGATGCCGCCGCCGTTGTCGAAGCCCTCGAACTCGACGACATCGTCTGCGTCGGCCACTCCATGGGTGGCCATGCCGCCGTTCAGGCCGCCGGGGCGCACCCGGACCGGATTCGGGCATTGCTGCTTGTCGATCCCGTGATCCTCGACCCGACCTTCTACGCCGCGCCCGCATCCATGCCCTCGGTCGCCGACCATCCCGTATCCCGCCGCCGCAATCGGTGGACATCGGCCCAGCAGATGTTCGATCGGTTCAAGGACCGGCACCCGTTCAGCGTCTGGGATCCCGAGATACTCATGGACTACTGCCGTTTCGGCATCGTCCCCGAGGGCGACGGATTCGTCCTCGGTTGTCCCCCCGAAGTCGAAGCCACGATCTACACCGGCAGCGCCGGCCGCGACATCCGCGAGATCCTCGGCAACTTGCACCAGCCTGTGGACGTGCTGCGGGCCAAGACCCGGACGCGGCCGCCGGGCGCCGCCCCCGACGCCGGCGCGATGGACTTCTCGCAATCCCCGACCTGGCCCGGGCTCGCAGACGCCTTGCCGAACGGTCGCGACAGCCACCACCCGGAACTGACGCACTTCATCCCGATGCAGGCGCCTGGTCTCGTGGCACGCCACATCCGCGACCTCGCCCGTCGCGCGTTCGGGGATCCGCACTGACGACCCCGGGGTCGTTGACTTTGCGTCCCGGCGGAACCTATCGTGGCTCGGACTCCCGGGCGATGTTGGCCCAGCAGGGGCGCCCCAAGTCAACATACGCGTGCCATAGCCGTGACCAGCGACACCGAAGCGCAATTCGCGACCCGATTTGCCGAACGCATACTCGGATTCCCGAAGCTGGTCATCGCGGCAACGCTGATTTTGGTCGCGTTGGCGTCGAGCGGCATTGCCCGGCTCGAATTCGCCGCGGACTACCGGATCTTCTTCGACGAGGACAACCCGCAACTCCTGGCATTGGAGGCGTTGGAGAATACCTACGGCAAACAGGAGAACATCGCGTTCCTGATTGTCCCGAACGATGGCGACGCCACCTCTAAAGCCGCCCTCTCGGCCGCCGTTTGGCTCACCGAAGCCGCCTGGCAGATACCCTATTCGAGGCGGGTCGACTCGCTTGCCAATTTCCAGCACACCACCGCCGACGGCGACGATCTCTATGTGCGGGACCTCGTTGATCCGCTGAAACTAGACGAAGCCGAGACCCGTTCCACGATCCGGCAAATCGCCTTGTCCGACCCCCGTATCGCGGGCAGCATCCTCGCCACGAACGGCGATGTCAGCGTCGTAAACGTTGCGATCGAACTGCCGAACGAGGGGTTGTTGGATGCCGTCGCCGAAGTCGTCGAGTTCGCCAGATCGGTCGCCCTCGAGGCGGAACAACGATTCCCC
>CAZJRX010000386.1:0-2702 GCA_964548145.1 uncultured Pseudomonadales bacterium | reverse complement strand
GCTCTACCGGGAACCCCTGCACCCCTCTACCCGGGCGTTGATGTCCGCGGCACCGGTCCACGATCCGGAACTCGAAGCGGCCCGCGAGCGCATCATTCTGACCGGCGACGTGCCGAGCCCGGCGGATCCGCCATCGGGTTGTCGTTTCAGCACCCGATGTCCGATGGCGACTCCCGAGTGTTCGGCCCGGGAGCCCGAGTGGCGCGAACTGCGTCCCGGCCACCGCGTGGCGTGTCACTATGCGGGGGACGCCTGAGGCCACCCATCGTCATGAACACAGGAGAACGCCAATGAACCATCCCTTGGACCCCAACGCGCCCGCGGAGGCAGGCGGTCACACCTACGGGTCGATCATGGCGGCCATCGTGATGGCGGTGATGGTTGCGGCCTGCGGTCCGGACGAGATCGTGAAGGAACTGGACGTCCCCGAACCGGTCGAGAACCGCCACGTCAACATCCTCTACTGGCAGGCGGTGTCGACCATGAACCCCTACCTATCCGGCGGCACAAAAGAGCTCGAAGCGGCGTCGCTGGTGATCGAGCCATTGGCCAACTACGACGACAGCGGCGAGATGGTCCCCGTGTTGGCCGCCGAAATACCGACCCGGGAGAACGGCGGCGTGGCCGATGACATGCGGAGCATCACCTGGACGCTGAAGCCCGATGTCGTATGGGCCGACGGAACGCCGTTCACGGCGCACGATGTGGTGTTCACCGGCGAGTACTGCCTCCACGAAGAGGTCGGCTGCAGCGCCGATGCGTCGTTCACCGACGTCGAAGGGTTCGAAGCCCTGGATGACCACACGGTGCGTGTGACGTTCAGCGTGGCCAAGCCCGTTCCCTACGGCCCCTTCGTCGGTGCCGTGACGCCGATCATCCAGGCGGAACAATTCAAGGACTGCACGGGCCTCAAGGCGGCGGAATGCACGGCGGAGAACTTCGGGCCCATCGGCACCGGGCCGTTCAAGGTCGACGAGTTCCGCGCAAACGACGTGATCAGCTTCTCCGCCAACGAACGCTACCGCGAGCCCGGCAAGCCTTGGATGCAGACCGTGACGTTGAAGGGCGGCGGCGATGCCGCGTCGGCGGCCCGGGCGGTACTCGAGACCGGCGAGTACGACTACGCGTGGAACCTGCAGGTGGAGCCCGAGGTCCTCGAACAGATGCTGGCCGCCGGAAAGGGCGAGATCGTCATGGGTTTCGGCACCAACGTGGAGCGCCTGGTCATCAACCAGACGAATGCCGATGCGAGTCTCGGGCCGGAGCGTCGCTCGCTTTACCTCGACGGCACCAACCCGCATCCGTTCCTTTCCGACCCGGTGGTCCGCCAGGCGTTGTCGCTGGCCATCGACCGGCAGTTGCTGATCGAGGCCGGCTACGGGCGGACGGGTCGGGTGACTTGCAACATCGTGCCGGCGCCACCGGTGTACGCCTCGACGGCCAACGAGAGTTGCCGGAACCCGGATCCGGAGGAGGCCAGACGCATTCTCGACGCGGCGGGCTGGGTTCTTGGTGAGGACGGCGTACGGGCCAAGGACGGCGTCCGGCTGTCGATCCTCTACCAAACGTCCACGAACTCGGTGCGCCAGGGCACCCAGGCGTTGGTCAAGCAGATGTGGCAGCAGATCGGCGTCGAGACCGAACTGCGCAATATCGACGGCGGCGTGTTCTTCGGCGGCGATCCGGCGAGTCCCGACACCTACCAGAAGTTCTTCGCCGACGTGGAGATGTACACCAGCAACTTCCAGGGCACGGACCCGGAGTTCTACATGGCCGCCTGGACCTGCGACGAAGCGCCGGGCCCCGACAACCAGTGGCTCGGCACCAACATGTCCCGGGGCTGTTCCGCCGAGTTCGATGCGCTGGTCGAAAAGCTGGCGGTGACTCCCTACGGCGAGGAGCGTTTCGAGGTTGCGAAGCGCATGAACGACCTCGTCGTTCAGAACCGCTTTCTGATCCCCCTGGTATGGCGGGCGTCGACCTCTGCGCGCGCGAAATCCCTCAAGGGCGTGCGCATGAACCCATGGGACTCCGAGCTTTGGAACATCGAAGACTGGCATCGGTAGCGCGCGCTTGCTTCGCGGTCGTCCGCGAATTCGCTACGCGGGTTCGCCGAGGCGCATGTCCGCTACGTTTCCTGCCGCGTATTGTTCCGTGAAGCTCGCGGGCGTAGGCGGGGTTCCGTCCCATAGACGGGTGAGGCGATGATCCGCTACATCACTCGGCGCCTCCTGTTCGCGGTGCCGACGCTTATCGCGATCAGCTTCGCGATTTTCGCCTTGCTTGACTTGGCGCCCAGCGATCCGACCGGCCAGTTGCCGCTCACTATTCCGCCGGAGACACGGGCGCAGATCCGCGAGTCGCTGGGGCTCGACGAAGCGTTCCCGGTTCGCTACGCGAAGTGGATGGAGCAGTTCTTCGTCAACGAACCGCTCAACCTGATCGAGAGGGCGTTCGACGTCGAGATCGGTGATTCCGATTCGCGCACGCGGGTCATCTCGTACGCCACGCGGAGTCCCGTGGTGGACATCATCGCGGAACGTATGCCGCAGACGCTGTGGGTCGTCGGGCTGTCCTACGTCGTCGGCATACTGATCGCGCTGCCCATCGGGATCGTCTCCGCCTATCGGCAGTACTCCTGGTTCGACCAGGTGGGCACGTTCGTGTCCATGGTGGGGTTCTCCGTGCCGACCTTTTTCACC
>CAZJRX010000385.1:0-2719 GCA_964548145.1 uncultured Pseudomonadales bacterium | reverse complement strand
GCTTCGATCCGCGCACTGACCCCTTCGGTCTCGGCTTGTGTCCGACGGGGTCGGAACCCGAACTCGGCCGCAGTGCTGTTGACCACCGTGGACAGACGGTCGCCCGAACCACCGCCGGCACCACCGCTCCCCAGCCGGTGCTGGTTGCGTTTCATCCACTCGAGGTCCCGCTGCTCAATGAGGTAGCGATCGACCGCCTCGTTGCGAAACTCCACTAGCGAGCCGGTGATCGCGTAGATCACCAGGGCGGCCACCAAACCCACGACGACCCTTGCCAATACACGCTCCCGGGGGGCAAGCGCTTCATAGCGCCGCCGCAGACCTGAACCGCCCCAGGCATCCGCCAACTGTGTCGAGAGCGTCACTCCAATGTCTCCAGAACGCGCAGCCGCGCACTGATCCGGCCCCCGCTCTGCGCGGAGTCGGTGGAGATCACTTCCATGTCGAGGCCGCTACGGCGCAGGGACGCGCCGAGCGACTCGAGGACGGCGTCATCCCTCACGGTAAGGTCGGCATCGAGACCCCGGCGCGGCGAATACGTGAGCCCCCGAAGCTCGTAGTATCCGTCGATATCGTCCAACCCGGTCCCGAGTTTCCCGATGAGCCCGTGGAACGTGGTCCCGGCGGTGCCACTCTCGCCGAGGAGCCGTCGCATTCTGGTCGCGGGATTGCCCGCCACGCGGTCGACGCCGTAAAGCGTCCGGTACAGATTCGTCGCTTCCGCGCGCAAGACGGAGGCCTTGTGGTCGGCCCAGAAGCCCTCGGCGGCGACAACGCCCAATCCCAGGACGAACCAGACGCCGGCGGCGATGGCTGCGGGCCGAAACCGTGCCCACGCCCCGGTCGGACGTCGTTTCACCGCGTAGTCGCCCTGCAGCAGGTTCACAGCCCCCGCATCGAACTCCTCGGCCAGGAAAGCCAGCAGCGACGTGCCGATCGGCAATTCCTCGACCTCGACGCCGTCGAGGTCCGCCCCGTGCAGTGCGGACGCGGCTCCGTTGATCAGCCGGATGACGGAAGCGCCGTCGTCGCCGGCCGCAGGCAAGACGCTGTCAACAACGCTGGCCAGATTGGGCGTGTCGATAGCAGCCATCTGTGCGCCAGACCGGACAAGTGCGACACCGTTGTCGAACGCGACGCTGGTCACAAGTTCGTCGTCCGCAAGCGCCATGGCGTCGGCGGTGAGGAAACCGGGTTGGATGCCGACACTGGCAAGGAAGCCCAGCCAGAGATCCATCGCCTCCCGAGGGGCGACCAGGCAACGCACGGGTTCGTTGCGTACAGGTGTGGCGCAGGCAACCTGCATGGTTTCGATGTCGGCCGTCACGAATTCCTCGACCGCATAGGGCACTGCCCGCCGCATCTGCGCGACGTTGCGCCCGGGCACCGTGCAGCTCGTCGACAGAACGTCTCCCACGGGCACGAGGACGACGACATTGGCCGGATCGTCAGCCCATGGCGCGAGGTTCTCCACAACCTCGGCGAGCCCTCGTGCGTCCGTCTGCCCTGCTGCTGAAACGGCCCCCTGGGTGTCTCGAACGAGATAGTCGACGGTGGTTTCGAAACCGTCCTCCGTCGGTATTACGGGCGTCTTGATCCGCACAAATAGGCGTATCACATCCGCCCCCGCGTGTCCGCGCCGCCCGCGTCATCGTCGGTCGAGGTCTCGAAGCGCTGGCCGAACGACCTCGACACCAGGCTCAGCGTACCGCTCTCCCGCTCCCGGTGAAGAATCGACGTGAGCTCGGTTCGGGAGTCGCCTACCTGGGCGCGGACCTGGACTTCGAAATACTCGGTGTCGACCCGCAGTACACCGACGCTCTCGCCGAGGGGCGCGTGGCGCTCGACCACGGCCTCTATGTTGTCGAAATCGCGGATTTCAGAGACTAGGAGCTGCGCATCCGCCGCGGCAAAGTTAGGCGCGAGGCTCGCTAGCACGGGCTCACCGACGGTGTTGATGTTCACCGCCAGCGTGTCGTTGGGCAACGCCGTTACATGGGGTCTGAGCCGCGCATAGTCATCGACCGACTCGAACGACACTGCCAGGCGGATTTCCGACGCATCCGCCGCCCGCTGGTTAGCGGCTCGGTATGGCGGATCGCGAAGCAGGTAGTCCGCATCCTCGGCCCCGTAGCTCTGGACATCGGCGTCGGCGTCGATCCAATCGACCCATGCGTCGACGACCTGCGGATCGAGTTCCAGGTAGCTGAAAAGACGCTTGAGGCGAGCGGCGTTCTGGGCACCCTGTGCGCCGCCAACGCTGTTTAGGTTGAACCGCGAAGAAAGGTCCACGATGCGTAACTCGATACTGCCGTTGTCGACGTCGAAGCCCTCCGTGGCGATCGACCAGTCTTCGAGGGACGTGTCCTTGGCGCGCGTCGCCTCGTTCTCCCAATCCTCGTAGAGCAACTGCCGGGCGTATTGCTCGCCGCCCAGGGCGTACTCCCGAGCTTGGGAGACGGCAAGCGTATTCCGACTCACCGCGATGCCGAATGCGTGTCGATTGGCGATTTCATACGCCAACGCCGTCGTGACCGTGACCATCAGGAGCACGCTGACCAAGGCCAGGCCGCGCGGTGCCGGACGGGCCACCCGCACCGCGTTCATGACCGTCCGTCCACGGAGTCGGCCGGCATCGGTTCCCCGGGTTCGGCGCTCGGGGTTGGCAGCTTGGGCGGCACGAGCCAAAGCCGTTCCAAGTGCCCGTACCTTTCGAGTC
>CAZJRX010000384.1:0-2722 GCA_964548145.1 uncultured Pseudomonadales bacterium | reverse complement strand
AAGATATTGCCCTGCAGTTCCGTCACCTGGTCGCGGGCGTAGGGCGCCTGATTCTGGGTGTAGAACAACTCGACGCTGCGGGGAAGCCGTTCGCGATAGGACTCCGTTATCGCTAGGATCTTGTCGACGGTATCGACCAGGTTCGCGTTGGCGCGCTTGCCGACGTTGATCGAGATCGTGTCCTTGCCGTTCACCCGCGCGAAGCTGACGCGATCCTTGAACGTGCGGCGGATTTGCGCGATGTCCGACAGGGTGACGACCGAGTCGCCGTTTGCCTTGACCGGCAGGTCGAAAATGTCCTCTGCGCGTTCGATGACGCTGGGTACTTTGACGGCCATGCGGCCCGCGCCCGTATCGAGGGAGCCGGCGGCGATTAGCCGATTGTTGCGGACCATCGTGTTGAGGAGTTCGCCACTCTCGACGCCGTAGGCTTCGAGGGCGGCAGGGTCGACGATTACCTCCAGCAACTCCTCACGCTCGCCCTGCAGGGAGGCGTCGAGTACTTCGGGCAGCGCTTCGATGTCGTCGCGGAGCTCTTTCGCGAGGTTGTAGATGACGCGCTCGTGGACGCCTTCGCCCACGAGGTTGATCTGAACGATGGCGAACTGGGATGCGCTCATCTCCTGGATGTAGGGCTCGTCCGCCGTCGCGGGGAACAATGGCCTGGCCCGGTCTACGGCGGCGCGCACGTCGTTCAGCGCATCGTCGAGGTCGAAGTCGGCGTCGAATTCCACCGCGACCCTCGCCATGCCCTGGTAGGCGAAGGCACGCACCTCCTCCACGCCCTCGATGGAACGGAGTTCCACTTCCAGGGGTTTGACCAGGAGCCGTTCCGAATCCTCGGGGGAGATGCCCTCGTGTGGCACAGCGATCAGGAACACCGGCACCTCGACGTTCGGTGCCGCCTCGATGGGAATCGCGATCCGGGCGACGATACCGGCGATGACTACCATGGCCATCAGCAACAGCGTCGTCCGCGAACGTCGGATCGCGGCGTCGACGATTAGATTGGTCATGACGACTCGGGAGCGGCGGCCTCGCCGCTGGCGAGAACGGGGTGTGGGTCGGTGCTGCCGTCCGCTGCGGGGCCATTGGGGTTTTGCACGACGACACGATCGCCGGCAGCGACGAACTCCTGGCCCACCGTGATCAGCCTGGCTTGCCGGGGCAGGCCGGTAACCCAGACGCCGTCGCGGTCGTCGGCGACGACTTCGACAAGTCGGAACTGGACGCGGTCATCGTCGCCGATGATCCGGACCCCCAACCGGCCTTCGTCATCGAGGGCGAACACGGCCGGCGTAATCTTGTGCGCGAGCAATTCGCCCACGCGAACATCGATCTCCGTGGTCACGCCGCTGCGCAGCTCGTAGTCCGGGTTCGGCACGGTAACCTCGACACGGTAGGTCCGAGTGGCGGGATCGGCCTCATAGCCGACGAAACTGATCGTCCCGGTGACTTCGGCACCCGTTGACAACCTCCCGGTGGCCGGCGTACCAAGGATCACGCGATCGACGGTGCGCTCGGTTAGCTGTCCAACGAGCAGCATTGGGTCGAGGTCGACGATGCGGGCACATGGGGTGCCCGATGGGGCGAAATCGCCCACCTCGAGTTGAACATCCTCCACGACCCCCTCGAACGGCGCGCGAATGAACGTCCGCTCGAGATCCAGGGCGGCGGCCTCGTGCCGCGCCACTGCACTTGCCAGCCTTGCGCGAGCCTGGGCGATCGCCGTTTCCGACTGCAGACCGCGATCCTTGAGCTTGAGGCTGCCGGTATATTCTAGGCGGGCTTGGTTGACGGCCTCCTCGCCCTCGTCAACGCGGGATGGGCGATCCTCTTCGGCGATTTGGCACAGGAGGTCGCCCGATGCGACCTTGTCGCCTCGCTCGACGGGCCGGGCGACCACGCGGCCGCTTGTCTCGGCGCGGACCTCGACGGTGCGCTTGTTCTCCGTGCGGCCTCGCAGCGACAGCATTTCCGATCGCTTGCTGGCGTGGATCGTCCGCGCCCGCACGGGCGTTGGCGCCTCGGGGTCCGACGCTTGGGTGGGACGCCCGTTGGCCTCGGCGAGCGATGGGTGTTCGGAAATTCGGTCCTCGGCGGTCAGGAACCCGGACAGGAGCCAGATTCCAATAGCCACGGCGATGACGAGGGCCGTGATGTAGGTACTGCGCATGAAGGGTAAAGACGTCTGATCGGCGGGCGACGTTAACACATGCGGGTAGTGCTCAGTCACGCCCTGATTTTCGTGTCAGCGCGTCCGCACGCGTCCAGCCCGTTGTACGGAGTCCATGGCGCTCACCAGGGATTTCGTACACCCCGGGCGGCGCGGAGCCAGCGGCACCGGTCCCACGTTCTCCGTCGAACTGATCGCGTTCGTGGGCTTGAGCTTCGTGATCTGGAACTTGACGGCCCATCAGTAGTCCCGGGGTCGCACAACTCGCTGGACCGCCAGCTGCCGCCGCTCAGCTCGAACACGATGCGCTGGCTCCGTTTATGAACTTCATCTACCCTCGATCGTCATGTATTCGCATGGGTCGTAGGCGTTCACGTCATCGACCGTTTCGAGGTCAACGGGGCAGACGCCGACCTGCCCGCTGACGGGGGCCGGATGCGATCGAAGACCCCGAAACGGACGTCGCGGGGGTCGGTTGGATGCTGGCCGAGAACTGGTGGCCCTACCAGCGCCCGACCTTCGTGACGCCGCCCTTCGCCGGCTACG
>CAZJRX010000383.1:0-2745 GCA_964548145.1 uncultured Pseudomonadales bacterium | reverse complement strand
GATATGCAAAGGGTTTCGTCATGGCATCAAGCGGCTGGTGAGAAATGCGGGCTAGCGGGGGCACCCCAGCCCGACGAGTGATGGCCGTAATACGGCATCGCAATGCGGTTCGAGTGAGAGCCTCTTTCCGCGTTCAATAGACTCCGGCCGGCGGGCGCGTTCCGATCCCTTGCCGGACGGGCCGCGTTGAATGGGGCGATGTTCCCACAAGCGGCCCGCGCAACCGCCCCGGGTGCTACAGATCGTCCTACTTGACCAAGGAGAGCTTGGGTCCCGTCGACGGCTCGGGCGCCGTCGGCCCATCGCCGGCCTCAACTTCGAACACCATGCCCTTGCTGGTCTCGTGGGCATACACCGCCACCACCGTGCCGACAGGCGCACTGACGTGCACGGGCCGACCACGGAACCGGCAATCCACCTCCAGTGTGTCGCTGCCGACAACGAGGTTGCGGGTGGCCTTCGCCGAGACGTTGAGCACCAGGCGACCATCCGTGGCGTAGTCGAGCAATGATTCCGCGCCCTCGGCGTCCGCGGCAATCACCACGTAGGGGGTAGCGCCGTTGTCAACGATCCAGTCGATCATCGCCCGGACCAGGTAGGGGCGCGGCGATCTCATTCGCCCATCTCGACCTCGAGTTCCGTCAGGCTGTCGCGGAACGACTGGCGAGCGAAGATCTTCTGCATGTATTGCGACATCGGACGGGTCTGGCGTTCCGGGAGTTCGACATCGACAAACTTCAGCCGCCACAGGACGGGTGCCACACAGCAGTCGACCAGGGTGAACTCCTCGTTCATGAAAAACGGCTTCTCGGCGAACAGCGGGGCTGCGCCAACGACGCTCTCCCGCAGTTCCCGGTGCGCCTTGGACAACACCCGTTCGCCGCCCTTGCCCCGCATCAGGACGTCGAGACGACTGCTCCAATCCATCTCGATGCGATGCATCAGCAACCGACTCTGCGCCCGGGCGACGGGATAGACAGGCAATAGCGGTGGATGCGGAAAGCGCTCGTCCAGGTATTCGATGATCACCGTGCTCTGGTAGAGCACGAGTTCGCGATCCACGAGCGTCGGCACCGTATTGTAGGGGTTGAGGTCCGCCAGCTCCTCGGGCGGGCGCCGGGTGTTGACATCGACGATGTCGACGGTAACGCCCTTCTCCGCCAATACCATCCTCACCCGGTGACTGTAGTGATCCCGGGGGTCGGAGTAGAGCGTCATGGAAGAACGTCTGACTGGATTGAAGTCCACGGCAACCCCTAATGCACGTCTTTCCGGTATTCCCGATTCAACAACGTCGCGAGGATGAACAAGCCTGCCAGGAACACAAGCACCCAGACCCCGATCCGGTGCCGTTCCAGGCGACCCGGGTCCCCCACGTAGTGCAGGAAATTGGCGATGTCGTACGCCGCCTGATCGAACTCATCCGCGGTCATCGAGCCCGTCCCGGGGTCCACTACCGCTTCCGTAACGTGGTCGCGGATCACGGGATCGGCACCGGCGTCCAGCTCGTCGGTGGCTGTCACGCTGGACACGTATTCGCCGTCGGGACGCTTGCGGACCACCTCGTCGAGACCGTCAAGAACGTTCACCGCCTTCGGCCGTTTGGGGACGAGACGCTGGACACCCTGCAGTCCCACCAGAACATGCGGCATGCCGATGTTCTCGTAGACCCGGTTATTGAAGCCGAAGGGACGCTCGGTATCGACGTAGAAGCCCTTTAGCATGCTGTAGACCCAGGCGGTCCCGCGAACCCGGTCCACCATCGTCAGGTCCGGCGGCGGCTTGCCGAACCACTCCTTGGCGCGCTCCTGGGGCATGGCCGTCCGCATCAGGTCGCCGATTGCGGTGCCGTCGACGCCGGACGGACGGGCGCGCCCGGGAAACACCAAATTGCGGATCACGATGTCGTGCGGAATCTCGAGGTCGTCGGCGGTCCGCTCGTAACGTTGGAACTTCAGCGAGTGACAGCTGAGGCAGTAGTTGACGTAGAGCGTCATCCCGCGCTGCAGCGAGGGCAGGTCCTTCAGATTCGGCTTCATCGGCTCGAGTTCCACATCGGAACCGGCGCCGTGCGCCGACAAGCCCAACACCAGCCCCGCCAAGGCGGCGACCGACTTCGTCACGTTACCCGCTCCGGCGGCGCCTTGGTCTTCTCGACACGGGTGTACCAGGGCATGAGCACGAAGTAGGCGAAATAGATCAGGGTGCAGATCTGGGCGATCGCGGTCGTCAATGGCGAGGTGTGGATCGTGCCGAGGTATCCCAGCACGAAGAAGCTCACGACGAGCAGGGCAAGCATCACCTTCGAGATCAGCCCCTTGTAGCGCATGGACTTGACCGGGCTGCGGTCAAGCCAGGGCAGCATGGCGGGGATGAGAATGGCCGCCCCCATGACCACGAGCCCCCAGAACTTGGCCGCGAGGCCGAACATGGGAAAGGTGGTGGCCCGTAGCATCGAATAGAACGGCGTGTAGTACCAGACCGGTGCGATGACATCGGGCGTCTTCAACGGATCGGCCTGCTCGAAGTTCGGCTTCTCCAGGAAATAGCCGAACATCTCGGGTGCGAAGAACATGATGGCGCAGAAGATGAACAGGAACGCCACCGTTGCCTGGAAGTCGTGCACCGTGCAGTAGGGGTGGAACGGGATACCGTCCAGGGGAACGCCCTTGTCGTCCTTGTTGTCCTTGATTTCGATGCCGTCGGGATTGTTCGACCCGACGTGGTGCAATGCCACGATATGCA
>CAZJRX010000382.1:2390-2760 GCA_964548145.1 uncultured Pseudomonadales bacterium | reverse complement strand
GGCGGCGGTCACGGAGCGACTCGACCTGGCGAAGGTGCAGCTGCGCCGGTACCTCGCCGACGAGGGGCTGCGCGGCTTCCCGCCTTCGGTGCGGCACGTCGGTCTGGCGCTGGTCTTCCACGGCTGGGAGCTCGTGGCGAGCGAAGCGGTCGAGGGCCCTTGAACGCACTGGCGGCGGCCATACGCCTCGGCACCGGCCCACGGGCGTAGGGGCGAGGCTTGTCCTCGCCCGTCTTCGTTCACCACGGGCGACCACAAGGGTCGCCCCTACGAGGTCTCGCGTCGGCTTCGCGTCTCGTCGGTCTGAGGCGGAGCCTCGCTAGGTACTTGCCGCGAACTCCGCCCGGTTGTGACTGCCATCGGCCACCGT
>CAZJRX010000382.1:0-2380 GCA_964548145.1 uncultured Pseudomonadales bacterium | reverse complement strand
ACATCGGAAGAAACTTCAGGCCAGGGTCGGCCATGCATTTTCGCGACTCGGCCCACCGAAGTGCGAGCGTTTCGTTCAAATCCGTTGCCAC
The DNA here is from genome assembly GCA_964548145.1 of uncultured Pseudomonadales bacterium. Taxonomy (GTDB): domain Bacteria; phylum Pseudomonadota; class Gammaproteobacteria; order Pseudomonadales; family Azotimanducaceae; genus VXYL01. The sequence continues at coordinate 2,289 of CAZJRX010000382.1, read as the reverse complement.
GGCTGGCGACGCGATTAGTCGGTATTGGTAGAGGAACGAGCCGGGCTCTTCGACGGAGGGCACGATCGCCACGCCGGTCGGTCGAATGCGCGCATCGCACCTGATTGCATCCGCTGTACGCAGCACATCCCGAGCGCCGTCTTCACTGAACAGGTTCTCGCCAACAGCCTTCGCCAGCTCTTCGACCACCTCGCCGAACGGCGGTTTCTTCGTGGGAACTAGCTTGCTCCAACGATCACAGAACGTCTTAGCCTGCCGGAAACGTGCGTCATGCACCGCCGCGACGACAAGCTGCTCGATTACGGCAGGGTTGCTGGGGGCTCTGCGCCAAGCGTCGTGCGCCATCTTGTACGCCGAACCCGCCTCGCCGACGAGGAACAGTGACATCGCATAGTCCCAACGGCTGGTCGCCGAGTCGTTCATGGAGATCGCGAGTTCATACTGCCGCTTCAACTCGACGATGTTCCACTGCAGAGCTGCTACTCGACCCAGCACGACGCGCGCATTAGCGCCATCTGTGGATGCGATCCGCTTGGCGTCCGCGGCGATTCGCCGGAGGGCCAACTCGTCGACGACCGGATCCTTGCTTAGCTCGGCTACATGTTTGGCCAACTCGGTGGCCTTCGGCAGGGGCACGGGCATCGGTGATCCAAGCTTGGGCAGGTGGGAGTCGGTCTGCAATTCTCCCACGAGTTGCGCAAGGCGACCGCTCTCAGTCAGATCCGGTGGCCTGCCGCGTGCCGCAGTGAGCGGGCCGGCAAACGGCAGGCAACGGTTCTCGGGGCGCGCACTCCCGCGTTGGGTCGTCGACCGTCCAGCCGATCTCAGACCTTCAACGTGATCCCCCGGGTCGCATCCCCGAGATCCTCACCCATACAGCGCTGGTAATACTCCGCAACGATCGGCCGTTCCAGCTCGTCGCACTTGTTCAGGAACGACACCCGAAACCCGAATCCCACGTCGTGGAAGATGTCCGCGTTCTCCGCCCAGTGCAGCACCGTACGCGGCGACATCACCACCGAGACATCGCCATTGACGAAGCCCTTCCGGGTGAGATCGGCCACCGCCACCATGTTGGAGATCGTCCGCCGACCCTCGTCGTGGTCCTGCCACGACTTGGCCTTGCCGTAGACGATGTCCACCTCCATGTCGTGGGGCAGGTAGTTCAACGTCGTCACGATGTTCCAGCGGTCCATCTGGCCCTGGTTGATCTGCTGGGTGCCGTGATACAGCCCCGTGGTATCCCCAAGGCCCACCGTGTTCGTCGTGGAGAACAGGCGGAACGCGTCGTGGGGCCGGATGATCCGGTTCTGATCCAGCAACGTCAGGCGCCCTTCCACCTCCAGCACGCGCTGGATCACGAACATCACGTCCGGCCGGCCGGCGTCGTACTCGTCGAACACCAGCGCCGTCGGGTGCTGCAGCGTCCAGGGCAGGATGCCTTCCTTGAACGAGGTGATCTGCTGGCCGTCCTCGATGACGATCGCGTCCTTGCCCACCAGGCACGGCCAGTTGAGCCGCGCCGCCACCTGCTCGATGTGCGTCGACTTCCCCGTGCCGTGGTAGCCCTGGATCATCACCCGCTTGTTGTGCGCGAACCCGGCGAGAATCGCCATCGTCGTCTCCGGGTCGAACCGGTAGTCGTCGTCGATGTCGGGCACGTACTCCGTGCGCGTGCTGAACGCGGGCACGTCCATGTCTTGATCGAGCCCGAAGTTCTCCCGCACACTGACCGTGGTGTCCGGCAGCATGTCGGGCGAAAGCGACGAGTCGTGGACGTTCATTCTCGGTCCTCTTGGTCGGTGTCTAGGGAGGTTCTGGGCCAACGCCTGAGTAACCGGCCCAGCGCAACGGACAGATAAGTGTGAGCTACAGATCGCGACCGCGTATTAAATCAAGGAACATGACCCCATGCCAACGATAGTGCTAGTCCGCCACGGCCGCGCAGCAGCGGGTTTCGGGAGCCACCGGGACCCTGGATTGGACGATGTGGGACGGGCCCAGGCGGAGGCGACGGCGGAGGAACTGGCGGCGCGGTTCGAGGAGCCGGTGCCGATCTACTCGAGCCCGTTGAAGCGGGCGCAGGAGACGGCGGCGGCGTTGGCTCGGCGGTGGGGGAGCGAGGTGATCCTGGAGCATCGGGTGGCGGAGATTCCGTCGCCGACGGAGGATCTGCGGGAGCGGGCGCGGTGGTTGCAGGGGGTGATGGCGGGGAAGTGGACAGATTTGCCGCCGGAGTTACTTCGGTGGCGGCAGGAGTTGATTGACTGCGTGTTGGGGTTTGAGAGG
>CAZJRX010000381.1:2054-2767 GCA_964548145.1 uncultured Pseudomonadales bacterium | reverse complement strand
ATCGGCGGGGTGATCAGGCAGATCTCCGCCATCTTGACCACCACGATGCCAAACCAGATCGGGTCGTAGCCCAGCGCGATGACGGCGGGGTAGACGACGGGCAAGGTCAGCACCAGCATGCCGATGGCGTCCATGAACATACCGAGCACGGCGTACGCGAGGAGGATGCAGATGATGATGAGCAACGGTGGCATGTCCAAGGTGACCACCCAGTCCGCGAACGCCTCGGGCAGCCCAGCAAAGCCCAGGAAGCGCACGAACAAGAAGACGCCCCAGATCAGGGTGAAGATCATGACGGTGAGCTTGGCGGTCTCCATCAGGGCTTCGCGCAAACGCTTGCCCATCAACGCCGCGGCGCGCTCCCGCCAGGCGCGATAGGCGTAGAGACCGAACACGACCATCGCACCGAGGGCACCCGCTTCGGTGGGCGTTGCGGCACCGGAGTAGAGTGCGCCGAAGATGATGGCGACGACCAGGAAGATCGGTAACGCGCCCGGCACACTGGCGAACCGCTGCCGCCATGTGAAGCCATGGATGGGTCGGCCCAGGTCCGGGCGGAACGTGCACATGCCAATGATCAACGTGGCGTAGATCAGCACGGAGACCACGCCGGGCAGGAGTCCGGCGAGGAGCAGTTTGCCGACCGACTCCTCGACGATGATGGCGTAGATGACGAGGATCGCCGACGGCGGTATCAGCGAGGCCAGGGTCCC
>CAZJRX010000381.1:0-2026 GCA_964548145.1 uncultured Pseudomonadales bacterium | reverse complement strand
GCTGGCGAACACGGTCGAAACGGCAAGCCCGCCGGGTACCCAGCCGACCCACCGCCGGGCGGCCTCGAACAGCTTCGTCGTCAGGCCGGCGTGAAACGCGAGGAAGCCGATCAGGATGAAGAGCGGCAGCACGGACAGCGGATAGGTCACGGTCTTGGAGTGCGGGATCGTGCCCGCCACCGCAGCGGCGACATCCCAGCCTTTCAGTGCCAGGAGGCCGAGGAATCCCGTCAGTGCCGCGGCCACGTAGACGCGGACGCCGATGGCCACCAACGTGATCAGCAGAACGACGCCGCCAATGCCGATCCAGAATTCGCTGATCTCGGTCACGGCGTGGCCCCCGGCGGTTCGTCCGCGAGGCGGATCTCGGCTTCGGCCTGGGCGGCGGCGTCCTTGATGACCGGCACGGCGACGGGTTCCAAGTCCGGGTGAACCACGAGGCGAAGATAACCGGCCAACTGCAGCAGCAGACGGAGCAGCAGAACGCCGAGGGCGATGGGCACGGCGAGTTTTGCCGGCCAGGTGACGAGTTCGATGTCGATGGTGCTGTCCCCGAACTCGAACGCCCGCCCGAAGTGGCGCCAGGAGTAGGGGATCAGCACGCCGACGATGAACGCGGCCAGCGCCGTGCCCACGGCCTCCGCACCCCAGAGCCACCGACCCCGCAGCCGCCCGATGACCAGTTCCATGCGCACATGCCCGCCGACTCGCTGCACGAAGGCGATGGACAACACCGCGAAGCCCACCATCGATACTTCCACGATGTCGATGTAGCCGAAGATCGGCGCGTCGAACACGGTGCGAAGGACGATCTGCGCCACGCCGAGCAGCATCAGCGCGAAGATCAGGCCGCCGGCGAAGAGGTTGAGGCCGTTCTCGGCGATACCGAGTAGCCCGTCGGCGCGATCGAGTTGACGGCCGAAAGCGTCGTTCATGGTGGTAAGCCGCGGGATCGCCGACTAGTCGGGTTTCGCGGAATAGCTCTGACCCACGGCCTTAAAGACGCTCTCGACGAGCCCCCGGGCATCGAACCGATCCTGGTTGTCGTCGATCCAAGCTTCGATGACGGGCCCACCGGCCTTGGCGCGGAGCTCGGCAAGCTGCGCCTCGGAGTAGCGGATCTCCGTGAGATTCTCCCTCAGCAAGGGCAGGTTCTCGGCATCGAAGTCCACGTAGGCTTCGATCTGCGCGGCGATGACGTCTTCCTTGATGTCTTGGAGTAGCTGCTTGTATTGCGCCGGTAACGCCTCGTAGGCCGTGATCGAGAACACCAGCGGGCAATCCGATGTGCCCGGGGAGAGGTTGCCGGTGAACCACTCGGCGACCTCGTGGATCCGATAGGAGATGTGGCCGTAGGTGAACGGGAACGAGGCGGCGTCCATGGTGCCCTGCTGCACGCCGGTGTAGACCTCGGTTGCCGTGGAACTGGTCGGGGTCGCGCCGAGCAGCTTCAGTGCCTGGCCGATGCCGCCGCCGGCCCGGACAGTCAGTCCGCGCCAGCCGTCGAGATCCAAGGGTGGTTTGCCACGACCGAGGATTTCGTACTGGGGCAGAAACGTCGAGGTATAGGCCATGGCGTTCCAGCGCGCCAGTTCCTGCTTGACAGCGGGATGCGCGTAGACGGCCTCGCGAACCAGGCGGTTGTTCTCCCAACTCGCCATGGGCAGGAACGGCATGGTCAGCACCATCAGCGCCGGGTTCTTCCGGGGGTGGTAGAAGTTGCACACCATCGCCGCCTGGAACGCGTCGATCGCGATCCCGTCCAGGTTCTCCCGGGCCTTGGACACCGCCTCGCCGTAGTGCAGCGCGAGTCGCCAGTTGCCACCCGTCGCCGCCTCGACGCGGTTCGCCAGGACATCGACCAGGGCCGTGCCGGGACGGGGTTTGCCCCACAGCGACACGTCCCATTTGAGCTTCGGACCGACGACGTCGGCAGCGATGCCGGGAACGGAACCAAACGCCATCGCGGCACAGATCATCGGTCCGAGGGCGCGCTTCGAGGAGATCATCGCCCGAGTGTGTTGAG
>CAZJRX010000380.1:0-2786 GCA_964548145.1 uncultured Pseudomonadales bacterium | reverse complement strand
CACCGTAGCCGTGCCGCCGACAAATGTCCAGTGCTAGTTGTGGGGCATGGGTAGGTCTCGCCCGGATTTCTCACCAGTGGCCGCGATGATGCGCCCTTGCGGGCGTGATCAAGATTTTGGTCCCGTGTGTTGGATGTCCGCACCGCGTGCCGGATCCGGGGACGCGGTCACGACCTCGGGTTCGGCTCCGGGCCCGGGCTCGGGTTCGGACGCTTCGGTCGGGGTGCCGCAGGCGTGCTCGCCCACTGCGGCTGGACCGACGAGGAGGAATCCCCTCCCGAGTCCCCAAGCCAGCCAAGAGTCCCAGGCCGTCCCCTACAAGTATCGGCCCCGGTCGCTTAGGCTCTCCGGCGTTCTACGTCTCCGAGGCGTTGGGTGGCGCAACTGGCATTGACATCGCAGCCTTCGATCGGGGGCCGCACGACGCTCGAACTGCCTGACGAGTTGCCAATCACCTCACGGATCGGCGACATCGTCCGGCAACTGCGCCACCATCCCGTGTTGATCGTGGCGGGCGAGACGGGGTCCGGGAAGACGACGCAGCTTCCCAAGGCGTGCCTGGCGGCGGGACTGGGTGGGCGGGGGCAGATCGCCCATACCCAACCCCGACGCCTGGCGGCGCGAACGGTGGCGGCGAGGATTGCCACTGAACTCGGCGTCGAACTGGGCACCGAGGTCGGCTACGCCGTGCGGTTCAGCGAACGCCTGTCCCCAGCCACCCGCGTCAAGGTGATGACGGACGGCCTGCTCCTGAACGACATACAGCGCGACCGACGTCTCAAACGCTACGAGTGCGTCATCGTGGACGAGGCCCACGAGCGCAGTCTCAACGTCGACTTCATCCTGGGGTACCTGCGCCGGCTTCTTGACCGGCGCGACGATCTCAAGGTGATCGTCACCAGCGCGACCATCGACGTGGACGCCTTCGCCAAGCACTTTGACGACGCACCCGTGGTTGAAGTGTCCGGACGCGGCTACCCCGTGGAGATGCTCTACCGGCCCACGGATGATATGGAGCGGGGCATCGTCGATTGCCTCCGCGAAATCGAAAAGCGTCCGCTGGCTGGCCGAGCCCGGGACGTGCTCGTCTTCCAATCCGGCGAACGCGAGATCTTCGAGACCACCCACCTGCTGAGACGGGTGTTCCAGGACCGCTTCGAGATCATGCCCCTGTACGCACGGCTGCCGGAACGGGAGCAACGCCGGGTGTTCGAGCCGGGCGGCCGGCAACGCGTCGTGCTGGCCACGAATGTGGCCGAGACCAGCATCACGGTGCCGAACATCGGTTTCGTGATCGATCCCGGTTTTGCCAGGATCAGCCGCTACAGCTATCGGGCCAAGTTGCAGCAGTTGCCCATCGAGCCCATCTCCCAGGCAAGCGCCAGGCAGCGGGCGGGGCGTTGCGGACGAATCGCACCGGGTGTCTGCTACCGGCTGTGCAGCGAGGAGGATTTCGAATCCCGACCCGCCTATACCGATCCCGAGCTTATCCGGACCAACCTCGCCGCCGTCGTGCTGGCCATGCGCGCGTTCGGTCTCGGCGACATCGAGTCCTTTCCGTTCATGGATCCACCCAAACCCCGCGTGGTGCGGGATGCCTTGGGACTGCTACATGAGCTCCGGGCATTGGAGAACGACCGGTTGACCGAGATTGGACGCATGATGGCGAGGCTGCCGGTGGATCCGAGGCTGGCCCGCATGTTGATCGAGGCGTCCCGGTTGGGAAGCCTGGGGGAGGCGCTGGTGATCGTCTCCGCACTGTCCGCCCAGGACCCGCGACTTCGACCGCTGGAACAGCGCGAGGCCGCGGATCGCGCCCACGCCGCGTTCACCGACAAGACCTCGGACTTCCTGGGGTACGTCAAACTGTGGCAATGGATCGAGGAACAACGCGGGGCAACGAGCCGGGCATCGTTCAACCGGTTGTTGCAGAAGCGATTCCTCAGTCCGGCCCGGGTACGCGAGTGGCGTTCGCTACATCGACAGCTGCTACTCGCATGCCGGTCGCTGGGGATGCGTCCTGTGGAGGAGCCCGCCAAGTACGCCGCCATCCACCGCGCGGTGCTCACCGGATCCTTGGGGTTCATCGGTCGAAAGAACGAGCCGGGCCAGCGCAGCGAGGTTGCCGCGGGAAGGGGCGCGCGCCGACGACAGGTCGAGTACGAAGGGGCCAGGGGCCTGCGGTTCACGGTATTTCCCGGTTCGGCGCTGCGCGACTCGTCGCCGAAATGGATCGTTGCCGCCGAGATCAGCGTCACTGGCCGGACGTATGCACGCTGTGTCGCCGGGGTGTCGCCGTCGTGGGTCGAACACGCGGCGCCGCACCTGGTCAAACGCAGCTATTCCGCCCCGCGCTGGGATGCGAAGCGGGGTGAGGCGACGGTACGCGAGCAGGTGACCCTCTACGGGCTAACGGTGGTCGCCGAGCGTTCGAAGCGTGCTGCGGAAATCGATCCCGACGGGGCGAGGGAACTCTTTGTCGCCCGGGCGCTTGTCGATCTCGACGGGCGGCTGCAGGCACCGTTCATCGCCCACAACGAACGCCTGATCGAGGAACGGCGCGAACTCGCCGCCAAGGGACGCCGCACCGACCTGCTTGTGTCCGATGCGACCCGGGCACGTTTCTACCTGGCGCGGCTTCCCGGCCACGTCTGTTCGGTCGCCACCTTCAATGCGCATGTCCGCGCGGCAAGTGCCCGGGACCTTGCCAAACTTGCGATGACCGATGCCGATCTGGCGGGGGCGGACGATCGTGAGGTCGAGGAGCGCGACTTCCCGTCGCGGCT
>CAZJRX010000379.1:0-2795 GCA_964548145.1 uncultured Pseudomonadales bacterium | reverse complement strand
ACGCGGTGCGGGCGGCCGCGGAGACGGTCGACTCCAGGCACGCGAAGGCGCTCGGCCAGACGACATACCTGTTGCTCGCCGTCATCGCGGCGGCGCTCGCCATCGGCCAGCTTGAACTGGAAACCCAACTTCTGACCATCGCGATCGCCGTCGTCATGGCTGCGGTCGGCATCGCGGCGGCGCTCGCATTCGGACTCGGCGCCCGGGAAACCGCCGCGAACCTCCTCGCCGGCGCGTACCTGCGAGACAGCTATCCTCCCGGCACCCGAGTCGCCGTTGGCGAACTCGAGGGCGAGATCAAGGCGGTCGACCCGCTGAACACCGTCCTCGCAGTCCGCGACGATGCCGAAGCCATCGTGCCCAACACGACGTTGCTCCGTTGGACCATCGAGGTCGCCCTTCCCCCGCTGGAGTCCGACGAAGACGAGTAGCAGGAGGCGACTCACGGAATGGATCCCGCGCAGTCTCCCATGCCCCTGATGAAGTTGCCCCTTGAATACGCGAAGCAGCAGCCCCATCCATGGCGACGCAACACCATCAACCCCAAGGAGCAACCATGAACGCAATACGTTGGAACCCGTTCGCGGAACTGGACGAATTGGTCGGCCGCTTGGGCACGAGTTCGCCGGCTAGCGGATGGCATCCGCCTGCGGACATCCGCGAAACCGACAACGCCTACGTGTTCGACCTCGAAATTCCGGCGGTCGTTCCTGCCGACCTCGCGGTGAGCGTACGCGCAAACGTCTTGAGCGTCTCTGGCGAGCGCACACCGGCGAACGGCGAAGGCGACGGCCAGGTGCATCGTCGCGAGCGCCGCTTCGGCAAGTTCACGCGCAGTTTCCGTCTGCCGAACGACGCCGACGACGAGGCCATCAACGCGAAGGCGAAGGACGGCGTGGTCACCATCACGGTATCCAAGCGCCAGCAGGCTCAGCCGCGCGCCATCGAGGTGCAGTCCGGCTGACCACCTCGAAGCGGCTGGTTCCGGCGACCCGTCGGGCCAGCCGCCGAGGGTGAGCCATGAAGTTCAAAGACTACTACGATGCTCTAGGCGTCGCCGAGGATGCGGACACCGAGAAGATAAGGCGCGCCTACCGGCGCCTAGCCCGTCGCTATCATCCGGATGTCAGCCACGAGCGCGATGCGGAGGCGAAGTTCAAGGAGATCAACGAAGCCTACGGCGTGCTGAAGGATCCGGAGAAGCGCCGTACCTACGACGAAGTCCGGCAATCTCCCTTCGAGCACGGCCGCTTCGAGGCATCGCCACACAGGCAACGCGGTGAAAGCGCGTTTTCCACGTTCACCGGGTCGGACGCCGGCGCGTTCAGCGACTTCTTCCGCTCGTTGTTCGGCGAACCGGAGGGCGAGGACATCGACGACCCTGTGGGCGGGCGGCGTCACTCGGCGCCCGGCAAGGACATCTGCGACCGCATCGAAGTCACGCTGGAGGAAGCCTGCCGCGGCGGTCGGCGACGGATCGAGATTGTTCAGCCCGAGGTCGGCAAGGACGGTCGCGTCGTGCGGGCGTCAAAGCGCCTGAACGTGCGGATTCCGCCGGGCGTCACGGATGGTCGACGCATTCGACTGCGCGGCCAGGGCGGTACCGGCAGCGCCGGCGACCCGGCTGGCGACATCTATCTGGAAGTCCGCATCAAGGACCATCCCGTCTACGCGGTGGACGGTCGCGACGTCATCCTGTCCCTGCCGGTGGCGCCGTGGGAGGCGGCGCTCGGGACGAGCGTCGAGATACCGACGCTGCACGGGTCGGTGAAGCTCCGGATTCCGTCCGGATCCAACACCGGCCGCCGGCTAAGGCTGCGTGGCAAGGGCTTGCCGGGCAGCCCGCCGGGCGATCAGCTCGTCGTCCTGCGCGTGGACACGCCGGTACCGACCAACGACGAGCAACGAAGGCTCTACCAGTCACTAGCGGACGGGTTCGAGTTCGATCCGAGGCGGGAATTGAGTGCCGAGGTTCGGTCGCGGCGCCCCTATGAGCAGGAGGCAGGCGATGGTTGACCGACGGGAGGAACTCGAGGCGCTGATCCTTGAGGACGGGGCGGTGTTGGGCATACACGAGGTCTCGGTCATGTGCGGCGTTCGCATCGAACGGGTCGTCGAGGTCGTCGAACACGGACTCGTGGACCCCGGTCCCCAGCCGGACGAGTGGCGGTTCACTGCACCGGCCGTGTTCCGAATCCGGCGTGCGATCAGGCTGTGCGACGACCTCGGGGTGAACCTCGCCGGTGCGTGCCTAGCCGTCGAACTGCTCGACGAACTCGACCAACTGAGATCCCAAGTCGCGCAGCTCAGCCGGTTGCTGCCCCGGTGACGGAGGTTCTCCAATACGCCTTCCGACGGGGATGGGACCGCCCCTTGCCCGGAACTGCGCGTCGAGCCTGGCTCGCGCTGCTCCTTGCCGTGACGCTAGCAGCACACGCCGATGAGGCAGCCGTGCCCGAACCGATTCGGGTCATTTTCGAAACGGACATGACGTTCGATGTGGACGACGTCGGTGCCTTGGCGATGCTCCAAACGTTGGCCGACGAAGGTCGGGCAAAGATCCTCGCAGTGAACTACAACGAGATCCACCCCGACGGCGCCGCCGCGATCGACGCGATCAATACCTTCTACGGTCGCGGCGATCTACCCGTCGGGGTGTATCGGGGCGAACTCTCCGAACCCGATGCATCGCGCTACCTCGATCACGTCGCGACCTTCCCCCACCGCCTGACCGCCGACACGGCGCCCGACGCATTGGACGTCTATCGCCGCGTGCTGAACGATCAGCCGGACGC
>CAZJRX010000378.1:0-2810 GCA_964548145.1 uncultured Pseudomonadales bacterium | reverse complement strand
CGGACTACCCGCACTACATCAACACGACCTTCGCCCCGGACTGGCGCGCTCGTCGGGTGACGGCACGCTTGGCGGAGATACCCCCCGGGACGGCAACGGCTGCGGATATGGCGTCGATCCACGCTGATCGCGAGTCGATCCCGGCACGGATTCTCGTGGACCGATTGTCGGGGATCAGAATCGAGGATCCCGGTCTCCGGGCGGCTCGGGACATCCTCGTGGCGTGGGACTGCCGAATGGACCGGTCCTCGACGGGTGCGGCCATCTATGCCGCGATGCGGGCGACGCTGTTCGGTGCGGTGGTCAAGGCCGCGTTGGGACCGCAGTCTACCGAGACGTTTACGGCACGGAGTACGCCGCACCTGGCATCGCTTTACGCGAGAGCCGTTCATGCCATGGCGGATGACGACGATTCCTGCCTCGGACCGGGACAGAGCTGGGGGCGGTTGCTCGAATCCGCGCTGCGCGCTGCGGTTGATCGACTGGGGGAGCTGTTTGGCAAGGACACCAACACGTGGACCTGGGGTGCCGTGCATGGCACGCGTCCCCGGCACCCGCTGTCCCGCGTGTTCCCGGACTGCGCGGAACTGCTCGATCCACCGCCGTTCGCCACCCACGGCGACGGCGACACGCCGCTTGCCGGTGCCTATGCCATTGGCGACGACTTCACGGCGACGGTGATGTCGGTCAACCGCTACATCCACGACCCGGCCGACTGGCGCAACTCCCGATGGATCGTACCGCTCGGCGCATCCGGTCATCCGGGAAGCCCCCACTACGCGGATCAGGCGGCGCTTTGGGCGGATGTCGAGACCGTGGCGCAGCCTTGGGATTGGGACGAAATCGAGGCGGCAGCCGAGACGCGGCAAAGGTTCGTGCCGCGCCCTTGAACTCTCGGCGGCCGACGCCATCAAAGGACTTCGAGACGCATTCGTCCCCTGGGGCATCTTTGGTTTTCGAGGAGGCATACATGAGCCGTGTATCGCATAGGGCTGCGTTGGGTTTGCTTGCCACAGGCATGTTCCTATTCGGGTCTGTCGCCAGCGCCCATGAGGGCAAGCTGACCTTCGCGCCGGTACTGGCCGAGGCGACCCCCGCCGTGGTCAGCATCGACGTTGATTTGCGTAGGGTTACCAACCGTTGGATGAACAGGACACAGACCCCGCGAAGCACCGGTTCCGGTGTTGTCATCGACGCCGAATTCGGGCACGTGGTCACGAACCACCATGTCATCGAGAGCGCGGAGGAGATCACCGTGCGCCTGAAGGACGGCCGCGAGTTCAAGGCGGCGCTGGTCGGCAGCGACCCGGCCACCGACATCGCGCTCCTCAAGATCGACGCGGAGGATCTCACCGCCTTGCCGCTCGGGGATTCGGACAAGCTCGCTGTCGGCGACTTCGTTGTCGCCATCGGCAATCCGTTCAACCTCGGCCAGACAGCGACCTCGGGCATTGTCAGCGGCCTGGGCCGCAGCGGCATCGGCGTCGGCTACGAGGACTTCATCCAGACCGACGCGTCGATCAACCGGGGCAACTCGGGCGGCCCGTTGGTGGATCTGGAGGGTCGCCTGGTGGGCATCAACAGCATGATCTACTCGCCGTCGCGATCTGGGGTAAGCGCGGGACTGGGATTCGCCATCCCGGCAAATATCGTCCGCGCCGTCACCGAGCAGCTTCAGGAGTTCGGGGATGTCCGCCGGGCGCGTCTGGGTATCCTCATGCGGCCGGTCACCCCCGATGTCGTGCCGCTGCTAGGGCTCGAGTCCGCGCGGGGCGTGGTCGTTCGAAGCGTTGTCGAGGGTTCCTCGGCGGAGGACGCGGGAATAGAACCCGGGGATGTAATCGTCGGGCTCAACGACGAGGATGTCGTCGATGGTCGCGACCTGTGGAACCGGATCGGCCTGTCGGCCGTCGGGGAGCAAGTGAAACTCGACGTGATCCGCGACGGCGACCGCAGGACCGTTCAGGCGACGCTGGGTGCGGCGGAAGACGTTGTCACGCCGCGGCCCCCGGCCAACGAACGCCTTGCGGGTGCCCAGTTGCGCGATCTCTCCCGCGAGCACCGACTCTACGGTCGCGTGGCTGGCGTCGAGGTCGTCGAGGTCCAACAAGGCAGCCCGGCCGCCGAGTTGGGCCTCGAGCCCGGTGACATCATCGTCGCGGTGAATCGGGACGCCGTCGCAAGCGTTCGCGACTTCGAGGCGGCCACCGAGGGCGACGAACCGTTTGGGATGTTCGTCCAGCGTGGTCTACGCCAGTACTTCGTTGTCGTAGAACGGAACGGCGAGTGACGTAGAATCCGCGGTCTTTTTCGGTAGTGGGGAAGCGAACGAGCGATGGCTGAAGCGGGCATGGACACGGCGGCGATCAAGCAGCAATTCGACGCGGTGAGGGCCGAAGTCGGCAAGGTGTTGGTGGGACAGGACGAGTTGGTCCACCGGCTTCTGCTGGCGTTGATCGCCGACGGCCACGTCCTTCTCGAAGGCGTGCCGGGTCTCGCCAAGACGCTGGCGATCAGTACCCTGGCGGCGACGGTTGACTGTCGGTTCTCGCGCATCCAGTTCACGCCGGACATGCTGCCCGGGGATATCACCGGTACGCAGATCTTCAACCCCCGGGAAGGCACGTATTCCGTACGCAAGGGACCGGTGTTTGGCAACCTGATACTCGCCGACGAAATCAACCGCGCCCCCGCGAAGGTGCAGGCCGCCCTGCTAGAGGCCATGCAGGAACGCCAGGTCACCCTCGGCGAGGAGACCTTCCCCCTGGACGAACCCTTCCTGGTCATGGCGACCCAGAACCCCATCGAGC
>CAZJRX010000377.1:0-2889 GCA_964548145.1 uncultured Pseudomonadales bacterium | reverse complement strand
CGCCGGCATCGAGGGGCAGCGATCCGAACCCCAACCCCGCGCCAACAACGCTCTCAACCGGCACGTCGGCAGCAACTACGGCAAGGACCACGTGTTCTACACACCGACGTTCGACGAGCAAATCGAGCGCTACAAGACGGTCACCGTCGAGCAGGCGAAGGATTTCTGGGCGTCGTTCTACGGCGCCGAGGGCGGCACGATCTCGATCGTCGGCGACTTCGATCCGGACGAGATCGTCCCAGTCCTCGAGGAGGCCTTCGGCGACTGGAAGGCCAAGGAGGCATACGCGCGGGTGGATCGGCCCTACGCGGAGGTCCCCGCCGCCATCGTCGACATCGAGACCCCCGACAAATCGAACGCCGTGATGTTCGCGTTCCAGCGAATCCAGATGCGCGACGATCACCCGGACTATCCCGCGATGGTGATCGGCAACTACATGCTCGGCGGCGGATTCCTCAATTCCCGGCTCGCCACGCGAATCCGGCAGCAGGACGGCCTCTCCTACGGTGTTGGCTCCCAGTTCGGTGCCAATTCGCTCGACGAGATCGGCACCTTCAGCGGCTACGCCATCTTCGCGCCGGAAAACGGCGACAAGGTCGTTGCGGCGTTCAAGGAGGAAGTCGCCAAGGTCCTGGAAGAGGGCTTCACCGCGGATGAAGTCGACGCGGCCAAGCGCGGCTGGCTCGATGCCGTGCAACGGCAACGTTCGAGTGATGGAACGGTTGCGAACATCCTAAACAGCAATCTGTTCCTGGACCGCGACATGTCGTTTATCGCCAAGCGGGAGGCGGCGGTCGCCGCGTTGACAGCAGAGGACATCAACGCCGCGTTCAAGCGCCACATCGATCTCGACAAGATGTCCATCTTCCGCGGCGGGGACTTCGCCAACAAGCTGCCGAAGTAGCCCCATATGGATGTTCCGGCGGCGGCCTGAGCCGGGTCGCTGCCGGAACCCCGATCTCCCGCGCTTGCCTGATCGCCTCTTTGCGAATGTCGCCCACTGGCGGTTGCCGATTCTAGGCAACGCGTCCGGCGGCTCGAGTGACGGGCCGCCTCCGTTCTACTTCGGTACTACACGGAGGTCGAGCCCGACAAGGACAGGGCCTCGTTCTACCGCGGCATCGCGCCCGAACGAATGCGCCGGCCTCGGAACGGTGGATCCCCCCCGGCGTTAAAGCCGCGAGATCGGGTCGTGGATCGGCGCGGCGTCAGAACTTGGCTCACTGTAAAGATGGCCGGATCTCAAGAACGCTAGTAGCGCGTCTCGGGAGTACCCGAGCCGTCCAAGAGCGACCCTGACCGCCTCGCCAAATGCAACCTGCGTGTAAACATCAGGGCTGCTCAAGGACTCTAGAGCGACGAGAAATCCGGGCGACGCTTCTCCCGGAACGCTGCCACGGCTTCCCGGTTCGCGGGACGGCCCTGGAGCTTTCGGATCGTTGCGTTCTCGGTCTCGATCACGACCTTCAGGTGTTCCCGCCCCGGCGCGACGATCAGGCGCTTCGCCTCGGCAAGTGATTCGCTCGGCAACGTCGCGAGTTTCGCTGCCTGGACCTGCACGGCGGCCAGGAATCCGGCGTCGGGATAGACGTCGAGCACGAGCCCCGCTGCCTTGCACTCCGCAGAGGTCATCCACTCGGAACTCATCAGGAACCACATCGCCCGTTGGCGCCCCATGAGCGCCGGGAACATCACCGTGCTGCCCGCTTCGGCGACCAGGCCGAGTTCAGAGAACGGGCAGCGTAGACGGGCGCTCTCGGCCATGTAGGCGAAATCGGCAAGGCCGGTGAGCGTCGCGCCGATCCCCACGCCCAAGCCGTTGATGGCAAGCATGAACGGTTTCGGAAAGTCGACGACCGTTTTCAGGAATCCCCGTATACCGTGTCTCGGCCTTGGTGCCGCGTAGGCGGCCGCAGACAAGTCGGCACCGGCACTGAACGCCCGACCGGTGCCCGTCAGGATCAGTACGCGGCAGGCGTCTTCGTAGCCCGCAGCCAGAAACGCATCCGTGACCTCGTCGTACTGCTCGTTGTTCCAAGCATTGAGTACGTCGGGACGGTTGAGCGCGATCGTGCGTACGCCGTCCTTGTCGGTAACGATAACCATTCGCCCGTTCAACCTTGCGGGACGCGCCGGGTGGGGCGTCCCCTACAGCTGACCACGTTATCGTTCTCCATGTCGGGACGCCACAAGGGCGTCCCTACAGCGGCAGATCGCCGACGGCGTGGTTGACGCTGCCGGTCTCGTTGTAGGAGCGCATCACCATCTCCGCGATGCGCATCAGGTGGACCTCGTCCGAGCCGTCGGCGATGCGCGACCAGCGGGCCTGGATCAGCATCTGCGCCAGCGGCGAATCGTTCGAATAGCCGAGCGCGCCGTGGACCTGGAGTGCCCGGTCGACGGTCTTCCACAACGTGTTGGCGACGTGGTGCTTGGCCATCGATACCTCGGCCCGAAAATCCATGCCGTTCTCGATCTTGTAGGCGGCGTGCAGGACCATCAGCTTCGACGAATAGAGCTCGAGCGCGCTTTCCGCCATCATCCATTGGATGCCCTGCTTCTCGGACAGCAGCGAGCCGTGGGCGTAGCGCTTCTGGGCGCGGTCGACGAGCATCTCGAGGGCCTGTTCGATGGTGCCGAGCCAGCGCATGCAATGGGCGAGCCGAGCCGGGCCGAGCCGGACCTGGCCGAGTTTGTGGCCGCCGCCCTGTTCGCCAAGCATGTTGGCGTGGGGAACGCGGACATCGTTGTAGCGGATCTCCGGATGGCCGCCGCCACCGCCCATGGTCGAGATGTCGCGGACGATCTCGAACCCGGGCGTGCTGGTCGGCACGATGAACGCGCTATTCCTCGCCTGGGCGATCTCGGCATCGGGATCGGTCTTGGCGA
>CAZJRX010000376.1:2014-2893 GCA_964548145.1 uncultured Pseudomonadales bacterium | reverse complement strand
CCCCTTACCGGATGACCGGCAGTCCCTGGCGGATTTCACGCCGGGCGCCGCGGCTCGGCGAGCACAACGACGAAGTGCTCGGCGGATTAGCCAAAGGCTAGCGGTTGCTCATTCGTCCCCGGCGAAGTAGATCGTGCTGTGTCGCCTCCCGATCCGGAGGGAGCGCTTGCGCAACCTTACTGGCTCGCGTGGATCACCATCGATCCGATACGCCTTGAACACATGCTCCCGGCCAGCATTGGGGTTCTCGACAAGGGTCGTGTCGAGTTCGTTCGTCCGCAGATCAAAGGTGTACGCCACCGTGATTCGATCTGCCTCGCGCCGCCGCAAACTGGATACCTCGACGATGTCGTCGTCCACCTCCATGTCGACCGGCAGGATCAGAGTCCGGTGGTGGGCAGTCCCCTCCGCGAGCGCGAATGGCGTTGGGGCCACATACATCTTGCGGTCGCGGACCATGATGTCGCCGTAGCTGCCGAAACTGCGGAAGCTCTTGTTCTCGTGGACGTAATCGTCGTCGGCGTTGAGGAAGGTCCCATGACAAATCACCAGGTCTAAGACCGGATATCGGTTGCCGTCCGGTCGCGCCGGGTAGCGACCGAATACGTAGAAGACCCGTCGGCCGTTGTGCTCCCCGCGCGGCATTTGGCTGTTGCAGTCGTAGTCCGCCTCCCGACCTGGGTAGGCGAGCCCCTTGAGCTCATAGCCCTCAGGGTGCCCGACCAGTCGGAAGTCCGGATAGGTGTTGCGACCCGGTTCGTCGTAATGCTCACCGATGCCATCGAGCCGCACCTTGAACCAGTTCTGGAAGTGGAACTCCTTGTCGCGTTGGCCCTCTCGAACGATGAGCACAACGCTACTAAACGCCAACACCAAAAC
>CAZJRX010000376.1:0-2004 GCA_964548145.1 uncultured Pseudomonadales bacterium | reverse complement strand
CTGCAAACGGGACTCACGCTCCGATCTCCGCGCCCTCCCGGTCGAGTCCGCCGTGAAGAATGCCGATCAGCCGCTCGATCTCGGCCCCGCTCGTGTCCAAAAGCGCCAGCGCCGACGCGGACCTGCGCCGGCGCGAGAGATCCATGATTAGCTGCGACATGACGATGATCCGCACGTCGTTCCGGCTCATGCCCCTGCCACCGTCACGGAGCCGCCGTATCTGCGTCGCCGCCTTGGAACGGACATCGTCCCAGCACACGCCGCTCCGGTCTGCGAGCGTCAGGCAAGCACGCTTGCGACACACGACGATGATGTCGAGATCGATGGGCTCCCTTGCCTGCCGCTTCGGCATCGCGACGGACATCTCCGCTTTAATCGGACACACGGCCGTAATCCCGAACCCGGCTGCCACTAGCGCGTGTAGTACTGAATGCCATCCTTCAGCGCGCGAGTGGTGGTAGGTAAAGACCAGAACGCCGTCGTCCGCAAGAACGCGGTGGGCTTCCGCCCACACGCCAGCAAGCCGCTCGGCGAATGCGGCGACATCGGCGTTCTGTACTTCTGCTTCGCTGCGCGTCGTCTGGGCGTCCTCGCATCCCTGCGTGCCGAGGATGTAGCGCTGCCACACGTGAAAGAAATCGGCGAGTTGTGAGTAATGCACGTTGTCGAAGAACGGTGGGTCCGTCACTACCGCGTCTACCGATCCGGAGCGGAGATCCGTCCGACTCGAGTCGCCGCACGACAGGTAGACCTGCCGGCCTTCGTCAAAGGCGTGCAGATCCGTGGCGATGTCGAAGGCGAGGGGACGAGACAGGCCGTACACCTTCTCCGTACGCCGCCGGCGTCCGTCCGTGCGCACGCGAAGCTCGAACGGGTTCCCGGCGTATTCGAGGGCACGACCAATGCGTCCCTTGAACATCGTAAAAAACGAGCCGGAGCTCTTCGGCGTTCCCCACACATTCGCTTCTAGTGGCACTCTTTCCGGCTTCAGAACGTGGTGGGCGAACATGTGCCGCACCGCGCCCGTTCCCTCCCCTTTGTAGGACGCAAACATGTTGTTGAACTCGAGAACGCCCGAGAAGAGGCAGGTAAACAGTTCCCGAACGATCGGATCCGGGATCTGACGAATCCGCTCCGCCAAAATCGAAAGGCACAGCAGTTGCCGATCGTTGAACATCTCGTGCCAGTGTCGGTAGTTGTAACCGAGCGCTTGATTTGTGTTGTAGCCCGGCTCGATCCGAACCTGCGGGAACGCGTCTCTCCGCTCTGCCAGCTTCTTGCGCGCCTTTTCGTACAGGTGGCGGTCCGCTTCGGTCGCCGTCGCGTACACTTTCCTCCCGTCCGGCGCGAGGACCAACTTCGCATACAGCCTGTGGGCCGGCGGCCCGTTCCCCATTCGAGTCGCCTTGGCGATCGGGAACTTGTGCGAGCAGTTGGGACACGTCGCCTTCTGTCCAGAGGCCGGACCGGTCCGTGGGTCGAACCGCTCGGAACAAGCCACGCAGGTCGCGTCTGCCGCATCGTACCGACACGCGTTGACCTCGCCGCACGCCGGGCAGACGCATTGCGCACCAGGGTGCCGCTCGGGATACGCATGGCGTGCGAACACTCGCGACGAAAACAGGTCCACGGGGGTTCCGCACCCCGGGCAATCCACCTGCTTGACCCAGAAGTAGTAGAGGACGTCCGCTCGAACGCCCCCTTCAAGTTCGGTCCTGTAATACGACTTGATCGTCTCCGCCACGTCGCGCTCGATCTGCTGGAATGTCTCGAGCACCGCTTCGCGGTCGTGGACGGCCAAGGCATTCCGCACGAGGAAGTGCGCCACCGGATTGATGTCGCGACCGATCGCCCGCGCACCCAACTTGAGGGCTTCGCCGACGGTCGTACCGCTGCCCATGAACGGATCGAATACGACCATCCCCTTCAAGCGCACCGGGCGGTAGAAAGCGTCCATGACATCCGTGCCGGACGGCGACAGCGCACCCAGTAGAATCGCCCTGA
>CAZJRX010000375.1:0-2895 GCA_964548145.1 uncultured Pseudomonadales bacterium | reverse complement strand
GAGCGATTACAGGCTGCGCTGTTTGCATGCAAACAGCGCAGCCTGTAATCGCTCAAACCTACGGCAATCTCCGCAACCATCAGATTCGTACGGAGTTTCGTCATGGCACCAAGCGGCTGGTGAGAAATGCGGGGTAGGATAGGCGGGATGGAACCCGGCCGCGACGCTGACGCACCACGACGTCGGTTTGCCGACTGGTTCGCGACGCCGCCCGGGTCGAGGCTGCTCGAGGCGGAACGCCCGATCCTCAAGGAAACGGTCCGGCGGCTGCACGGCGATTGTCTGTTGTGGATCGGTGTCACCGCCGATCTCGCGGACACCACGGCGCAGTGCATGGTACGTTCGCGGATCTGTTCGATTCCTCAGGGCTCGCTGGAGCCGGGATGCACGATCCGGCCACCGGAATGCCTCGATGTCGTATGTGCCGATGCCGGCGAATTGCCCTTCGCGGATTCCAGCATCGACGGTGTCGTACTGCACCACGCCCTCGACATTGCGACCGACCGCAGGGGTACGCTGCGCGAGGCTGCGCGCGTCGTCCGGTCCGGCGGCCGCCTTGTGGTGGTCGGATACAATCCGTTGAGTATGTGGCTGTGGATCAAACCGTTCTCCGGATTCCGCGACCTGCGGGGGGTTACCGTTTTCAGACTTCGCGAGTGGCTGACCGTCCTCGGCTTCGCGAGAGACGGCCGTACGATCTATCTGAACTACCGCGGCGCACTGCCGATGGCTCTTGACGGAAGACGCTTTCGCGCGGCCAGTGCCTGGATAAACCGGTGCCAGCCACCGGTCGGTGGGGTCTATGTCGCTGTGGCGGTCAAACAGGAACGCGGCTACACGGCCGTCGGGCTGGCCCGGGACCGGCATCGCCGCAACCTGGCACCTGCGGCGTTGCCCAATGCCACCCGGCAGGCGGATTGGTCATCGTGACCCGGGCGGTCGAGATATACACGGATGGCGCATGCCGGGGAAATCCGGGGCCGGGCGGCTGGGGCGCTCTGCTGCGGTTCGGCGAAGCGGAGAAAACCCTACGCGGCGCCGAGCCGGACACGACCAACAACCGGATGGAACTCACCGCGGCGATCGAGGGCCTGGGGGCGCTCAAGCGGCCAAGCAAGGTCGTCCTGACCACCGATTCGGAATACGTTCGCCAGGGGATCACCCGTTGGATCATCGGCTGGAAGAGGCGGGGTTGGAGGCGCGCCGGCGACCGACCTGTGCTGAATGCGGACCTGTGGCGTCGCCTCGACGCCCTCAACACGCGCCACCGGGTTGATTGGCGGTGGGTCAAAGGGCATAGCGGACATCCCGACAACGAAGCCGTGGACCGTGCAGCCAACATTGCGATCGACGAGATGCTGACCCGCGGTGGCGTCGCCGGCGGCACGGTGAAAACGCCATCGACAACAGGCAAAACGAGAACAAGCCAACGGCAGTCGAGAACACGATGAACAGCTTGGCGCAACGTAGGGTTAGCCGACCCGTTTTCGTTGCGTGCGGGTACGACCCCGCGCCGACCGCACCGACCGCACAGGCAGGATTGAGATGCGACAGATAGTGCTCGATACCGAGACAACGGGTCTCGAACCGGAACGTGGGCACCGGGTGATCGAACTGGGGGCCGTTGAGATCGTTGATCGCCGGGTCACCGGTCGTCACCTACACAGGTATGTCGACCCGGAACGCGAGGTTGACGACGCGGCGTTCGGGATACATGGACTTGACGCGGCCTTCTTGACCGGTAAGCCGAAGTTCGGTGAGGTTGCCGACGAATTCCTGGCGTTCGTCGACGGTGCCGAAGTGATCATCCACAACGCACCATTCGACCTCTCGTTCATCGACTACGAGCTTTCGATGTTGAACCGCGCCGGAATGGGCGGTCTTGCAGACGTCTGCACGGTTACCGATTCACTTGCCTTGGCGCGTCGCAAGCATCCCGGTCAGAAGAACGGGCTCGATGCGCTTTGCCGACGCTACGAAGTGGACAACTCGGCTCGGGACCTTCACGGGGCACTCTTGGATGCCGAGATACTCGCCGACGTCTATCTGCGGATGACCGGCGGGCAGATGTCCTTGTTCGACGGTGACGAGGACGCCCTTGCCGGCACCATGGGCGCCCGGGAGATCATCCGCCTACCGGACGACCGGCCGCCCGTCGTGGTTGTCCGGGCATCGGTCGAGGAAGCGGCGGTTCACGAGGCGTACCTGGACAATCTGGACGCGGCTGCGCAAAACGGGGCGGTTTGGCGTAGGCGCCCGCCGGGCGGCGAGGTACCGCAATAGGGTGCCGGCCTTCTTACGCGTTCGGGACACTAGAGCCCCCAAGTCACGAAAATCCAGCCGGTGATCCCCATGGTGATGGTGTAGGGGACCGCCATGATGACCATGCGTCCATAGGACAGCCGGATGAGCGGTGCCAGCGACGACGTCAGAAGGAACAGGAATGCCGCCTGCCCGTTGGGTGTGGCGACGCTGGGGATATTGGTCCCCGTATTGATCGCCACGGCTAGGAGTTCGAACTGGTTGCGGTCGATGACGCCGGCATTGAAGGCCCGCTCCACTTCGCCAATGTAGACCGTCGCCACGAAGACGTTGTCGCTGATCATCGACAACAAGCCGTTGGCGATATAGAAAACCCCGGGCTGCTGACTGGCGGGAAGTGTGAGTACGTACTCGATGACCGGTTGAAATAGACCCTGGTCAGATATCACCGCCACGATGGCGAAGAACACGCACAACAGGGCTGTGAAGGGTAGGGCTTCCTCGAAGGCGTGACCGATCCGGTGTTCCTCGACGATGCCGTTGAAGGCTGTCTGCAGGACGATGATCGAAAGACCGATGAGTCCTACTTCGGCGATATGGAAGCCTAGCGCGAAAACGAGGAACACGGCGGCG
>CAZJRX010000374.1:0-2910 GCA_964548145.1 uncultured Pseudomonadales bacterium | reverse complement strand
CCGCCGGGCGCTGGCCGAAACGAATGTAAACTCATTTTAGAGACGGCACACTAGAACCGGAACGTCGCGCTCAACCCGATGCTTCGCGGCGCCACGTAGGACCGGATGTTGTGGAAGCGGGTGTCGCCGAATTGCGCCGCTTGGAAGTTGCCGCCGTTGTCCAGGTAGTTGATGGTGCGCTCGTCCCAGATGTTGTTGACCTCCAGCAGGAACTGCGGACCTTCCGGCAGCTCGATGCCGAGCTGGAAGTTGCTGAGGGTCCAGGACGGTTGCTTGCCTTCCGGATCCACCGCGATGGCGCTGCTCAAGCCGTTGTAGACCTCGGACTGGAAGCTCGTGTCGTAGCGCACCCAGACATCGCCGATATCGGCCCAGTTCCAGAACGTGTACTCGAGCGCGAAGTAGTATTTGAACTCCGGCGAGATGGGCATGGTGGTGCCGTCGGTGATTTGCTCGCCGGAGAGCAGCGTGAACTCGGAATTGAACTCGGGGTCGGCCAGGAAGACGCTGCCCTCGAAGCGCAGGCTGTCGGTGATGCTGGCGTCCCAGGTGACCTCCACCCCCATGGTGCGGGCGGTATCGCCGTTGATCATGCCGCGTAGCCACCACTTGTCCTCGACGCCGCCGGCGTTGTCGATCTGGATGTCCTCCCAGACCATGTAGAACGCGGACACGTTGAGCTGCAGGCGGTTGTTGAACCATTCGCTCTTCAAGCCGGCCTCGTAGTTGTTGAGCTTGTCGGCGCCGTAGTTGAGCGGCACGAGGCCCGTGTTCGCGGCGCGTTGGCTATTGGACCCCCCGAGGCGGAAGCCCTGGCTGAACAGGAAATACACCATCCGGTCGTCGTCGAGGGTGTATTGGGCCGAGAGCTTCAAGGCGGTGTCCTGCTCGACCCCGGAAGAGCCGTAGGCACCGTCGGTGTCGAGGCCGGAGAGCGGCGGCAGACCCTCGGGGAAGTGGAACTGGTCGAACTCGTTGCGGTCGTATTCGAACCAACGTAGCCCGACGGTCGTCGTCAGCCGGTCGCTCAAGTCGTAGACCAGTTCGCCGAATACGGCTTTCTGCTCCACCGCGCGCACGAAGTGGTTGTAGAAGCCGATGTCCGACGCAGGCAGCGGGTAGTCGATGTGGTCGTAGGCCGAGTAGTAGGTATAGGCGTAGTAGTTGGCCGTTTCCCAGGCGATCGTATCCATGAGCGACGGATTCTCGGCGCCATAAAGCCACTCGTCGTCGACGTCCTCGTAGAAAGCCCCCACCATCCACTGGAACCGGCTCGCCCCGGTGGATGTCAGCCGCACCTCCTGGGAGAAGCGCTCTTGCGTCTGTTCGTTGAAGGTGGTGCCGAAGGTGTATTCCGAGTTGTACAGCCCGTAGCCGTTGTACACGCCCCAGTACGCGTCCTTGTACTGCTCGTAGACGTGGTTATCCCACTCGTAGGCGATGTCGCGGTCAAAAATGGCGGTCGTGGCTGAGAACTCAGCGCCGCCAAGGTCGCCCTTCACGGTGAACGAGGTCTGCTGCCAATCATCGTCCCGGTACTCGTCAAAGAACTTGACGATCTTGAAGTCGCCGAGGGAGGGATCGGATTCCCAAGTGCCGGTCGCCGAACTGTTCTGGGCGATGATCCCGGCGATCACCGACCAGCGGTCGCCCAGTTCCCAGGACGCCGCGACCCGGCCGCCGGAGACGTCGTACTCGTTGAAGTCGTCCTCGACAACGTCGGCATTGTCCCGGGTGTCGGCGAGGTCGCGGCCAAGAACATTGTCGATGTAGCCCCCCTCGTGGGAAGCGAATGCCGCGACGCGGACTGCGAATCGGTCGGCGAGGGGGATGTTGACGTGGCCGCTCAAGTCGTAGCTCGGTTCGCCGCCGCGCGTGGAATAGGCGGCGGCGTCGACTTGGGCGCCGAATCCGCTCGGGTCGGGCTTGTTGGTAATGACGCGCAGCGTGCCGGATTGGGAACTGGAACCGAATAGCGTTCCCTGGGGTCCGGGCAAGGCTTCGACCCGTGCGATGTCGACGAGCCAGGGGTCGACCTGCTGTGAGTTGGTGGTGAGCGGCTGTTCGTCGAGGTATACGGCCGTCATGCTGTCGGTGCGGTACTCGGACGAACCGGTCGACACGCCGCGGAACACCACGGAATTGCGGCCTGGGACACTGTTGACCAGGGCGACGCTCGGCAGCGCGTCGATGTACTCCTTCATGTCCCGGGCACGCAGCCGTTCGAGATCGTCGGTGGTGAAGGCCGTGATGCTCTGCGCGACGTCCTGCATGTTGGCTTCGCGCTTGGTGGCCGTGACGATGACCTCTTCGATGGTGCGACCGGTCTCGTCTTCCTCGGTCTGTTCCTGGGCAACGGCGGCCAGCGGAGAGTGCACCGCAACGACGGCGATGGCCAGCGGCTTCAGCCGGAAAGCAGGTTGGGTGGAAGGTACGTCAGACGCCTTGGGCCGTGCTCGTTTGCGCGACATTTGAGTTCCCGCCGATCAATGCCTTAGCCGACCATTAGGCGTTCGGGGGCGAAGCTTGTCAACCGGCGCGAAGTGAGTACTGCGGTGGAAGCTCGTGTGGCGGGTGGCGCGTTCCGGACGAGACATCGCCCTTTTCAAACCCGCCCGTAGGCGTTGCCCGCCCTTCGACCATCGCGGCCTTCTATCCGGGGACCGTCGCCGTGGACGAAGCGTGGACAACGCGCTGCTGACGTGCGCCCACGGCACGCCCGAGCCACGAAGACGGTCGGGGTCAAACGGCACTTGAACGATGGTGCAACTCCGCGCCCGATCCACGACATCCCCCGCCGGCGCCCGATGTCCATTACGTACAATAGCGGCAACTCGACACGTGGGGTTCCCATGTCCGCGACCGAGGTGGTGCAGCTTGGCGCTTCCGAACGGACCCGAGATCTTGGTC
>CAZJRX010000373.1:0-2930 GCA_964548145.1 uncultured Pseudomonadales bacterium | reverse complement strand
TGGCCATAATACGGCATCGCAAATGCGACTCGAGTGAGAGCCTTTTTCCGCGTTCAATAGACCAGACACCGCCGACTTGAGGCACGCACACGACATGTCACCGACTTCGACCCCGCCCGGGTGGGCTATGCGATCGGCCGTGGCCCGGCTCGCCACCATCGACGGCCAGCGCCCGCACCTGGTTCCGGTGGTGTTCTGCGAGGTCGACGGCGACCTCGTCATCCCGATTGATGGCAAACCCAAGTCGGGTGCGCTACTGCAACGCCTCAAGAACATCGAACACAATCCCGCCGTCGCCCTCCTGATCGACCAGTACGCCGACGACTGGTCCGAACTGCGCTGGGCGCGCATCGACGGAAGCGGCGCGACCGTTACCACCGACGCCAGGATTCGCGAAGCGCTTGAGGCCAAGTATCCGCAATATGAGCATATCGAGATTGGCAGGACGGCAATTCGCATCACAATCGAACGGGTCATATCCTGGTCAGCCAAGGGCGGCCCTTGAACCAACGAACACCGCGAAGATGAGCCATCGATCCTGTGGTGCCGGCATAGCCTTCGGCGTCGCCTGGGCCCTCTGCGTGTCCTGTGGTGGCGGTGGCGGCGGCGGGTCGCCTGCCCCGCCGCCCACACCACCTCCCGCGCCGCCATCTCCGCCGAATCCCGGGACCACGTTGACGGCCCGGTTCGTCGATGCCACGGCCGAATCGGGAATCCGCTATCGGCACGCCTACATCAATCCGACGCAAGGTTCGGAAACCGAGGAGTTCGGCGGCGGCGTAGCTGCGGGGGACTACGACGGTGATGGTCTTGAAGATCTGTTCGTCTTGCGCGGCGACATTGGCAACAACCTCCTTTACCGGAATCTGGGCGACAATCGATTTCGCGACATGTCCCACGAAGCCGGCGTCGCCATGGATCCGGATACGCACGCCTCCCTGGGATCGGTGTCGCCACGGCGGCGGCAGGGCTACAGTTCTCGCACCACTCGAATGCCGCGGGTACTACTGCCCCGGTTGGTGAACGACCGGTAGCTAACCGTCGCCTCCTCTGGCGTCGAGTCCCATGCTCCCCCGCGGGTGACGCGATCAGCGCAGTCCCCGCCACGAGCGCGCTGGGTATTCGGGGCAAGCCTATAGTCATCGTGCCAGCAGTCGGCAACCCACTCCTCGACATTGCCGAGCAGGTCGTGAACGCCAAATCCATTGGCTGTGAAACGACCAACGACCGCCAGCCTCAGGGTACTGTCGGAACACGTAGCAACGCCCGGCTTGGGATAGGTTTCCCCGTAGGTCACGTCGGCAACGTTGGCATGCGAACACAGCGCGGTGGCGTCACCGTCGAAGTAGTATGGCCCAGTTGAGCCTGCGCGAGCGACGTACTCCCATTCCGCCTCGCTCGGCAATCGATAGCCGTGTTCCGTCTCCTTGCTTAGCCAACCGACATAGTCTCGCGCGTCCCTCCAAGACACCCGGGTCACGGGGAGCCGAACCCGCTCCTCGAGCGGCAAAGCATCCATCCATTGAGGCACCTGCGCAGGAGCTTTCCCGGTGGCCGACCGAAATCTCTCAAATTCGCCTAAAGTCGTCTCGAAGACACCGATTGCGAACGGTTGTGACACCTCGACCCGTCGTACGGGTCGCTCGTCGGGCGGACCCTCATCGGATCCCATGCGGAAGGTGCCCGTGCCGATTACCACTAGCAGCGGACCTTCGCCGCCCGACGAAAGACCGTCGCGGAATCTCCTGCCGGGTTCGACAACGTATTTCTCCAGCCGAATCGCGTGCGACAACGGCTTCGCCTCCATGGTCAGACGCCGCTCGTAGCTGCGATGTCCTATCGCCGTGGCCCGTATGGTGACGGGGCCAGTCGGGATGGACATATTCTCCGTGTAGCGGACCGTGCGCCGGTCCCCGGCATCGGGGTAGGACACTTCCACCTTTGCATCTGCCGGAGAAACGGCCAGCGACAGGCTGCCCTGCAGCCGGACAAGGCGGACGGACTGGTCGTTGCGCCCCCTGGTGAACTCCACGGTCTTCTCGAGGGGCGCGTACCCCGGGCGTTGGGCACGAAGACTGTAGGCCCCGATCGGCAGGGTCATTCCCGGTTCGTAGGGCTTGCCGTCGATTTCCAGATCCAGATCGCGCGGTGATCGAGCGATGTGAATCTCGCTCATCGGCACACGCTCCAACTCGAAGGAAACCTCGGTATTCTGGCGAGGAAGCACCTCCACGGTCTGGGTCTTGACCTCGCGGCCATGGATCGACGCCGCGACTTCGAAGGACCCGGTTGGATGTGGGGAAAGCAGGAACGGTGCAACCCCTTCGAGCCTTTCGCCATCGACCACAACGATGCCGCCACGGGGGTTCGTGACGATTTCCAGGCTTCCGGTCGCGGCCGGGAACTCGACGAACACGTCCACCACCTCGCCACGCCCGGGACTCACGCTACGCGCCACGGGGTCGTGGAATCGGTGCTCCATGCGGACCACCGTGCGCCCTGGACGTACGCGCTGATCGGGCAGCGGCGTTCGACCGACCGGTTCACCGTCCAGAAGCACCCGGGCGGCATCCGGTTCCGAAGTCAGGTTCAAGGATGCCGACCCCAACAACACCCGGGGCCCGACGCCGCCGGCGTACCAGTCGGCGACGGCGACGAACGCGACCAGCACGGCGATCAACGTCCAGCGCAGTGTCTTGCTTTCGGTCTTCGGTCTGGCCATGGCGGTGAGTCCCGTCTAAATCCGTGAACGGCAAGACTCCCCCTCGGGTCAAGCGTCGAGCAGTTCTGCCAGCTTGTCCAAAAGGCCCTCGCCGCGAACGTACTTGGCGAGTATTTCACCCTCGGCGTTGACCAGGACGTTCATCGGGATCGCCAATACGCCGAACTGGGCGGGAATGGGGCTGTCGTAGGCCTTGAAGTCACAGGTA
>CAZJRX010000372.1:0-2937 GCA_964548145.1 uncultured Pseudomonadales bacterium | reverse complement strand
CACTCCTGACGCTTTCGCAGTCGCCGGTTTCATCTGGTCGTAATCGCTCCGGGCGCCGTGGCTACACGCGACCGTGCCAGCTAAGCACACTGCCGTTGCCGATGATCATGCGAATGGCGATCTCCCCGTCGGTTGGAGTCTGGAATGGCTCGCTGCGGGTTCCGAAGACCGCACGTACGGCCTCGGCGTCCCGCTCCCGGCCGAGGATCGATTCGAGTACCTTCCGGTTCTCGGCGGAACGCAGCTTCGCATTGAGATGGATCCGGCGGGCGCAGAACTCGGTGCCATTGTAGTCGGTATCGAGCATCCACATGCGGACGCTGTCGGCCGGGATGAAGTCGGCTTCGCCGGTCACCGGATTGAACTCGTGCCAACCGTGAATCAGCACTTGGTGTTGCCCGTCGACGGCCTCGATCTCGACGGTCGGCTCGGCGACCAGTATGAGCGCGGATTCAGTGTCGCTGGTCTTTCTGCGCGTCTCGCGCAGGTGCAGCTCGGCGCCGGCCTCGATGCGAGCGACGGGGATCTGCCATTCGCCGCCGTCGAGCGACTGATGGGAACCGCCTTCGATCTCGGCGCCGATGACAATCAGCGCGAGATCGCGGTCGTTGCCCGTGTGGTGACGGCTGATAGTCTCGCGGACGTTGCGTTGGATGTTGTGGACCCCGACCTGGGCATCCTGAGGCCAGATGGCGATGACGCCGTCCTTGCGGGCACCGGTGGCGTGGTCGATGAGTCTGCAGCGGTGGCTGATGGCGCCGGGGTGCTCTGCCGTCTGCGCATCGGCGATGTTCTCGACCGCTTCGACGGTCCAGCGCGTCCCTTCGT
This sequence comes from uncultured Pseudomonadales bacterium, assembly GCA_964548145.1. Classification (GTDB taxonomy): domain Bacteria; phylum Pseudomonadota; class Gammaproteobacteria; order Pseudomonadales; family Azotimanducaceae; genus VXYL01. The sequence continues at coordinate 2,109 of CAZJRX010000372.1, read as the reverse complement.
TGGAGCCGATGCCCTTCTCGTCGAGCATTCGCAGGATACGGTCGTGCCAGTCGACGTGCCAACGTTGCTCCCGAGGACTTAGCAGTTCCTCCGGGCTGCGGTACTGTTCGAGGTGTTCGGTCTCGACGGTGAACCGACTGGCGATGCGTCCTTTAGTCTTCCCGCCGACGGGGCGGTCGACGAACCAAGTGATTTTACGTTTGGAACGCTTGTCGGGGCGATCCCTGTAGGCGAGCGTCGCGGCGCTGACTTAGGGCATACGCTTTACGACGATGCCCGTGGCCGGGTCGCGTTCACCGCCCTTCGGCTTGTCGAGCAATGGTTCCTCGCCCGCTGCCTGCCGCAGTTCGTTCTCCTTGGCGAACCCGGCGGTGCTGCCGATGAGCAGGTGCGCCGGGTACTCGCCCACGAGGATACGTTCGCGGGCGACGGCAAGACTCTCGCGGGAGCTGTCGATCGCGATCCAGCGACGACCCCATTTCTCGGCTACAACGGCGGTCGTGGCGCCGCCGCAGGTCGGATCAAGCACGAGGTCCCCTGGGCGGGTGGTCATCAACATGCAACGCTGGATGGCGAGGTCGCCGGTCTGTACGGGATAGCGCTTGTCGCTCGGGGCGATTGACTTGGCCCAGAGGTTGTTCAGTCGTTTTCCGGGCATTTCGGACCGCAGTATTCGAAGGTGGAGCTGGTTAGCGCCCGCGCTCTTCGTTCCGCGTTCTACGTTGGTCCATAGTCGGTCCATCGCGGCCAAAGCCTCAAGACCCTGACGATCAACCCTCCACTGGGCAGTATCCAGCCCTTCGGGTCCGAACCGGGTTCCCTGCCAAGTAAACGGTTGGCCTTGTTCGCCATCTGACGGTCCCTGTGAAAGTAACCGACCCATCCGCCACAGCACAGTGTCGTCCGGGATGTTCCGCTTCGGATCGCGTCGCTCCTCGGGCTGGAGAGCGCGTCGCGTACCATCGGAGAAGTCTCCTCCTCCTCCTGCAAAAGTCTGGCTGTCGCACCAAGCTTCGATGTCCTGCTCTTCGTAGAGAGGCTGGAACGCCATCTCGTCGCGGTTCCTGGCGTACCAGAGGATGTAGTCTCCGGCCTTGGCGATGGACTTGGTGCTGCTGCCGCCTCCGGTGGTGGCGCACGTGATGGTCGTCACGCGGTTCTCCGGACCGAACACCTCGTCGAGGACCATCGCACAGCGGTGGACGTTCACGTCTCCGATCTGCATGAAGAGGCTGCCGGACTCGGTCAGCAGCTCGCGGGCGAGCAGGGCGATCTCGCGGATGCCGTCTAAGTACGAGTGGATGCCCTTCTCGTAGGTGTCTACGAACGCCCGTCGCTGGATAGTGTCGTTGCCGTAGCTGGCATCGAAGTCCATGCCGTAGGGCGGGTCGAAATAGATCATCTGGACAGCGCCGCCCAGATGTTCGTGTTCGAGCAGCGACGCCATCGCGCGTCGCGCGTCGGCGTGAATCAGCCGGTTGGACCAGTTGCCGGCATGCTCGTACCACTCGAGCTGGGCTCGGCCCGAGTGGCGATACTCGTTGAAGCTGGCGAAGAGGTCGTCGTGGGCCGGCGCCTTCCGCAGTGTGTCGACCCACGCTTCGGGGTCGATCTGCTCGGCGCGCATGAGCATCGGGGCCGTGGTCGTTCTCGTCTCGCGCGCCCGTTGCCAGCGGAGCCGCGGCTCGGCCGGACGCTCGTCGCGCACGTCCTTGCTGTGCTGGCGCGGCTTTCGGCGCTCGCTGTCGGCGGTTTGGACGATCTCCAGAGTGGGGTTGTTCGGGCGCTTCCCGCCGTGTTCGTACGCGTCGGGGTTTGTGCTCATGTGGACTGTGCGGCCTTTCCGATTGCGCCATTGATCTGTTGGTCGATGCCTTCCAGGGTGCGGATCTCTAGGTACCCCCATCGGACTTCGGGTTCGCCTTCGGCACGTGCCGCGTGGTTGGCGGCGGGCACCCACCAATCGGTCGTCCAGTGAGCCTTGTTAGCGGCCTTGTCGTCAAGTGGTCCCTTGCCCTCGACGATCAGGTGCGGCACCACGGCCACGGTCTCGCGGCCGTCGTGGTGCCGAATCTCCACGGGAGCGGCCCGGGCGATGAAGTCGGGAAC
>CAZJRX010000371.1:1858-2987 GCA_964548145.1 uncultured Pseudomonadales bacterium | reverse complement strand
ATCGGACGAGGTTGGCAATTCTAATGGAACTCGCGCGCCCCAAAGGGCGCGTTGGAAGTTCGCTGGCGCGAACTTCTACGGACCAAGCTCCTCGCGGAACCAGACGCCTTGGGCGCGACACTCGAGCGCGGCTTCCACGAAGGCAACCGTCGGCGACGGCAAGGCGTCGGTTGGCGCGAATAGCAGGTCGTCGCACTTGTCCGGTTCGCCGATGCCGGGCGTGCCGGACCAGCGAGTCGCCTCGAAGATGAAGTCGACGCCGCCGTCGTAGGGCATCACGACGACGGGCTTGATGTCCGCGACCTCGACGCGTATTTCTTCCCGGCACTCCCGGACGGCTGCGGCAGCGATCTCCTCACCGGTTTGCCGGTGGCCGCCGGGCAGCGCGTAATGGCCGTCCATGAAGCCGGTGTTGGCCCGGCGCAGGAGCAGCAACTCGCCGGCGGCGTTGAATACCAAGGTGTGGACGACGATGACGAAGGATGAACGCATTACTCGGGAGACGCGCTAGGCTGTGCGGCTAGGGTACTAGGTCGGGAGGTCTCACGTTGACGGTCGATGCGAGGGGGCGCGATACTGCCATCATGTAGGCAGAAGCGATGTCATGCAGCCATGATTAGAACGCAAATCCAGTTGACGGAAAGGCAAGCCGGGGCGCTCAAGGAGCGGGCGCGTTTGGAAGAGCGTTCCGTGGCCGATCTCGTAAGGGCCTGCGTTGCAGAGTACTTGGCGCGACACCCGACGCGAGACCGTGACGACCTGATACGGAGGGCTCGCGAAATCGTGGGTCGCTACCATTCCAAGCATCCTGACCTCGCTCGGAACCACGACCACTACCTCGCCGACGCCTTCGACCATGAGCCTGTTCGTTGACACTTCGGCCCTGCTGGCGATCATCGACGGCGACCAGGCAGGACACCATGAGGTGGCGCGGGTCTGGCACCGGCTGCTCGACTCGGAGCGCACTTTGTTCACCTCGAACTATGTGCTCGTCGAAACGTTCGCACTGGTGCAGCGACGTCTCGGGATCGGCGCGGTGCGGGATGTGGCGAATGTGCTCCTTCCGTTCCTCCAAACGCTTTGGGTGGACGAAGGGGTCCATGCCGCAGCGCTCGCGTCGCTCTTCGCT
>CAZJRX010000371.1:0-1848 GCA_964548145.1 uncultured Pseudomonadales bacterium | reverse complement strand
GCGAGTTTCGAACTCATGCGCCGTAGCGGTCTAAACGACGCCTAGCCGCAAGATCGGGACATCGCGATGCAGGGAAACAACGTGCAACCGGAAACAAGCGCCGTCGAGGGCGCTTGACACTGCGGACCACGAATGGAGCACGACCGAAACTTCGACGGTGTCATTGGCCGCACCGTCGCCGACTCGACCCCCTCATGGGCCGCTAGCCCGACCAAGCTCGCCAGGTCGCCCAACATCGTGATGATCGTGCTGGACGATGTGGGCTATGCGCAGTTGGGCTGCTATGGCTCGGATATCGAGACACCCGCACTGGACAGCTTGGCGAGAGATGGGCTGCGCTATGCCAATTTCCACGTGACGCCGCTATGTTCTCCCACCCGCGCCTGCCTGCTGACGGGTCGGAACCACCACGCCGTCGGCGTCGGTCGGGTGGCGGAGATGACGAACGGGTTTCCCAACACGCGTGGCTTCGTCTCGCGGGAGGCCGCGAACCTGGCGGAGATCGTGCGGCCACAGGGTTACCAGACGCTTGCCGCGGGGAAGTGGCACCTCGCCGCCATCGACGATGCGAGTCCGGCGGGATCCTACGAGCACTGGCCACTGCAGCGCGGGTTCGATCGCTTCTACGGCTTCCTCTCCGGCGAGACGAACCAATGGAATCCGGAACTCGTCCTCGGCAACGAACGCATCGCACAGCCACCCGCCGAGGACTACCACCTGTCTGCGGGTATCGTCGACCAATCCTGCAAGTGGCTTCGGCAACTGGCATCGGCGGCGCCCGACAAGCCGTTCTTTCTGTACCTCGCGTTCGCCGCTGGCCATTCGCCGCATCACACGCCCCAGGCGTTCGCTGACAAGTACCGGGGGCGATTCGATGACGGCTGGGACGCTGCCCGGGACAGGATCCTCGCTCGGCAGAAGACATCGGGTCTGCTTCCCGCCGATCAGCGCCTGGCGCCCCGGAATCCCGGCGTGCAGGTCTGGGACGAAATGAGCGCCGAGGGGAAGCGAGTCGCGGCGCGCTTCGAGGAGGTATTCGCCGGATTCCTGGATCACGCCGATGTGCAGATCGGCCGGCTGCTCACGCAACTCGACGATCTCGGCATGCGCGACGACACCATCGTGGTCGCCATCTCCGACAATGGCGCCGCGCCCTTGGGCGGTCTCTCTGGCAGCTACGACCATCACCGGTCCCGCGGCGGCGATCGGCCGAGCGTCGATGAGAACATGGCCCGCCTTGCCGACTTGGGCGGTCCGCTCTCCTACGCCATCTACCCCGCCGGGTGGGCCATGGCGGGGAACACGCCGTTCAAGCGCTACAAGAGCCAGACGTACGCGGGCGGTATCCGAGCACCCCTGCTGATCCGTTGGCCGGCAGGAATCGAGGCCAGAGGCGAGACGCGCCGGCAGTTCTACCACGTCGTGGACGTGACGCCGACGCTGTTGGATCTCTTAGGTCTGGACTTGCCGGGCCATGTCCGCGGCGTCGAGCAGATGCCGCTGCATGGGACGTCCATGGCGCATACGCTGAACGACAACGAGGCGGACACCCGCAAGCGGATTCAGTACTTCGAGACCGTGGGGCAGCGGGCGATCTGGCAGGAGGGATGGAAGGCCGTGACCTTCCACACCCGCGGAACCGACTTCGACTCGGACGTGTGGGAACTCTACGACCTCGATCACGATCTGGCGGAAATCGACAACCTGGCCGACGAGCATCCGGAGAAGCTCGCGGAGATGGTCGCGCTCTGGTGGGAGGAGGCCGAGCGATACGGCGTGCTGCCCTTGGACGACTTGGGTGGCAGGCACAGCCTGGGCTGGTGGCCGCAACCACCGAGTCGCTGGGTG
>CAZJRX010000370.1:1757-2993 GCA_964548145.1 uncultured Pseudomonadales bacterium | reverse complement strand
CGCCGTCGTGCGGCCACTGCGAGGCGTGCTCGCGCGGCGAGTTCTTCAACTGCACCACTATCGGACCCGGCTACCGATTGGCGCAGACCACCGTGCACGGCTCCGACGCCGACTACCTGCTGGTCGACCAGAACGTCTGCTTTCCGCTGCCGGACGAGTTGAGCTACGAGGACGGCGCCATCATCGCCTGCGCCGGCGGCACCGCGTACCACGCCATCAAGCGCTCGGACCTCAAGGGGGGCGAGACCGTCCTGATCTCGGGGCTCGGCCCGGTCGGGCTGTGCGCGCTGGTGGTTGCCAAGGCGATGGGCGGCATCGTGGTCGGCGCCGATCCGGTCGACTACCGGCGCGACCTGGCCGCACGCTTCGGGGCGTCGGCGGTGCTGGACCCGGTGGCGAAGCCGCTGACCGAGCAGCTCGACGATCCGGTCGACGTGGTGATCGAAACCTCCGGCAACGACGATGCGCGGGTCGGGGTGATCGACGCCACCACCTACCACGGGCGCATCGTCTACGTCGGGTGGGGCGGCACCGCCCGGAACGCGACCGTGGGGCCGATGCTCGGCGAGCGCTGCCTGATGGGATCCAACATGTTCACCGAAACCGACTACTACGAACTGATCCGGCTCATGCACCGCACCGGCCTGCGCTTCGGCGACCTGGTGACGCATCGCTTTCCGCTGTCGCAGGCGCAGGAAGCGTTCGACGTGTTCGCGGGCGGCAGCACCGGGAAGGTGATGTTCACTTGGGACTGAGTCCCGCCAGCGGCGCGCGCGGCCACCGGCCCGGTCAGCGCGCCGGCAGGAACGGTTCCACGATCTGAGGAGTGTCGACGTGGGTGGGGACGCCCTCTTCCTGGAAGATGGTGTCGATTTCCTGCCGCTCGTCGGCGGACAGCCGCCACTCGACCGCCGCCACGTTTTCCTTCAGTTCCTCGCTGCGGCGCATGCCGACCAGGGCCACGGTCACCGCCGGGTTGCCCAGTACCCATGCGATGGCGAGTTGGGCAACCGACTTGCCGTGCCGCTCGGCAATCCCCTTGAGCCGGTCGACCACGCGCAGTTCCTGGAGGAATCTCTTGCGCTGAAACAGTGGCAGGCCAAACGCCATGCCTTTCGATCGCCAGTCCCAATCCACGAATTCGGTAGACTCCGTGAAGGCGCCGGTCAGCAGACCGAACCCGAGCGTACCGTATGCCATGAAGCCGATGCCGCGGGCCTGCGTGTAGGGCAGCAC
>CAZJRX010000370.1:1392-1747 GCA_964548145.1 uncultured Pseudomonadales bacterium | reverse complement strand
ACCTGGTTGGCCGCCAGGTGCCCGACGCCCTCGCACACGTCCATCATCGCGGGAGAGAAGTTGGACACACCGTAGTGGCGGATCTTGCCATCCTTCTTCAGCTTCTCCAGTGCTTCGATCGGCTCCCCGTACGGGGTATTGTGGTCCGGCCAGTGGATCAGCATCAGGTCGACCCAGTCGGTGCCGAGGCGTTGCAGGCAGCCCTCGGTGCGAGACACGACGTAGTCGAACGATGAGCACTGCGATACCCGGTCCCCGTCGTACTTGAAACCGACCTTGGTTACCAGGACGACATCCTTGCGCCGCGCACCGAGGGCCTTGGCGAGCAGTTCTTCCGAGTGGTAGGGACCGTACG
>CAZJRX010000370.1:0-1382 GCA_964548145.1 uncultured Pseudomonadales bacterium | reverse complement strand
GTCGAACAGCGTGATGCCGTGGTCGATCGCCTCCTGGGCCGCCCGCTGCGCCTCCCCCACGTCGATCTCGCCGTACTGGTTGGTGCTCAACTCCCAGGTGCCGAACCCGAGGGCCGAGCAAGCCAGATCGCTGTCGCCGAACCTTCGTTGTTCCATCCCAGTCGCCTCCTTCGTCGTTGCCCGACGGTGCTGCCATTATAGCAGCCCCACGCGGCATTTGTAGCAATGCCGGTTAACCCGCTAACCCGAGCCGCGCCTTGCGATCCCGGGCCTTGGCGCCTGCCCGTAGACCAGGTGCCACGCGCGGTCTGCGGCCACCTCTTCGAACCGCTCCTCGGTCCCGTCGGGCCATACCACCCGCAACGACGCGACCGGCGAGCCGCCGAGGCCGAAGTGCAGCGCGGTGTCGTTGCCGGCTCCCAGGCTGGAGCCGCTCTTGACCTCCTGCATGCGCGGGCGGCCGCCCGCGGGGGTCAGGTAGACACGTGCCCCGATGGCGTCGCGGTTGACCGGTGGGCGCCCTTCGAGCCGTACGGTCAACCAATGGTTGCCGGCACCGGCGAGCCCCGCGTTCCGGTGCAGTTCGTAGCCTTCGTCGAAGTTGCCGACCACGAAGTCCACGAAGCCGTCGCGGTCGTAGTCGGCGTATGCCACTCCCATGCTGATCTGGCGGTGGCGCCGCCAGCTCGGCGGCGACGCTTCGACGTAGTTGCCGTAGCCACGGTTCCGGAACAACATGTTGGCGTACGGATACAGGAAATCCAGGAGGCCCGTGGAACTCTCGTACGGTTGCGCGTAGCCGCTGGTCGCCAGGAGCAGGTCGAGCCAGCCGTCGTTGTCGAAGTCGAAGAACGCCGCGCCCCATCCCACCGCTCCCCCGGGCTGTTCGGCGCCCACACCGGCCGCCTCGGTGGCGTCGCGGAAGCGGCCGTCAACGTTCTGCAGCAGAGACATCGACTCGCCCATGTCGGAGAAGTAGAAGTCCAGGTCCAGGTCGTTGTCGTAGTCGCCCACCGCCAAGCCCATGCCGTACCCGACGTCGCCGCTTCGGGTCGCGGCCGACGCGTCGTTCCAGCACCACCCGCCGCATCCCGGCCCGTCGTTGCGCCACAGCACGTTGCCGATCGGGTGTGCGACCTTGTCGTTGACCACGTAGATGTCGAGGTCGCCGTCGTTGTCGAAGTCGGCGAAGCTGGCCGAGAAGGCGGCGCCGCGCAGCTTGTCTCCGAGCAGCCTGGAGACATCCTCGAAGGTGCCGTCGCCGCGGTTGCGGAACAGCCGGTCGCTGGCCAGTTCGGCGGCACGCTCCTGCGGACACTCCGGAAAGCAGCGCCAGTTGGCGACGAACAGGTCGAGGAATCCGTCGCCGTCGTAGTCGCCCC
>CAZJRX010000369.1:1853-3012 GCA_964548145.1 uncultured Pseudomonadales bacterium | reverse complement strand
TCGTCAACGAGGTACTCCCCGTCAACGAGTTGGCACACGCCGAGGCACGCGCCGCCGATGACGAGTTCAACAAGGGCATCGAGGCTGCCGCAGCCGCCATCGAGATCATCCATTGGCGTCGTCGCTTCGCCCCAACGTAGATCTGCTGCCGTACCCCTCGGCGGTTGAACCCGGCCCCCGCCGGGTGCTTGCCGGCACGCCGAACCGCGTGCAGGGGTTGTGCTCCGAGCGGCTGAGACGGGCGGTGGCGCGCCTGCCGGACCGTGGTCTGGTCATCGACTTCGAGGTCGCCCAGGCAGGGCGACCCGTCCCCATGCTCGACGATTCCTACGAATACCGGATCGTTTTCGGCGAAACCGTGGCGGTGAGGTCCGCAACCGAATGGGGTGCCATTGCGGCGCTAGCGACCTTGACGCAACTCATCGCCGGCGGCGAGCTCGCCGTCTCGCAGGTCCGCGACGCACCGCGCTACCCCTGGCGTGGCGTGATGATCGACACGGTCCGTCACTTCATCTCGCTCGAAACCCTACGCCGCACCCTCGACGTCATGGCGTTCTACAAGCTGAACGTCCTGCACCTGCACCTCACCGACGACCAGGGCTTTCGGTTCCGTTCCGAGGCCTACCCCGAATTGGCGAGTGCCGAAGCCTATTCGACGACCGAACTGCGGGAGTTGGTGGACTACGCCGCGGATCGGGCGATCCGCATCGTCCCCGAACTCGATGTCCCCGGCCATGCCACCAGCTGGCTTGCCGCACATCCGGATTGGGGTGTCGACGACATCGAGGTCGACGGGCCGAGTCCGCGGTTCGGCGTGCACGACGTCTGCCTGGACATCGACAACGATGATGTGCGCGTCGCTATCGACCTCTTGCTCGGCGAATTCGCCGACGTGTTCCCCGACGGGTTCGTCCACTTCGGCGGCGACGAGGTGGGACGTGATTGCACGGCCTTCTACCAGCACGTCGTCGGGGTGATCGCCGATCTCGGCAAACGCGCCATCGGCTGGGACGAATGCCTACACGACGGGCTCGGGGAGAACGCCGTGATCGAAGCCTGGCGCGGGATCGGGGCGCGGGACGCGGCGCTCCGTGCCGGCCACGACTGCGTGGTGGCCGCGCCCTACTACCTCGACCTCTCCTATCCAATGGACGTGCAC
>CAZJRX010000369.1:0-1843 GCA_964548145.1 uncultured Pseudomonadales bacterium | reverse complement strand
CGCTTTCGACCCGGAGACCGCGACCGCCGCCAACGAACGGGATCTGCTCGACCACCCGAGACTGGCCCACGTTCGCAAGGGCCTCGAATGGATGTCCGACTTCGGCAGGCACCCCGACCTTTGCGGTACATCGCCCGGGCGGGTACTCGGCGGCGAAGCCTGCCTGTGGTCCGAGCTTGTCACCGACTCGTTGCTCGATACCCGTCTGTGGAGTCGCATGCCGGCCATCGCCGAACGGCTGTGGAACGGCAGCCGCTCCGACGTTGCTGACATCTACGGGCACGTCGCGTCGACGAGGGCCACTCTCGCGGGCCTTGGCATGCTTGCCGAGGATCACGTCGCCCTACTCGACTCCTTTCCCGACCTCGCGCCGCTGATCGAGATGCTCGAGCCCGTCAAGTGGTACCTGCGGCTGCTGGGTGTTCGGGAGTTCCGGCGCCGGGTCAGCGGCCTAGGTAGCTCGGGCGATGCCCGACCCTACGACACCGCCACGCATCTCGACCGCATCGTCGATCTACTACCGCCCGAGAGTCTCGCCTCCCGCCGCGCCGAAGCCGACCTGGCCGCAGGCGCGACGATGGATCGGTGGATCACCGGTTGGCGGCAACAACGAGTGGCCCTTGAGCGCCGTGCCGAGTTACGCGGCGAGTTGCAGGCGGTTTCGCAGGCACTCGCCAACGTGGCGGACTTCCTCGATGGCAGAACGAGTGTCGACATCGACAATCTGGAGGGACCATTCGGCGAGTACCTCCTACCCATCGCCCACGCCGCCGCCCGGGCACCGAGGATTTCACGCGAGAAGGCGAGGACCGACCTGGCGAGGACAGCCCTCACCGCCTGGCACCTCGACGCCGCCGAAATCCAAGTGATCCATGGCGGACACATCAACGACACCTACCGGGTGGACGAGCGCTACGTACTGCAGCGCCTCAACCCCGCGGTATTCGGGAACCCCGAGGCGCTGACCCGCAATCTCGACCGGGCCGTGGCCCACGAAGGCGGCAATCTGCTGCTTGCCCCGATCCCGACCGACGCGAACAAGCACGTGGCGGTGAGCGCCAGCGGCGATGTCTGGCGCCTGTTTCCACACCTGCCCTCGCGGAACTTCGGCACCCTGCCCGAGGAGCTACTGAACGCCGCCGGCGAGGCCTTCGGCGGATTCCTGGCCGCATTCGCCGACTTCGACGGCGAGCCGGAGCCGGTAATCGAGGGCTTCCACGACCTCGGCTTCTACCTCGAACGCCTCGATGCGTCCCCGGTGGGGGATGTCGGCACCACCCTTGGGACGATCAACGGCCTGAGAACCAAGTTCCAACCCGGGACGCCGCAACGGGTCATCCACGGCGACTGCAAGGTCAACAATCTGCTCTTCCACCCGACGCGGGACGCCGTCGTCGCGATCATCGACCTCGACACGCTGATGTGGGGAGATCCGGCGTGGGACTTCGGCGATCTCGTGCGTTCCGCGTTCGCCGGCAGCGAAGAGACCAACGCCGCCATGCCCTTCTGCCCGGCCCGCTTCGAGCTGCTGGCCCGGGGATTCCTGTCGGCATACGGCGACGTCGATGACATCGCCCGCTTCGCGGCCGCGCCGGCGTACATGAGCTACATGCTGTCGGTGAGGTTCCTCACGGACCACCTTGAGGGCGACGTCTACTTCAAGGTGGACAAGCGCGGCGACAACCTCGCCCGAGCGAGGTCTCAGCTCGAACTCGCCGAGCATTTCGCAACGGTCGAAGACGATATCGCGGACATCATCGAACGCATTCAGCGATAGCGCATTCAGCGCTAGCCCGACTTCGACAACTCGGCGTCTGAACGTCCGCAAGCCATTGATTTTCCG
>CAZJRX010000368.1:2488-3030 GCA_964548145.1 uncultured Pseudomonadales bacterium | reverse complement strand
ATCCCGATACCACGATCTACAAGGGCATGATGTTCTCGGACGTGCCGAACCTCGTGCAGACCTTCGGCTACATCAACGCGTCTTGGACGCTCCGGGCGGATCTGACCGCGCGCTACGTCTGCCGCCTACTGAACCGCATGGCCGCAACCGGGATGCGCCAGTGCACACCCCGATTGCGGGACGAAGACCGTGACATGCCACGTCGAGCCTGGATCGACGACTTCTCGTCGGGGTATATGCAGCGCTCGATGCACCTCTTCCCCAAGCAGGGGGATCGGCATCCCTGGCGGCACGCCCAGGACTACGCCGTCGACAAGAAACTGACGCGTGAGCCAATCGAGGACGGTGTGCTGGTGCTCGACAACTCGGTTGACGCTGAACGGTCACGGCGACGGGTGGCGTGACGCAGCGGTCTCGCCGAAAGAGCGTTCTCTCCGACGATGTGTTCGACCTCCCCACCGTGGGGCTCGACGGCCCTCCCCTGTTCCGCGCGCCGGCGTTCAACGACTGCCGAAGCGCGGCCAGAACGGCATGGGCAACAA
>CAZJRX010000368.1:0-2478 GCA_964548145.1 uncultured Pseudomonadales bacterium | reverse complement strand
AGGCGGCAAACCGGCGCCGCGCCCTCCCGACGGGCCCCTGGCTCAACGCCCCACGAAACGCGGCTCGCGCTTCTCGACGAATGCCCGGAACGCTTCCCGGGAGTCCTCGCTGCCGCCTGTTCGCGAGTGACGCTCGGTCTCCAGTTCGATGTAGTCCCTCAGCGGCATGCTCTCGGCGGCGACGAAGTTCTTCTTCATCTCGCCGATGGCGAGCGGCGCCGACTTGGAGAGTCGCACGGCGATCTCCCGGACCTCGTCGCGGAAGGTGTCCTCGGGGAAGGTCTTCAGCACCAGGCCGATGCGTTCCGCCTCGGCGGCGTCGAACTTCTGCGACATGAAGAAGAGCTCCCGCGCCTTGGTCGCGCCGACGATGCGCGGCAGCAGCCAGGGCCCGCCCATGTCGCCCGATATGGCAACACCCAGGAAGGCCGAGTTGAACCTCGCCCGTTCGTTGGCGTAGCGCAGGTCGCACGCGCAGGCCCAGCCGAACCCGGCGCCGGCGCAGGCGCCATTCACCGCAGCGATGGTCACCTTCGGCATCTCGTGCAACAGCGACGTGATATGGAAATACTCGCGCCGGTTCGGTTCCTGGTTCTGGCCGCTGGTGGACGCCTTGAGATCGACACCCGGGCAGAAGGCGCGTCCTGCGCCGGTGAACAACACGACGCGGATGTCGGGGTCCAGCGCAACCTCGCCGAGGCAGGCATGGAGTTCACGCATCATGGGCGTGGTGATGCCGTTCAGGCTATCGGGCCGGTTCATGGTGACGGTGGCGAGCGTGCCGTCGACTTCGTAAAGGATGTTCTCGTAGGTCTTGTCCGACATGGTTCCTCTTTGACAGGTTGCGCTTCCCGACAAGCCTATCAGTCCGGCAAGTCGGTGACACGCCGGTCTCTGCACCGGTGATGCGCCGACAATCGCCACTGCGCCGGTGATGCGCTGGCAATCGCCATTGCGCTGGTGATGCGCCGGTGACCGCCACCGCGCCAAGCGACTATGATTCGGCAACCAGCCGTTTGAGGGGGATCCCCGTGGCAGAACCGAACGTCCCGCTGTCCGAACGTGTCGAATACGCCGCGAGCGCGGGCTTTGGGGCTCGCCCGATGCGGCGACATCCTCGGCAACGAGTTAAAGAGGGGACGCGAAACCAGTGATCATCAGGACCGTCGAGACCCGCCACTGCGATGCCGGCTGGCGCAACTACCACTTCGTCAAGATCACCACCGAGGACGGGGTCGTGGGCTGGAGCGAGTACGACGAACACCAGGGTGCGATCGGCGTCACCGCCGTCGTCGAGCGGCTCGCGCCGATGGTTCTCGGCCAGCGGGTCCACGACACCGAACGCATCTACGCACGCCTGCACGCCCGCGCCCGGCAGTCGATGTCGGGGGTGATGGCGATGGGCATCGGGGCGATCGAGAACGCGTTGCTTGACGCGAAGGCCAAGACCCTGGGCGTACCGTGCCACGATCTGCTCGGCGGCAAGGTTCGCGACGCGATCCGCGTCTACTGGTCGCACTGCGGCACCTGGCGCATCTCGCGGCCCGATTTCTACCCGCCGGCGGTGACCGACCTGGGCGGCATCCGGGCATTGGGCGAGGAAGTGCGGGAGCGCGGTTTCACGGCGCTCAAGACCAACGTCTTCGACTATAGCGGCGATCGAGTCAGGGGCTGGTCGCCCGGCTTCGGCTATCCCGACGCACCCGACCAGAATGTAGACCGCCACGTGCTGAAGCAGCTCGGCGCGCACCTGGGTCGACCGGTTGCCCTGGGACGCCGAGTTGTTCACGGCGGAACCCGATATCCGCGACGGTCACCTGTACCTCCCGGATACCCCCGGGTGGGGAACGGAACCGAACGAGGAAGCGCTCGCCAGGTACCCGCCGAAATGACCCCGTGCGAATGACGACCCGGCTCCCCCTCGCCATCGGAACAGCGATCCTCGCGCTGCCGGCGGCGACGCAAACGGCGGGCGTCGATCGAGCAAACGAGGTCCTTCGGGCCGATCAGTACACGCCGACGCGAATCCAGTACGACAGCGTCGGCGGTCAACGCCAGGCGTACTACTTCTACGACGGTCGCTGGTGGGAGCGTTGGGAAACGGACTTTCCCCAGGCCGAACAGAACTTCGCCAAGCGGCTCAACGAGTTGACCGCCGTGGTCGCGACGCCCGTTCCGCGCCGACGGCGGCTCACCAGCCCGGACCTGGGCGACTCGCCGTTGATCTTCATGTCGGATGTCGGCTACATGGAGCTCTCCCAACCCGAAGTGGATGCGTTACGCGGGTACCTCGCCAACGGCGGGTTCCTCTGGGTGGACGACTTCTGGGGCGATGCCGAGTGGGCGAGCCTGGAGCGCGCCATGGCGGATGTCCTGCCGGGGAAGCGCTGGATCACGCTACCCATTGAACACCCGATCTTCCACACCGTGTTCGACATCGAGGTAATGCCCCAGATTCCTGCCCGCGACTACGCCCGC
>CAZJRX010000367.1:0-3032 GCA_964548145.1 uncultured Pseudomonadales bacterium | reverse complement strand
GTCGAGCGGGTTTCGCACCGCGTCGCGGTGATGTATCTGGGCCGGATCGTCGAGTACGGACCCACCGAAGGGATTTTCACCAACGCGACCCACCCCTACACGCGGGCGCTGCTCGATGCGGTCCCCAAGCTGTCGCCGAGCCGTCGGCGCGCCCGGTCGGCGCTGAAGGGCATGGTTCCCGACCCGACGGAAACCAACCCCGGCTGCCCGTTCGCCGACCGCTGCCCGCTGGTGGAACCGCAGTGCCGTTCCCAGGCGCCCGAGTTGCGCGAGGTAGCGCCCGGCCATGTCGCGGCTTGTCACCTCGTCTAGTATGAAGCTGCTCTTCCTCCTTGTTCCGTCAATGCCGGGCGTGGCATGCTTTGTGACGGCATGATGACAACTCGGAGGGGCTGTTCACATGAGCGAGGTCGTTGCCTTCGAAGGGCACAGGCCCGTTCGGCCGACGACGAGCGGCCGGGCGGGCAGAGCACCACTCGTCATTTTCAATCGCCACGAGCTCGACGCTATATTGCAGATGTATAGCCGCATGGTGGGAGCGGGAGAGTGGCGAGACTACTCCATCGAATTCGAACCCGACCGCGCCACCTTCTCGATCTTCCGTCGCACCTCGGAAGGCGCACTCTACCGCATCGTCAAGACTCGCAAGGCGTCCCAACGTCAGGGATCATTTTCGGTGATCTCGGCTGGGGGCCGGATTCTGCGGCGCGGCTACGAACTCGGTCCCGTCCTTTCCGCGCTGAACGCCAAGCGGCTGAGGCTCGTATGAGATTCTAAAGGGCCAAGGGATCGAGCGGATAAATCGGCCGGCGCACGTTCCTGTAGTCGAGGATTGAGTTGTCCGAGGTGGTGACACCCCGGCCATCACAGGTGACCGTGGCCTGGGCCATGTCCCCGAACCCCGCGCGATAATGGATGCGGGACTTCAGCAGCAGGTAGGTCCGTTCCGCAGGTTCGATCCCGACATTCGTGAAAACGCCGACGTCCCAGGGTTCGTGGTGTCGAGACACGATGACGATCTCCATCTTGCCGGTGTCGAGCACCGCTGTTGGCCCCATGGCGATCTCGACACCGGTGTACATGGGTCCTTCGACGATCCAGGTTCCATCGGTCAAAGCGCTGACGCATCCGCTCACGGCGAGGGGGGATCCAGTTCCTCCGATGGATGGCATGTCGGTTCTGCCGCCGAGCTCCAGTGTGATCTCGGCATTCAGCCCGGCGGTTCGCATGCAGCGAACCGCATCCGGGTCCCAAACCGCCGCGACGGCGACGCGATCGAGACCCTGACGGAGGACCTCGGCGATGACCGTCATGTCGTCCTGGGTACCGCCCGACCCGCAGTTGTCCGCGTGATCGAGCAGCAGGACCGGACCGGACCGGCCGTGAGCACGCAACTCCAGTCCGAGCCGTTTCGCCCGCGCCACCGCATCCGAGAGCGGCTCTCCCCGGTAGACGAACGACTCGCGCCGCGCCCACGCGGCATCCAGCATCTCTTCACAGACGCTGGCGGCGTGCGCCCGGTCTCCGTCCGTAACCACTACGGCGGAAACGCCGGCTTCCGGCATGTCGGCCATGGGGAATCCCCCGAATACGGTGGCCGCAAGCGCTCCGTCCTCCTCCGCGTAGCGGGCCATAGCGATCAGCGAGCGCATCGGTTCTTCATCCGTCCCCTGGCGTAGCGTTTGGGCGAGGATGGGGCGATTCCCCCAGGCCATGACCGGCTCGGTCTCGCCCCGCAGGGACGCCGTCAGAATGCCACCGACCTGACGGCCGACGTCGTACATGTCTGTGTGCGGGTAAGTCTTGTATCCGATCAGCGCCGTGCAATTGTCGACCATGCGTCGCGTCAAGTTGCAGTGCAGATCGCACGTCACCGCGATCGGCAGATCCGGCGCGATGGAACGAATGCGTTCGAGAAGCGCCCCTTCGCCGTCCAGCGTGGACTCGCTCACCATTGCCCCATGGAGATCGAGGAAGGCCGCGTCGCAACCGGCGCTCACGGCATCACAGATGGCATCGGACATGAAGGCCTCGGCCTCGGCTGAAACCGGCCCGGAGGGCATGGCTTCCGCGGCGATGGGCGTGACGACCTCCGCTCCCGCCTCCCGTGCGATTTCCAAGTAAGCCCCCATCGGCATGCCGGTGCCCTCGTAGGCCCGGCGTGCATCGTCGTTGAAGTAAGCGCCCCAATCCTCGAAGCGCGCCCACGGCGTGGCGATGGGCGAGAACGTGTTCGTCTCGTGTTTCATCATCGCGATGACGAACCGCATTTCGCGTCCCCCCGTCATCGGCGCGACGCAAAAGGCCCGGCGCTGTCGCCGGGCCTTTCGAGGTCGATGTGTTACCCGCGGTGGCTCAGCGCCGTTCACCGAACAGTCTGAGCAACATGATCATCAGGTTGATGAAATCGAGATAGAGCGTAAGCGCCCCCATAACCGCCTTCTTGGTGGCTACGTCGGCGCTGTCCGCCTCGAAGTACATGTTGCGGATCTTCTGGGTGTCGTAGGCCGTCAACCCCACGAACACGAGTACGCCGATCACGGAGATGGCAAAATCCAGCGCCGACGACGCGAGGAAAATGTTCACGATGCTGGCGATGATGATGCCGATCAGACCCATGAACATGAAGTTGCCCACGCCGGTCAGGTCGCGCTTCGGTCGCTGTCGTGATGAAGAACACCCGCACGATACTGGCGCCCGTATAGGCCAGGAAAATCCACGAAAGCGAAGCGCCCATCACGGCCGCGAAGGCCCAGAAGAGGGCCTGCGTGGCCGTCGCGCTGAGCCGGTTCAGGCCGAAGCTGAGCACCAAGATGAAGCCCAGCGGGGCGAGCATGATGACCCAATGCAGACCCGTGCCGTAGATCGCCTGCAGCAACGCGGGCGAGGACGCTACGAGAGCCGCGACGATGCCGCTCAGCGCCACGCCGGACGCCATGTAGTTGTATACCCGGAGCATATAGGCGCGCAGACCTTCGTCGATCGTCGTCTTCTCCGCCGCGGTCGCGCCGAGCGAAAGGCGCGCCTTGATG
>CAZJRX010000366.1:892-3055 GCA_964548145.1 uncultured Pseudomonadales bacterium | reverse complement strand
CCCGGACATTCTGCAGCCCGATATCCTGAACGCCGGCGGCCCCAGCGAGGTCAAGCGCATCTACGAGATGGCGACTACCTTGGACAAACCGGTCATGCCGCACAGCCCTCAGGCCGGCATCAATTCCATGGCATCGCTGCACGTCTACGCGACGGTGCAGAACGCGACCCGGCCGCACGAGTTCTCGATCGAGTTCTCAGGACCGCTCGACGAAGTGGGAGAACTCTACGGCGAGGACGTGCTGCCGAAGAACGGCGTCATGGAATTGACGGACAGACCCGGCTTCGGCATCGACCTCAATGAAGCCGCCGTCGCCCGGCTTACGGTGCGCTGACGTGACAGACGCGAATCGGTTGACGATGGCGTTCGTCGGCTGCGGCAATATCGCCCGCGCACATTGGCGCGGCATTCAGCACCACGCGCCTCGAATCGATGTCACCGCCGTGGTGGACACGGTCCCGGAGAGCGCTGCGGCGATGTCGGCGCGTACCGGCGCGCCGGCGTTTTCGTCCCTGGCCGACGCGTTGGCCAACGGTGCCTTCGAGGCGGTCGACATCATGCTTCCCCACGACCTGCACGAAGAAGCGGCGCTCAAGTGTTTCGCCGCCGGCAAGCATGTCTGTCTCGAGAAGCCGATGGCCCACAATCTCGAAAGCTGCGAGCGGATCCTTGCGGCGGCGGAGCAAGTCAGCACGGTTTTCATGATCGCGGAGCAGGCTCAGTATTGGACCGATGTGCGACGAGCTCGCGAGTTGATCGACGACGGGGCGATCGGCGAGGTCATCATGGCCCGCGCCTGTTTCTACGATCCATCACCCGTCGTGCCGGGCACCAAACCCTGGCGCTACGAGTTGGCCCGGGCCGGCGGCGGCATCGACGGCGGCGCCCACTGGATTCGCCCGCTGCGGATGATGCTCGGCGAGATCGACGAGGTCATCGCGGCGACCGACCGACACATCCCCGCTATGGAGGGCGAGTCCTCGGCGCACGCTCTGTTTCGGTTCGAGAGTGGCGTCATCGCCACGTTTGACGCCTTGCTCGGCACGGGTGCGGTCGGACCGGTTGAGGATTTCCGAGTGACCGGCACGGAGGGGGAACTGATCATGGAACGGGGTCGCGAGGGCCGCCTAATGCTCTTCAACGGCGAACATCCCGGTGGCCTCGCCGTGATGAGCGCATTCGAAGGAAAGTCCGCAAGCTACGGCGTGGAACTGCACGACTTCAGTTGCGCGGTCCTAGACGGCACGGAACCCCAAGCATCGCCTGCCTACTCGCTCGGCGAATTCCGCACCGCGCTCGCCATGTACCGATCGGTAGAGAGCGGCACTTGGGAGCAGGTATGGGACTAGCTGGGAATACAGAAGAGACTCGCAAAAGAGGCGGAGTGGGTAGTTCCACCGGACGAGGCGAGTCCCAAGGCGTAGTTGGTTGATTTCAGAAACAAATAAGACCCACGAAGTGGCCGACGATCTCCTCGAAGCCATCGACTACTGCTACGAGCAGGGATGGACGGACGGCCTGCCGGTCGTGCCGCCCGAGGAGGGCCGGGTTCGGTCGATGCTGGCAATGGAAGGTCGTCCACCCGAAACCGTGATCGCACATCACCCGGCAACCCGCTTGGAACTGACGGTGCACGCGGCGGCGGTCAACGCCGTCATGGCGGGTTGTCTGCCCGAGTACTTCCCGATCATCGTCGCGGCCTTCGAGGCCATGGACCGCGAACCCTTCAACTTCCACGGCAGCACGGTGAGCACCGGTGGCTCCGGGCACCTATTGATCGTCAGTGGTCCGGTTGTCGACGAGATCGGCATGAACGCAGGGGTCAACCTGTTCGGGCCGGGCAACCGCGCCAACGCGACCATCGGCCGGACCATCCGGCTGACGCTGATGAACGTGTTCAAGATCGTGCCGGGTATTGCCGACAAATCGACCCAGGGCAATCCCGGCAAGTACAGCTTCTGCATTGCCGAGCGGGCGGACCGGAATCCCTGGCCGCCGTTGTGCGAGGAGCTCGGTTATCCCGACGGCGTCAGCACGGTCACGGTCTTCGCTGGCGCCGGATTCTGCAACGTCGAGAACCACGGTGGAAACACCCCAGAGGCGATCCTCGACACCATGGCGAACGCCATGGCCAACTACGGTTGCATCAGTACCGGCCAGAGC
>CAZJRX010000366.1:0-882 GCA_964548145.1 uncultured Pseudomonadales bacterium | reverse complement strand
CGGCAAGCTCGACCGCGGCTACGACCGACAGCGACGGGATGACTGCCACCGGGGCATCGGTCCGGACGATATCCTCGTCACCGTCGGCGGCGGCGATGCCGGCGGACACTCGTCGTTCATACCCTCCTGGAGCCGCGGCCGTGGCTCAATCATGCAGACCGAGGCCATCGGCGTCTGTATCGACTGCTGAACAACCGGAGAAAACCATGAGACTCGTTGATCCAACGGTACCCGCGAAGGACGGACGGTCTGTCCGAGCACCGGCACTTGCCAGCCTCGATAGCCGGACGATCGGTCTCTTGTGGAACCAAAAAGCCAATGGCGATCGCTTGCTCCTCGAGACCGCCGCCCGCCTGCAGACGCGTTTCGGCGGCAAGGTTCTGCCTATGGCCGCCAAGAACAACGCCTCGGCGCCGGCACCGGCGGAGTTGCTGACCAGCTTGTCGCCGGAGTGTGACTACCTGATCACCGCGGCAGGCGACTGAGGCAGTTGCTCGACGTGCAGTTTGCATGACGGCATCACCTTCGAACAGACCGGCAAACGGGCGGTGGTTCTCTGTACCGCGCCTTTCGAGGTCACCGCCCGCAACATCGCCCGCATGATGGGCTTGCCCGAGTATCCATTCGTCATCCTCGACCACCCGCTGGGTAGCTGTACGCCGGAAGAGGTCGCACAACGTGCCGATGTCGCCTGCGACCAAGCCATCGACATCTTGACAACCCCGTAGGGGCGACGTCAGAACCGCTCGGCGGAACGGGCGCGGGATCGTGTTCCTTAAGGACGTCGCCGCCGTCGCCCGGCAACCGTCAGATCCAGCCGGTTTCGCCGCCGACGCTCGTAGAGACCGAGCGCGTGCAGCGGGAAATACTGCCGGTACAGGA
>CAZJRX010000365.1:0-3070 GCA_964548145.1 uncultured Pseudomonadales bacterium | reverse complement strand
TCGACTGCGCCGCGCGGGCCAACCGCCTGTGGAAGGAGATGCTCGCGCGCTACGAAGCGCCGCCGATCGATGAGGGCGTCGACGAGGCGCTGCGGGAGTTCATCGACCGGCGCAAGGCGTCCGAGCCGGATATGAACTACTGATGGCGGTGACGGTGTCCGTGCCGGCATTTCGCAAACGCCACGGTCACGCCAGCCACGCCGTCATGAACGGTGTACCGGTTCCCGTCGTCTCCCGGTTCCTTGGCCAGCGGCAATCGCGGGGTGCAATGAGGCGGCAGCAAATACCGTCGCGTGCCTCGCAGATCACGGTCGCAGCCTCGGCATTGCACCACTCTGGCCCGGCTTAGGGGAAGAACGAGCCAAAAGGCTGGTTGGATTTCTGAATACGCACGCGCAACACGAGCTCCTGGAACATCCGGCGCCCTCTGAGCGGGCGGAAATCGCCGAATCTATCGCCCGGTCCCTGCCGCGGAGGCGCAAGATGCCAGTTGCACGGTGGAACGCATTTTACCGCGACCTCGTCGATTTCATGGACGGGTCGCCTTCGCCGCTTGCGGGGCGTCAAGTCATCCTCTGCGGCGACGGTATGCTCAGGACCGGACTCTCAGTCGAGGCAGTGGACGAAGAAACCGGCCTGAGGCCGCGACGGCGGCGGCGGCGCGGAGAGAAAGTTGAAGCGTCGCTCTTTTCCGCCGGTGCCGCGCCAGACGGATGATGCCGAGGACGAGACGGACGACGACCTCAAGGTGCCGTCCCCGCTCAAGGAGTACTTCGCCTTCGCGTCCGAGGCGCTGCCCTGGCATAGGGAGTTGAAACGCGCCCGAGAGTTTCTTGATGAGGGTAGCCTCGTTTCCGCCTACGACAGCGAGACGGTACTGACGCGCATTTCGCAGGTCGTGAACAGCGGAGCGACGATCAAGGAGGCCGTGGCCGGTCTCCGGTGGGCTTTCGCGATCTGGCGCCGCGCGCGCGGGCGGCTCCTTGGCGGCAATCGCAACTACCGACTACTCGTCCCCACCGCCTAGGGAGGGTTGATTTCCGCTACGGATGCAGTGTTTTCGGAATCGTGGCCCGAAGAGACACTCGGCAAGCGCCTCAAGCGGTTCCTGGACGCGGCGCCGTCAGATGTCCCCGACATCGTCGATCTCGGCCGGCGGCGCCTTGACCCCCACATCACACCGAGCGTTTCGCAAGGCACGCACCACTCATTGGGTAGAGTTTCTCACCGCGCTCGGCGTCAACCGCGGGCTCTTCGCGGTCCGGAAGACCGCAAGTCGCAGATTCAAGGCGCACGAGCTGACGAGCTTCACATTTTGTGACGCGGTTGCGATTCCAAAGGTAACCGCCGAAAGCTGGAAGAACGACGTAGAACATTTTGTACCGGGGGAGCGTCGCTCTCGTACAGCACCAACTACTCCATCAAGGGACCGCTGTGGTGGCTCCCAGGGCAGGCTGACCATGAGAGATTCTCGAACGACTGTCGAGAGCTGTATGCAGCGCTCGTTGTCGCGTGGCTGGAGCAGGCACCAGAAACCGTCTTCAGCGTTGGGATTGCGCATCAGTACTACACCTCTGATTCGCGGCAATGGCCGACCCCGGTCGCTGCGTTCCTGCGCGGCGAAAAATGGATGCCGGCCGACGATCCCCAGGCATCGGGGGCAGTTCGAGGTCACTTTACACCGTGTGAAGTCTGGATTTCGGGCGCCTCGGGCGAACGGTTCCCCTATTATTTGCGGCAACCGGCGGTCGCACTTTCGAAGGCGATTGAGGGGGTCGGCGAGGCAGGGTGTGACCGCCTGATCAGGCATGGTCGCCTGCGCGTCTTCGGGGAGCGGACAACGCTCCTTGAACAAGCCCGCTTCCTGGGCGAACAGTTCCGCAGTGGGACAGTGAACCGCCATTACGAGCCACAGTTCATCAACCTCTACAGTTCAACCTGGAAAGCAATCGCCGACTGGTACGCCACCGATCCGAATACCTTCGCCACGGCCACGGTACCAGAGCTTCTGGTTGTACGGCGGGGCCGCGAGCTGTTGGTGGCGGCACTTGGCACCGCTGACGCGCCGTCCATCTGCGTACGCGATAACGACGACGAGATCGCTCCCGGTTTCATCAGTGCGGCTGGCGACGCGATCATCGAGGTGAAGGGCGCTGCCCGCGCCCGTGTAGGCGTCCTGTTCGTGGCGCTTTACGGAGACCGCGTCCGTCTCTTCTCCAGTCTCCGCTACGATGTGCGCGCTGACAATGTACCCATCAACGAACTGCCGCGCGACCCGACGGCCCTCGATGTGTGTGCCTGGCTTCGTCCAATGGCTGCGTTCGCGATCGAAGCGCTCACGGGTACCGCGGCGGGTCAGCGCCCCACAGACCGCTCATCACTGCTCGCCAAGCTAGGCAACGTCGGACTCCAGTTCGCTACCGGTGTTGATTTCGAATTGAACGGAACCGTCATCTCGCCCGCCGGCGGGCGACGGGCCTATCTCTTCCGGCGCGCCGACGCAACGCCACTTGTCGTGGCGTTGCGTGTCGGACCGGTCAACTGGGCCGTTGTCGAGGATTGCCTGCCGGCGATCTGCGACGCGATCGACCTGCCGCAGATTTCGACAAACATGCGCCTGCTTGCCCGCGAACTTGCTGCCGAGGGTACCGCGGTCGGGGAGAAAGAGATCGAACACTCGGATCTGGAGCTGCTGGGTCGGACGTTATACCTCGATGAGCACGCATTGGCGGGTGCGCACCATCTCCTCGGGGACCAACTCCACGCGAACCTGTCATGGATCAGAGCAGTCGTCCATCTCGTCGGCGGCGCGGATGCGCTTGATACTTTTGATCGGGAGGAAGTGGTGGCTGTCAGTGATCCCAACCTTCTGCGCATTGTGCTCGCGCCGCTACTCGCACCTGAAGAAATGTCGTCAGACATAGTTATGGACGCATGCCGACGTTCTTTCACGAAGGAGAACTTCCGCGAGCACTTGGGGCTCTCGCTGACCTCCTTCAACGAGAGCCTTATCGCGACCGGAAACGAGCCCGAGACATACCCACAGCTACACGCAGCCCAGGTCCGCCAG
>CAZJRX010000364.1:0-3133 GCA_964548145.1 uncultured Pseudomonadales bacterium | reverse complement strand
CATCGCAGGCTTCACCGACGGGTTCGACGAACTCAAAGAGCATCTGAAGGCGTTCTCGCCCGAGGCGATGGCACCGATCTGCGGCATCGACCCCGACACGATTCGTACGGTCGCGGAGATCATCGGCAACGCCCGCTCGGTGATGATCTTCTGGGGCATGGGGATCTCGCAGCATGTCCACGGGACGGACAACGCACGGTGCCTGATATCGCTCGCCCTGATGACGGGTCAGGTCGGGAGACCGGGCACCGGCCTTCATCCACTGCGCGGCCAGAACAACGTCCAGGGCGCCTCGGACGCGGGTCTCATCCCAATCGTCTACCCCGACTATCAAGCCGTCGACAGCCCGGAAGCCAAGGAAAGGTTCGAGAAGTTCTGGGATGCGGAACTCGATCCGAATCGGGGTCTCACGGTGGTCGAGATCGCCAACGCCGCCTACGACGGCGACATCAGGGCCCTTTACATCATGGGCGAAAATCCGGCCATGTCGGATCCCGACGTGAGTCACGCCCGCGAAGCGCTGGCCCGGCTTGAACATCTCGTCGTTCAGGACATCTTCATGACCGAAACGGCGATGTTCGCCGACGTCGTCCTGCCGGCCTCGGCGTGGCCGGAGAAGGATGGAACGGTCACGAACACGAACCGACAGGTCCAAATGGGGCGCTCGGCGCTACCCATGCCCGGCGACGCGCGCCAGGACTGGTGGATCATCCAGGAGGTCGCCCGTCGCATCGGACTCGACTGGAACTACACCGGCCCCGCGGATGTCTATGAGGAGATGCGGGAATGCATGAACAGCATCAAGGGGATTTCGTGGGAGCGACTGTGGCGGGATAGTGCCGTCACCTATCCGTGCGCTTCGGAGGACGATCCGGGGAAGCCGATCATCTTCGGTGACGGCTATCCGACGCCGTCCGGCCGCGGCAGGTTCGTGCCTGCCGGGATCATCCCGCCGGACGAGCAGCCCGACGAGGACTATCCGATGATCCTGACCACGGGGCGCGTCCTCGAACACTGGCATACCGGCGCCATAACCAGACGAGCCAGCGTTCTCGACACGATCGAACCCGAGGCCGTCTGCCATATGGCTCCGCAGGATCTGCGGGGCGTGGGCGCCAAGGGGGGCGATCAGGTGCGAGTCTCGACCCGACGCGGGACGATCGAGCTCGCGGCTCGCATCGACTCAGGCGTGCCGCCCGGGACCGTTTTCGTCCCCTTCGCCTTCGTGGAAGCCGCGGCAAACCTGCTGACCAACGCGGCGCTCGACCCGTTCGGCAAGATCCCCGAATTCAAGTACTGCGCGGCAAAAGTGGAGAAGCTCGAGGCGAACGTCGCGGCCGAGTAACGCCCGCGCTCGTCCCGCTCAACCGGAAGGCTCGTCCGCGAGGTAACGCTCGAATTCCGTGATATCGCGGTCGACGCTGGCGACCGCTTTCGCCTCGATCGTCCGGAAGCGATCCAGCACCTCCTCGCCGAACGGGGTCACCGTGGCACCTCCGCCGCCCCGCCCCCCCGTGGCGGTTTCCACGAGTGGCTGCCGGAAGCATTTGTTCGTGGCGTCGATCAGCTGCCAGGCACGTCGATAGGACATGCCCAGCTCACGCGCCGCCGCAGAGATCGATCCGGTCCGCCCCACCGCCTCGATCAGCGAGGCCTTGCCCGGTCCCAGCGGATAGACGGAACCGAACAAGATGCGGACCTGGGGCCGCTGCATTTTGGGCTTTCGGGGCCGCGCCATGGCGCCCTCCTCACGGCGCCGATGAGAGAAAGGATTGCGAGTCGTGTCAAGGCCACGTTCAACAGAGCCTCCGCATCAATGACTGGCGGCGAATCCGCTTCGAATGGCTGGCGGGCCGGCCAGATCCGTCCGAGGCCGAAATCGTCGATTGTCGTCGAGCAGGCATGCCATAGCTCGCATCGCCATCCACCCGACGAGGCTTCATTGCTTCTTCGTTTCCGAATTACCGCGAGCCAGGTACGCCGCCGCCGCCAGGTCTTCGGGACTGTTGAGGTTGAAGAACGGATCGAACGGCTCGGTCGGGAACGATACCTCCACGAGGCGGTGGCGCGCCGTCCACGCATCAATCCTGCGTAGCTGCTCGTCGACCAAAGTCGAACGCAGATCTCCAGCGAGAGCCACGGGCCAGAGGCCGAAGACCGGATGGGTCCGCCCCGCCGACTTGGCGCACGCAAGCTCCGCCGCCGCCTCTTCCACGTCCGCCAGCAACCGATCGACGAGGTCGAGCGGAAAGAAGGGGGCGTCGGTGGCGAAGGTCGCGATCCAACGGGTAGCGGGCACCTGGTCGGCCGCCCAGTCCATGCCGGTAAGAACGCCGGCGAGCGGGCCGTGAAAACCCTCCACCACGTCGGCCACCACAGGCAAGCCGAAGCCCGAGAATCGGGTGGGGTCGCCGTTGGCGTTGAGAAGGAGCGGTCCGACCTGCGGTCGTGCCCGCGCGATCACGCGGGAGAGAAGCGTTTCCCCCCCGACGGTCTTGAGACACTTGTCGCCGCCGCCCATGCGCCGCGACTGCCCGCCGGCGAGGAGGACGCCGACGACGTCAGACGACATCTTCCCGCAGGCTCGCCTTGCGCTGGACCCGGGCGCTCTCCTCCGGCACCTGGTCGGGATCGGCATCGAAGACGATGCGCTCCTCCCCCGAGACGCAGAGAAACCGCTTGCCCTTGGCCCGCCCGATCAACGTCAGGTTCGCCCGGCGCGCGAGCTCGACCCCCCAGGCCGTGAACCCGGACCGGGAAATGAGGATTGGGATCCGCATCTGCACGCACTTTATGACCATCTCACTGGTCAGGCGGCCCGTCGTGTAGAAAATCTTGTTCTTCGGTCCCATGCCGTTGAGGAGCATGTAGCCGGCGATCTTGTCGATCGCGTTGTGCCGCCCCACGTCCTCCATATAGATCAGCGGCTGGTCCGCCTCGCACAGCACGCATCCGTGGATGGCGCCTGCGCGAAGTTTAATGCTCGGCTGCGTATTGATCGCGCGGGACAGCCTGTAGATCCACGAGGTCCGCACGACGGCGTCGGGCGGTAGAATGACCTCGTCGAACTTCTCCATTACGTCGCCGAACACCGTGCCCTGGGCGCACCCGGAAGTCAGCGTCTTCCGCTTCA
>CAZJRX010000363.1:1074-3153 GCA_964548145.1 uncultured Pseudomonadales bacterium | reverse complement strand
CCTGAACGTCGTCGAAGGCGACGGCACCCCCAATCCGGCGAACCGTTTCCATCTCCACGTTTACAAGGTGCGACCCGACGTGCAGGCCATCGTTCACACGCATCCCCCCTGCATCTCGGCCCTTTCGATGATCGGCGAGGAACTGGCCGTGTCGCACATGGATACCTCGATCCTCTACGAGGACTGCGCGTTCCTGCCCGATTGGCCCGGCGTGCCATTCGGAGACGACGAGGGGGAATTGATCGCCGGTGCCCTCGGGGACAAACGGGCGGTGCTGCTCGCCCATCATGGGCAACTGTGTGCCGGCCGTTCCGTCGAGGAAGCCACGGTGCTGGGTGTCACGATCGAGTACGCGGCCAAAATCCAGTTGCTGGCGCGTGGCGCGGGCGGGATCAAGCCGATCGTTCCCGAGTTGGGACGCGAAGCCCATGACTGGAGATTGCGGCCGGAACAGATCGCTCTCAACTTCCAGTACCATGCGCGCCGGGCGCTGAGGGACGGCGAAGACTGCTTGAATTGAACCATCAACGGTTCAGCCGTCCGCCGACCCCTCTTTGCGGCGGTCCTTCTCCGCGATTGCGGCGGCACGCGCCAGCAGGCGCCGGGCTCGCTCAACGACCGGCACATCGACCATCTTGCCGTCGACGGCGACGGCGCCGAGGCCTCGCCGCTCGGCCTCTTCGTACGCCGTCATGATCTTCTCGGCGTCGGCGACCTCGGCGACCGTCGGTGTCAATTCCGCGTTGAGAACCGGAACGCCGGACGGATGCACGCAGGCCGCGCCTTCGAAACCGAATCGCTTGGCGCGGCGCACCGTTTCCGCGAAGGCATCCGTGTCGGCGTAGTCCGCCACCGTACCGATGAATCCGAGCGGCATGATACCGGCGGCGCGGGCCGCGAACTGGATGGTCTGCTTGGGGACGTACAGGGTGTCGGCATCGGGTGCCATACCGGCTTCCAACGCGAAGTCCTCCGAACCCAATCCCATGGCGACGACGCGGGGGTCCGCCCGGGCGATCTCCTCGGCACGGAAATAGGCGGCGGGACTTTCCACGACGGCGACGAGTTTCGTCGATCCGGCGTCGCGTTGCTGCTCGTGCTCTACTTCGGAGACCACCTCGGCCAGCATCCGGACGTGCTCCGGCGACTCGACTTTCGAAAGCCACAACGCGTCGGCCGCCGCGCGAACGGCCCCTTCGATATCGGCCAGCGCCATGCGCAGCGGTCGATTGATGCGTACGAGGACGTCAGCCCCTCCCCGGCCCGACGTTGCCACGGACCGCCGAAGCGCCCCCCGTGCGGCCGCCTTCTCCGCCAACGGCACGCTGTCCTCCAGATCGAGGATGATCGCGTCGGCGCCGCGCGTGTGCGCCCCGTCGACGAAGCGCCGATTGTTGGCCGGCACGTACAGCAGGGACCGCCAGACGGGTGCCTCGTCGACCATCACAGACATCCGTCTTCTGCCAGCGCTTCAATGTCTTCGGGCGTGTAGCCCAGAGATTCCAGGATTTCCACGTTGTGTTCGCCGAGATCGGGCGCCGGTCGGGTGAATCCTCCCGGAGTCTCCGAAAGCCGGGGGACGATGTTGTGCACGGGCAGCGACCCCAGATCGTCGTCCGGCGTCTCGATCAGGATCTCCCGCTCGATGAAGTGTGCGTCCCGCATGATGTCACCGATGTCGTTGACCGGCGCAACGGTCGCGCCCGCCTCGCGAAAGACGGCCAGACATTCGCTCCGGTCCCGCGCAGCGATCCATCCGCCGATCACCTCGTCGATCTCGTCCCGGTGATTGAGACGCGCCTCGTTTGTGGCGAAGCGCGGATCGTCGATCATTTCGGCCCTGCCGATCGCGGCGAATATGCGGGCCGCAAGCGGTTGCGTGGAGCCCGACATCGCAAGCCACTTACCATCCCTGGTCCGATAGACGTTTCTTGGTGCCGCCGTGTTCGACCGGCTGCCAACCCGCTCACGTACCTTGCCGGTGACCCGGTGCCACGCCGCTTCAGGCCCCAAGATCGAGAAGATGGGCTCCAGCAACGAAAGGTCGATAATCTGACCCCGGCAGACTCCATGCTCACG
>CAZJRX010000363.1:0-1064 GCA_964548145.1 uncultured Pseudomonadales bacterium | reverse complement strand
GCGATCAGTGTCGCCATCGCGCCATACAACCCCGTCACCATGTCCGCCATGTGGATGGGGGGCAACACCGGTTCGCGATCGGCAAACCCGTTCCGGTAGGCGAATCCCGACATCGCTTCCACAAGCGTGCCGAAACCGGGTCGCTCACGATAAGGGCCGGTCTGACCGAAGCCG
Organism: uncultured Pseudomonadales bacterium; assembly: GCA_964548145.1. Classification (GTDB taxonomy): domain Bacteria; phylum Pseudomonadota; class Gammaproteobacteria; order Pseudomonadales; family Azotimanducaceae; genus VXYL01. The sequence continues at coordinate 890 of CAZJRX010000363.1, read as the reverse complement.
GACACCCGCACCACGATAAGGTCGGGATTCCTCTCCATCAGGACGTCCGGACCCAAGCCCATCTTTTCGAGAGTGCCGGGACGGTAGTTCTCGAGAAAGACATCCGCGGTCGCCACCAGATCGAGCAGGACCTCCCTGGCTGCATCGGTTCGAAGATCGAGCGTCAGGCTCTTCTTGTTGCGGCCGTATACCTTCCACGACAGCGAATGTCCTTCGACCAGCCAGGCCCTGAGGGGATCTCCTGTCCCGGGTGATTCGACCTTGATCACGTCCGCCCCATAGTCCGCGAGTTGCAGGCTGATCATGTTGCCGGCGAGCACGCGCGAGAGATCGATCACCCGCAGTCCTTTCAACGGACCACTGAATTCCGAGTCGAACGCGACATGCCGGATCGCCTGCGGCGATGCCTGGTCCGCTTCCGGACGCTTCTCAACGGCGGTCATCACGGTGCCCCCAAATCCCAAATTGCATCGGGACAGCGTAGATGGGGCGCTTTGCATGCAGCAAGTGAACTCGAATCGGTCGGAGGCCTGTTCTGCGACCCTCAAGCGCCGTCGACCTCGGGCAGCGTGACCGTCGCCCTCAATCCGCCTTCCTCGCGGTTTTCCAGTCGAATGTCGCCGCCGTGACCACGAACGATGGTCCGTGCGATGGCAAGGCCCAACCCCGTACCTCCCGTGTCGCGGCCCCGCGACTCGTCAAGCCGAACGAAAGGCTCGAACACCCGCTCCAGATCGGCTTCCGGGACACCGGGCCCTTCGTCCTCGATGACGATGCGTAGCTGCGCATCATCATCGCGGGTGATCCGCACTCTCGCGCGGACTCCATAGGTGCCCGCGTTCTCCAGCAGGTTGCGAAAGGCGCGGCGCAAGGCCACGGGCCGGCAGGCA
>CAZJRX010000362.1:0-3155 GCA_964548145.1 uncultured Pseudomonadales bacterium | reverse complement strand
AACCAAAATCCTCGGCGATCATCGCGGCCACTGGTGAGAAATGCGGGCTAGCGCCTCTCCCGAGTACCGGAGCGCGCCTCGCGGCGAACGGTCCTTCCACCCGTCGGAACACAGTCCCGACTCGCTCCGTCGTCGGAACACCGCGACTTGGCGACCTCCACGATGTGCACTTCGCCGAATCGGTCCGAGGGGACACGGGGAGGTTCGATGGGACGGCGTTTGCTTGCCAATCTGGCCCGAGGGCGTCGGAGGGGCGCTGGCCGCATATCCAACAGGCTGATACGCTCGCGCATCGCCCGGTCGACAGGCACAAACAGCAGTCGTTCGGTGTATGCCATCCGAAAGGCAAGAAACAGCGCGAGGAAAAGACATGAGCGAACCGGATCACGAGCGCAGGGAGTTCATCCGCAAGACGGGAGCGACAGCGGGCATGGCCGCGCTGGGTACGGCGCTGGCGGGTCAGTCGGCGGCGGCCGCCGAGACCGTGGAATTGAATCGAATGGGTCCCACACCCGAGCAGATCCAGCAGTTCCTGGCCCTCCCCGACCGGCCGGTGGTGATGGTGAACCTACTCAAGTTCAAGGACGCCGCCGGTGCGGCGGAGTACGGCAAGTACGGCTTGGCAATGCAAAAGATCTTGAAGGGCGTGGGTGCCGAGATCCTCTTCTCGGGACAGTGCCAGATGACGCTGATCGGCGGTGCCGAGTGGGATGCGGTGGCACTGGTACGGTACCCGAATGCGCGGGCGCTCATCGAAATGAGCCAGTCCGCGGAATATCGCGAAGCCCACGTACACCGTGCCGAGGGCTTGCAGGGCCAGGTCAATCTGGCGGTGTTCGAGCCATGAGCGTCGGCCAGTTCCTGGCTCCGATTGCACTCTTCGCGTTGCCGGCTTGCTCGAATCTGACCGGAGGATCAGCCCCTATGACTATCGAACAGGACCAGATAAAGGCCGGCGACTACACCTACGACGTGCGCCGGGCCGGCGCCGGGGACGACCTCGTGATCCTGCTGCACGGCTTTCCCGAGACGTCCCACATGTGGCTGCCGCTCCTCGAACACCTGGCGGCGAACGGCTATACCGCCATCGCGCCTGATCTCCGGGGCTACAGTCCCGGCGCGCGTCCCGAGGGTGCCGAACACTACTCCCACGTCGCGATGGCGTCGGACATCCTCGCCATGGCGGATTCGCTGGGCAAGGATCGATTCCATCTCGTCGGCCACGACCACGGCGCGGGACTGGGTTGGCACATGGCGGGTCGCCACGCCGACCGGCTGATCAGTTGGACGGCACTCTCCGTTCCCCATATCGACGCCTTCGGCCAGGCGATCGCCACCAATGCCGAGCAGCGGCAGCGTAGCGGGTACATGCAGTTCTTCCGCCAGGTTGGAACGGCCGAGGATGCGCTGTCCGCCAACGACTTCGCCGCACTACGGAACATCTGGAGCGCGTCCTCGCCGGAGCAGGTCGAGGAGTACGTGCGCGTGCTCAGCCAACCCGGCGCGTTAACCGGTGCGCTCAACTGGTATCGGGGCGGGCTGACCCCGGACCGCAAACCGACCGGCCAGATCTCGGTGCCGACAGTGCTGATCTGGGGCAACCGGGACCAGGCGATCGGACGTCCCGGCGTCACCGCCACGCCGCCCTTGATGGACGGTCCCTACCGGCTGGTGGAGCTCGACGTGGGGCATTGGCTCATTCAGGAGGCCGAAGCCGACGTGCTGCGCGAGACGCTCGCCCATATCCGGGAGTTCGCCGAGTAGCGCGCCTACGCTTCGTCTCCGAAGCGCCTACGCCTTCGGGGCAAGAGGGGGCGCCGCAACGGCGTTTCCCGTGTTCAGTCGGCTGGGGGAGAAGCGCCTTGCCGCCGACCTTTCACCGCGAGGTCCACGGCGTAGTCCACACTGCTCTGCGCGCCTTGGAAGGTGTCGCCCGTGACCTGCAACCAGACGGCCATGTGGCCGGACCAGTTCTTGCCCGTTTCCTTACTGTCGTCACCGTCGTCCTTTGACCCGCCCCAGGGAGGATTGGGCTCGAGGTACTCGTAACGCAGGATGCCGTCCTCGAAGCTGACGTCCGTCGCTTCGATGTCGCCGTGCTCGTTGTCGTTGATCGTGGCGGCGAGCGCACCGCCCTGCGACGAGATGGTCAACACGCTATGCCGGTCCTCGCCGAGGACATTGGTCACGACGTCCCACGCACCCAGCACCGCGGCCGGAATCGACGCCTCGCCGGCACCTTTCACGCCCGGGTAGTCGCGCCAGATCCAGCGCATCGTGTCTGGAAAGATCGCGCCGCCGTGAATCAGGTCGTGGCCTCCTGAACCCATTTCGATCCGATGGTCGTAGCGGGCGAACATCAACGCCGAACCCATGGCGAGGTTCGCAAGCGTCCAGTTTCCCTCGGTGAGATTGAGGTCGTTCATGCCATCCTGGATGAACACCCGTATCGGTTTCGGGTTGTCGCGGGTTCTCCTGATGAGGTACGGGTACTCCGATCCACCCCGGAGCCGCGTGTAGCTGCCGATGTGGCTGACGACCTTGCTGAAGGCGTCCGGTCGATGCCAGGCGGCGGTAAAGGCCGCGAGGCCGCCGTCGCTCATGCCGCAGATGGCTCGCCCGGCCGCGCTGTCGGTGAGGTTGTAGTCCTTCCCCACCGCCGGGAGGATCTCGTCCAGCAGGAAACGCGCGTAGGTGTCATCGATCGGAACGTACTGTGCGCTGCGCTGGTCCGAGGCGTCTTCCGGCATGCCCGGATTGATGAATACGCCGATGGTCACCGGCATCTCGCCCTTGTGGATCAGGTTGTCGAACACGGTCGGCGCGCGCACCGGCCCCTCGCGGGTGACGTACGCCTGGCCGTCCTGGAACACCATCACCGGGGTCGGCTCGGAATCGTCGTATTGGACCGGGACGTAGACCCAGTAGTCGTGGGTGGTGCCGGGATAGATGCGACTGGCCTCCCAGGTGTGTTTGGTGACGGTACCCGTGGGGACGCCTTCCTGGGAATGCGAGTCGGCACTTAGCATGTAGTCTTCTCCGTTCGCGGCCGGTGCCAGCCCGACTAACAGCAAGGCTGTGTTGATGATTCGTCGTCGGTACACGAACATGCCTACTGCGGCCCTTGGGTGATGGCGGAGTTGTAGCTGCGGCGA
>CAZJRX010000361.1:0-3168 GCA_964548145.1 uncultured Pseudomonadales bacterium | reverse complement strand
CAAGACGCTGGGCATCGCCGAGGACCGTTTCGTCTATCCGCACTCGGGCGTGGAGGGCTACGATCATTTCTCGGCTTCCGTGCGGGACAACTTCCATACCTCGCCGGGCGTGCGGATCACGGGGACCCGTGCCATGGATTTGGCTGGCATCGATGTCGGCGACTTGGATTTCGTGGATCTCTATAGCTGCTTCCCGTCGGCGGTGCAGATCGCCGCGTGGGAACTGGGTTTGACGGAGGAGCGGCCGCTCACCGTCACCGGCGGGCTCACCTTCGGCGGCGGGCCGCTCAACAACTACGTGATGCACAGCATCGCCCGCACGGTGGAACTGCTGCGCGAAAAGCCGGACGGCTTCGGCCTCGTCACGGGCAACGGCGGCAACTTGTACAAGCACGCCCACGGCATCTATTCGGGCACGCCGCCTCGGCACGACTTCCAGCACGACGATGTCAAGGCCGAGATCGCGGCCCTGCCGTCCCGGGAGTGCGTGGCCGAATACGACGGCGACGCCCAGATCGAGTCCTACACTGTCATGTACGACAACGAGGGTCCGAGCATCGGCCATGTGTCGTGCCGGACGCCGGACGGTGCCCGAACCTGGGTCAATACCGAAGATCCGGAGGTGGTCCACGGCATGGTCGGCGAGGAGTTCTGCGGTCGACGGGTCAACGTAGCCGGCGGGCAACTGTCCGTCTTGAACTGAAGGAAAAGAAGGGAGCTTACATGGCGGTCTTTGAGCGAGGCGAGGTAAGCCTCTACTACGAAATCCACGGCGCGGGCTATCCCATCCTGCTGTTTGCGCCCGGCGGCATGCGATCCGCGGTGTCGTTTTGGCGGGGATCCGAGTGGGATCCCATCGAGGCGCTGTCGCCGCATTTCCAGCTGATCGCAATGGACCAGCGCAACGCGGGTCGGTCCACGGCGCCGGTGACGGCGGACGACGGATGGCATACCTACACGTCCGACCACGTTGCGTTGCTCGACCACCTCGGCGTGGAGAAGACCCATCTCATGGGCGGCTGCATCGGCGGACCCTACTCGTTCGGCGTGATCGAACGCGATCCGAAACGGGTAACGGCGGCGGTGTTGCAGCAGTCCATCGGCGACAGCGGCGAGAACCGGGAGCTGTTCCACGCCATGTTCGACCAGTGGGCGAACCCCTTGAAGCCGTCGATGCCCTCGGTGTCGGAGGAGACCTGGGCGAGTTTCCGCAGCAACATGTTCGACCACGAGTTCGTCTACAACGTCTCGCGGGAGTTCGTTGCGTCGTGCCCGACGCCGCTCTTGGTGTTGATGGGCAGCGATCCCTACCACCCGGAGGCGACGTCCCGGGAGATCGCCGATTTGGCGCCCAACGCGCGACTGGTCGAGGAGTGGAAGAACCCCGATGCGGACGGTACGGTCGAGACCGTGGTGGAGTTCCTGAAGGCGCATACGCCCGACGGTTAGGTTAGCGACCCTCGGATCTCCGTGGATGCCGCCACCCCGGGCCGGGCGCGGACGCGCGGGAAACGGGCTCGTAGGGGACGGGCTTGTCCCGTCCCGTTTGTCCGGGTAGCCGGTTTGTCCAATTCGGGCGATCACAAGGATCGCCCCTAGGGTGCCCGGCATGGGCATGGACTTGCAATCTGAGAAGAGGTTGCCGGAAGTAGTGACAACAACCGTAGTGAAGCCCAAGGCGCGCGCGGGCGACTGCCGTGCTGGAAGAAGGGTGAATCGAAGGGACGACCGTACGAACAGGAACGGACAGCGAGGCCAAGCGCGAGCGATGAGTGTGCTAGGAAACACGAAATCCGACCGTCACCGAAAGGCGCGCGGGGTAGAGTCCGACGGCCCGGCCCGACAGTCCATGCACCTTACCCGGGGAGATCTGCCCGTTGAGAGACGGGCAGAAGTCAGCAGAGGCCATAGTAGCGACGAAGGCCGTGAAAGCGGCTGGAGCGAAGGGCCGAAGGCGCAAGAGACAGGCTGGCAGCCGACCTCTGCGCCGTCCCGCGAGTTGCCTGAGAGGTCGTCGGGAGGCGACCGCGGACGAGGAGCCGGCCGGTGGATTCCGGCTGGGGAACCGACCGTAGGCGACGGGGGCGGAGCGGGCGGAAGGTTGTGAATGAAAGCACTGAATGACGTCTGGCACACCCGCAGACGTCGTGGACGCACTCCGGTGACGTCCACCGGCGCCAACCGCCGGATGCGAGAAAACCGCTTGTCCGGTGGTGTGGGAGGGGTGACGGGCGCAATCCCGTCACCCCGACCCGATCGATTCGTACATGAACTCAAGGGGTTGCGGATTCAGCTAGCCTGGCCATATGCCCGAGCAGGTCGTACTCGTTGTAGGTCGGCACCTGCCGCCCAGCGGCACCGGGACAACTGTTTCGCGCGGCACAGGTGTTGGGGTAGTTGAGCAAGCTCAGGACGTAGCCTTGGCTCGGCGCGTGCTCGTACTTCGTAAACACGACCAGGACGATGTCCTCCTCCGGCCACACGAAGATGTGCTGGCCGTCCAATCCGTGGGCGGCGCTGACGTTGATCGGGGGTTCGACGCCGCGGAAGTAGATCGTGTTCAGCACCCACCACTGGAGCCCGTACCACCCGACGCGGGCGGCGAGGCTGGTGTCGACGTAGTCCGCCGAGATGACCGTCTCGCCGTTCCAGTTGCCGCCATTCGCAAACAGGACACCGATGCGTGCGAAGTCGTCGGCCCGCATGTCGATGCAGCAGTAGGTCAATGGATTGGTGCCTGTGGGGTCAAGCCACAGGCCAATCGCCGTCTCGTCGATGCCGATGGGCCTCAGGATCTTGTCCGTGAGCCAGAGATGGGCGTTCACGCCGGTGGCGCGCAGCAACAGTGGCTCGAACAGTTGCGAATTGTTGTTGGAGTAAAGGAACGCGCTGCCCGGTTCGTCGACCAAGGGCTGGTCCAATGAGAACTGGGTCTGATCGGCTTGGACGAACACGTTGGCGTTGGCGAAGCCGGCGCGCATTTCCAACAGGTTCCGGATGGTGATCTGCTCCTTGTCGGTGTCCTGCCACTCGTCGAGAAATTCGCTGGCTTCCTGGTCTAGGGACTCGATGTGACCCTCGTCGATGGCGATGCCGATCGCGCCGCTATAGATGCTCTTCGCGACCGACCAACTCGTGACGAGGTTCTCCACGCCGTAGCCGTCGGCA
>CAZJRX010000360.1:0-3170 GCA_964548145.1 uncultured Pseudomonadales bacterium | reverse complement strand
CTCTACTCAACCGGTACCCGTGGTAGTGGCGACCATCTCCGCCGAGTTTGGCCTCGTAGACTTCCCCTTCGTCGTCGATCGCCCAAGCATACTTCGGCAGTAGGTTCCTATTCGACTCAGCGGACACCATGCCCAAGCGGAACGCGCTCCTAAGAAGCCCCCTTGCTTCCGCCAGATGGATGGTACGTTTGTCGTCGCAAAGCGACTTCGTGGGTCTCGGGCTAGCAGGCGGATCCAACCCGTAGTCCGCTGGCTTGGACTTGTGGTAGCTCCGACCGTCATAACGCGCGGTATCCACGAACCCGTCCAATTCGGCTTGCGTATAGAACCCATGCTGGGCGGGTCGCCGTTTGGTGGACAAGACCCGAAATCCCCCGTTTTCGTCCTCGAATCCGAGTTCGTCCTGCTGGCATCATGCGTTGACGGTCCCGTTTGACCACACCACTGCCGCCACGTCGCATTGACTTGGTAACCATACCATACCGCCCTGCCCTTGATGCCAAGCTGTCCGCGCCGTTGGCCATAGCCACGCACGGTGCCGCATCCGACTATCTGAACAGCCACACTCAGGCCCTGGGACGGGAGGCCCAGGCTCGTCTGAAGCAGTTGGGTCACTAGCGATCCTTGAGACGGCCGCGACGCACAAAATCGCCCACTGAAGGAGGGCGACAGGGTCACTGCTGCCTACTGGTTCGGTCGGGCGGGCACCGACCCATCGACCAACGAGATTCCCGGCGAGGTCGCCGAATTAGAGGTTCTGCTGGGGCAGGTCCCGGCCCGGCAGATCCCGGCCCGGACACACGGGATCCCGGCCCGGACAAGGGGTCCCGGCCCGGACACACGCGATTCCGGTCTCACACCGTGTAGGAGATCTCGTACATTCGGCTCGCGTGGCGCTCCGGAATCCCACAACGATTTCAGCCAATTCGCACGCGGCCGATGGCCGTCGTCCGCTGGTGGCGATCAGGCGTCCAGTGGAACTATCCCGACTGCGGCAGGGCGAACCGAGGCCGCGCGAGACCGATGCCCCCATCAGTCTGGCACCGCGCCGATCGCCGGTGTAGGGTAGGGGCACTTCGAACCGCGTTAGGCGTCGGGGTTGGTTGCCGCAGGCGAGTCCGGCGATCCGGACATCCAACCTTATGGACGTGGAGTAGCAGTCATGGAATTTGAAGTCGTCCCCAGCGTGCCGTACATCGCCTCGGTCATGGTCGTTGGGCTTTTTCTCTGGCGCGTATTTGTCAGGATGCTTGCCGGCATGGAATCCAGGCTCGACGACCGGTTCAGAAGGATCGACGACCAGTTCAAACAGATCGACACCCGGTTCAAACAGATGGAGAACCAATTCGATACCCGGTTCGTCTCCTTGGAGGGCCGGTTCGATTCCTTGGAGAAGAAGGTGGATGGTTTGGCGGCGGACCACCATGGCCTTTCCCGCGAATTGTCCGAGTTCCGGGGAGAGATGCGCGGTCGTCTGTCGATGCTCGTTCCGCAAGCCACCGGCGAGGCATCGTAGCGGAACCGCACCGACATCCGCCGTGCCGCCTCACGTTGGAGATGTCGTAGATCGTCTGTAGCGGCGACGCTATCGCGCCCAACCCCTGCCCGGCGCGTCGCTTGCCTACCGGGCTTGGAAAACAGGCGCGGCCTGGGAGATGCGGGCAACCTTGACGAGCCATGCGAGCAGCGCGATGGCGGCGAGGGCCAGTCCGACCACGAGCCCCCACCACAACCCGTGTACGCCGATCGGCGCGTCGAACACGTTGGCAAGCATCGCCGCGAGTGCGGGAATGCCCTCGACGCCGAAACACAGTGCGGCGCCGACCGGCAGGCCGACCAGCCAGTACGCGACGACGGCGATTCCCATGGGTGCGACGGTGGACTTGTAACCCCTGAGGGCGCCCATGGTCGTCGCTTGGGCGGCATCGAAGACCTGGAACACGGCCCCGATCGCCAACAGCGAAGCTGCCAGATTGATGACCGCCGCGTTGTCCGTGTACAAGCCGACGATCGGATAACGGGCGGTCAGCATGACCACCGCCACGCCGGTACCCCAGACGAGTGTCGTGGCGACCGCTACCCAGGCGGATAACCGGGCCGCGGCCCGGTCGCCGGCACCGACGTTGAAGCCGACGCGGATCGTCGCGGCCATGCCGAGGGCCAGGGGCACCATGAACGCGATGCCGGCAACGTTGAAGGCGATCTGGTGCGAGGCGACCGCTTCGACGCCAAGACGGCCGATCAGGAGTCCGGCGACGGAGAAGAACCCGACCTCGACCAGGAGGGCGAGCCCGATGGGGATGCCGACCACCAGCAGGTCGCGAATGGCGCGTGGTCTAGGCCACGAGAACGCGTTGAACAGGTTCGAGGCGCGCATCCGGGACCGGGCGACGACGATCCCCATCGCCCCGAACGTGTAGCACGTCACCACGGCGGTCGACCAGCCGCAGCCGACACCGCCCATCGCGGGAATTCCGAGCGCCGGCGTGCCGTACATGAAGAGCCAATTGAGCAGGATCTTCAACGGAAGGGCACTCAGGCTGATGCACATCGCGGGCGTGGTCCACGTCATACCCTCCGCCAAGCTGCGCAGCGCGGTATAGCAGAGCAAGGGCACCAGGCCGAGACTCGCGGTGGATAGGTAGCCGACAGCCACCGGGATAGCCTGTTCGTCGACGCCGAAGAATCGATAGGCGGGCTCGGCGTTGCGCAGCAGCAACGTCACCACGAGACCGCCGCACAACGCGATCCACAGCGCTTGCCGCACCACCGCTCCGGCATCGCCGACCCGACCGGCACCGTTCAACTGCGACACCGACGGCGTCACCGCCATGATGGTGCCCGACATCAACAGCATGATCGGCCAGAAGAGGTTGCCACCGAGCGTCACGCCGGCTAGGTCGGTGGCGCTCAGCCGGCCCGCCATCACCGCGTCGGTGACGCCCATGCCCATCTGCGACAACTGGGCAATGATGATCGGCATCGCCAGGACGCCAAGCTGGCGAAACTCCGTCAGCACGGTTTTCGGAGGCATGGGTCCACTGGGCGGGCAGGGGCGCGAATTGTACACGCCGGCGCACGCCAAGCCGGCGGCAAGCAGGTCCCACGCCCCAGGCTGCGTGTGAGTCGAATCTCAATCGCGAGATTGCGGTAACGTCATGCTTTTCCCA
>CAZJRX010000359.1:613-3186 GCA_964548145.1 uncultured Pseudomonadales bacterium | reverse complement strand
CTACGGGGTTGGCATCTATCTCGAGATCGGCGGGGACGGCTTCCTCGGGGACGATGATCGCGCCCGAATCGACGCGTTCCTCGGCCCGAAACAGCAGACCATACCGTTCTTTCCCTCAGCCACCGACCCGCTCGCTCGACAGGGCTTCGCGCGGATCATCAACCTTTCGGACGACGGCGGCACCGTCTCCGTCATGGCGTTCGACGATGCCGGGCAAAGCCATGGCCCCGTCGCCCTGACCATGGCGCCCGGGCAGACCGTCCATTTCAACTCGGCCGATCTCGAGTACGGCAATGCGGACAAGGGACTGCCGGAGGGAACCGGGCCGCCGCGCCTGGGAGACTGGCGGCTCGTACTGACGACCGAGTTGGACATCAAGGCGCTGTCCTACATCCGCACGCCCGACGGGTTCGTCACTGCCATGCATGACACGGTTCCACAGAGCCACGACATCTACCGCGTGGTGTTTTTCAATCCGGGCAGCAATCGCGACCAGCAGAGCCTGCTGCGGATGGTCAACGCGAACGATGAAACGGCTTCCGTGATCATCACGGGCATCGATGACAATGGGGTCGACGGTGACAGTCCCGTCACCCTGTCGATACCTCCGCAGGCCGCGCGCACCGTCAGTGCGCTGGACCTCGAACAAGGCGCGGCAGACATGGAGGGCGCTTTCGGGGACGGCGGAGGCAAATGGCGGATCGACGTGGCGGCCGACCGATCCATTATGGCGATCAGCATGCTTGCCACCCCGACCGGGCACCTCACCAACCTGTCGACGGATCCGGACGAGACGATGCCACCCGCCCGGAACGGGCCGGGATGGAGTGGCCCCTGGCGGCACAGCCAACTGCCTCTCGATGAGTTGACCCGTGTGCGCTAGTGTTCTCGTCCCGAAGTGAAACGGGGTTTCGTGCGGCCTTCGGGGCGTTTCGCCGGGTCGGTAAGGATGCGCTCGGCAACGGATCACGGGGCGTTGCTGACATGACAACCTGCGCGGGCCATGCAATTGCCCTCTGCCTTGCCGTCGTCGCCGGAGACATCGCTTTCGCCATCGACCGGGTTCGTTCGGAAACGGGCGTCGACCAGGCCACAGTCTCGCTGGGCCTCTCCGGAAAGGGCGTCATCGTCGCAATCCTCGACCGCGGCATCGACTGGAAGAGCCGCGACTTTCGAAACGACGACGGCACGACTCGAATCGCTTACATCTTCGACCTCTCGGACGACTCTGGCGCCAGGGACCCGAATAACGCCTACGGACGCGGCACCGTTTACTCCCGCCAGCAGATAGACCACGCGCTGTCCACCGGCGCCACCTTGGCGACGCGGGACGCCGTTGGTCATGGCACCACGACGACGGGCATTGCCGCCGGGAACGGCAGCAACAGCGTCGATGCGAAGTACAGAGGCATCGCACCAAGGTCCACGATCATCGCGGCAAAGGTCGTCGCGGGCGAAGGGGCGGACGAACCCGACTTCTACGACCCGTCGGCCCTTCCCGTCGCGATCGACTTCGCCGTAGCCAAGGCGCGCGAACTCTCGATGCCGGTGGTGATTCTGCTCAATCTCGGATCCGTTGGCGGACCGACCGACGGCACGAGCAGCCTCAGTCGAAAGATCGACGACACGGTCGGCCCGGATCATCCCGGCGTGGTGTTCGTCACCGGAACCGGAGACGACGGCGGGCCTTCGAAGACGCAGGTCCGGGCGGGGGGCGAGGTACCTAACGGCGGGACGATCGACCTGCGATTCGAACTCGATGCCGGGGCGGGCACACTCGAAGTGTGGTACGACCGGGGTGAGGAGTTCACGGTTTCGGTGCAAACGCCAATGGAGATGCTGGGTCCGTACCCGGCTTCGCAGTACGAGGCGGCGGACACCGGTGTTCGGGTCTTTCACTACCGTGGCGGCGACGACTTCTATGGTGCCGAGAACGGCGAACGTCTGCTGCGCTTGGACTTCGACGGTGCCGCGGGAGCTGGCGACTATGTGTTGCGGCTCGACCACGTGGCCAGCTCCGCCGGGGACATCCGCTTTGATGCCTCGCTCAACACGCGCTTTGGGGAGGCCGGCCGATTCGTGAATTTCGTGACGCCAGGCAGCATCTGGGACGGTGCGACCGGCTTTCGCAACGTTGCTCCCAACAGCTATGTCGTTCGCACGCAGTGGACCGACATCGACGGGGTCGATCGTGAGCTGACCGCACAGGGCGACGTCGGGGAGCTGTGGACGGGCAGCAGCGTCGGGCCGACTGTCGACGGGCGGCTCGGTGTGGATGTGGCCGCCCCGGGTGACAGGATCGTCACCACTTACGCCCCCCAGTCACTTTGGGCCAGAGCCCGGCACAACTTGATCGCGGACGGCAGCGGCCTGTACGGCATGGCCGGTGCCGTGAGCGCCGCGGCCCCGGTGGTGACGGGCATCATCGCGCTGATGCTGGAAGTCGACCCGACGCTGGACGCCACCGCCGTCAAGTGGATCCTGCAGGAAACGGCCCGGGCTGACGAGTTCACCCGCCAGACGCCGAACGCACTGTGGGGGTACGGCAAGGTGGATGCCTTCAAGGCGCTCGT
>CAZJRX010000359.1:0-538 GCA_964548145.1 uncultured Pseudomonadales bacterium | reverse complement strand
GAGCCCGGACGAGGATGGCGATGGCCTGCCAACCCGCTACGAAGCAAGTCGCGGCCTGGATCCGAACGACTCAACCGATGCGGAGACCGACCCCGACCAGGATGGCCTCACGAACTTGCAGGAGTTCCGCGGCCTGACGAAGCCGTTTGACGCCGACTCCGACGGCGACGGCGTCAATGATGGCGACGAAGTCGCGGGCGGGTTCGATCCACTGGACGACGAGAGCTGCCCGTCGTGGGTCTGCGGTGGGCCGCACGCCGACCCGCCGTACCGAGGCACGGTGCACGACATTGACGCCGACATCATCACCGATCTCGACGCCACCGCGTTTGCGGGCCTCGACTACACCGGGCGCGGGACACGCACGGTGTTCGATCGACGACCCAACGACTGGGTCGACATCGATGCGTTCCTGTTCGATGCCTGGTTCAACAACGGCACCGTCATCGAAGTGCAGGTCAACCCCGAGTTCGGGGATCGCTCTGGCGCGCACGAACAGGCGCAGCGCTATGCCACCGAGATAGGCCGATTGCCAGGC
>CAZJRX010000358.1:0-3189 GCA_964548145.1 uncultured Pseudomonadales bacterium | reverse complement strand
TCACAAGCACCCGGTCGGCCATTTCCGCGATGACGCCGAGGTCGTGGGTGATGAACATTGTCGACATGCCGATCTCACGTTGCAACTCGCGCATCAGGTCGAGGACCTGGGCCTGGATCGTCACGTCGAGCGCCGTCGTGGGCTCGTCCGCGATCAGCAGTCTCGGATTACACGACAGCGCCATCGCGATCATTGCGCGCTGGCGCATGCCGCCGGACATCTCGTGCGGATAGCAGCCGGCACGCTTGGCCGGTTCGGGAATGCCTACGAGATCCAGCATCTCGACCGCGCGGGACCAGGCCGACTGCTTCGTGTCGCCGAGGTGGAGCCGGACCGTTTCGGCGATCTGATCACCGATCCGGTGGACCGGATTGAGGCTCGTCATCGGTTCCTGATAGATCATCGCGATGTCGTTGCCGCGCAGTCTGCGCATCTCGGCTTCCGAATTGCCGATCAGATCCTCGCCGTCGAACAGGATCTCGCCGCCGGCGAACTTTGCCGGCGGCATCGCCATCAGTCGCATGATCGACAGGCTGGAGACCGATTTGCCGGATCCCGACTCCCCGACCACCCCAAGGGTTTCCCCGGAGCTGATGTGAAAACTCAACCCGTCCACGGCCTTGACCACGCCGTCGTCTGTCGGGATGTGCACTTTGAGGTCCCGGACGCTGAGGAGCGGAGCGGTGGCTGTCATGTCTTTCTCTGCGCCCCGTCTGCTACGTCCGACATGCGAATTGTCCAGAAATCCTCGTTGTGTCCCCCCGGATAAGGGGCAAAATGGGCGACCCGCGCGCCGACCGCGACGAAGCGCGGCAATTGCCAGAACGGCACGCTGATCGCCTCTTCATGGGTGATCGCCTGCAATTCGTCGCCGAGGCGGCGCTGTCCCTCTACATCCACAGTCCGCTGCAATTCGGAATAGACCTCGCAGAACCGGTCGGCTTGCGGCCCTGACCAGTTGGTGGAATTATCCTCACGGAAGGGATGGATCGGCCAGAGGTCGGTTTCGGCCGTCATTTCGACACCGGCATGGCCGTGGCCATGGAGGCCGCCGAGCGTGCCTTCCGTCTGACGCGGCTTGTATTCGCCTCCCCAGTCGAGTTCGCTCACCCTGGAGACCCGAATACCGACGGCCTCGAGATAGGGCACCACGGCCTCGGTGAGTTTGCCCCGGTCGCGGGCTGTGCTCCAGTCGATCTCGAGTTCGAATCCTCCGTCGTGGCCTGCTTCAGCGAGAAGCGCCCGCGCCCGGTCGGTATCATAGGCATAGGGAGCGATGGAGGCATTCTCATTCGGCGGGTTGACCAGCGAAACGATCCTCTGACCCGCCCCGCCGGTAAGTTCGCAGAGCAACGTCTCGACGTCGATAGCGTGGTTGATCGCCTGCCGGACGCGCTTGTCGCGGAGGGCGGGATGGGCGGCCTGGTTGATCTCAAGGCTCATACGGGAGGTGTCGGAGGCGGAGATGATCCGGACGCCGTCTATTCCTCCGAAGGCCTCGGTCTGGTCTGGCGTAATCGGCGCGATGTCCACCCGCCCCCCCTCGAATTCTGAGAACAGCTGATCGGGATCGGCGATCACCCTCATCACGAGACGTTCGAAATTCGGGCGCGGGTATCCGCGCGGATCCTCGAACCCGTCGAACACGCTGAGTTCCAGCCGGTCGCCCTTGAAGTAGTTCTCAAAGCGGAACGGCCCTGCCCCGATTGGATCAAACGCCGTTTCGGAGGGATCGCCGACATAGTGGCCCGGTGCCACGACCGACCCGTCAGCGCGCAGGAGGCGGGCCTGAAACGCGGCAATCGGCACGCTTGTGTGGACCGCGCAGGTCAGCCGGTCCCGGACCTCAACCGAGCTGATTGGCGCCGAGCTGAAATAGCGCTTTGCGGGGAAACCGGGAGTGCGGATACGATCAAACGAGAACTTTAGCGCTTCGGCGTCGAACTCGGTGCCGTCGTGAAAGCGCATCCCGTCCCGGAGCCGGACGACCCAGCATTTCGGCGAGACTGCCTCGACGCTCTCGGCCAGCCAAGGGCGGTAGCCGACGGCACCGGTCTTGCCGTCGAAGTTGAACACCAGCGATCCGAAGATCGCGAGGGCGGCGGTGTGGTCAGCGAAGCCCGAGACCTGGGTCGGCTCGAGGGTCGTGACTTCGTGGGCCGTTGCGTAGATGAGATCGGTCATGCCTAACGCTTTTGCCTTTCCTCGACGTCCGCTTCGCCCTGCCCGACAAGCCGCAGGATGTTGCCGCCGAGAATGTCCGCGACATCTTTTGGTGCCTCGTCGCGCAGAAGCGCGCGGTAGAGCGCGAGCCGGGTGTGCATCAGGAAGAACGGCATATCGGAGCCGAAGCAGACCCGTCTCGGCCCGACCGCTCGGACCGCATCCATAATCGCCCGTTCGTGAATCGCGCTGCCGATCAGCGTGACGTTTGGGTGGTCGCTCGCGACCTCGATGGCCGCCCGGTCGAGCGCGGGAAAGCCCGCACCGCCGATATGGATCAGGATGAAGTCGGTGTCGGGAAAACGCTTCGCGATTCGGCCGAGCCTGTAGGGGTGCGTGTTCTCGGGGAAATCGACGCCGATGTGGAATGCGATCGGCTTGCCGAACCGCGCGGCATGTTCGATCACAGGCAGGATGTCGTCGTCGTCGATGACATAATCGTCCTGCGCGCCGTTGAATTTCACGCCGAGAAGGCCGTACTCATCGTAGCACTTCGTGACCATGTCGCGGGCATAGTCGACACCCAGGCGGGGATTGGTCCAGCCGAACCCGAGAAACCGGTCGCGATGGGCATCGTAAGCTTCTGCGATCGCCTTGTTCTCCGGCTCGATATCCTTGTTGTAGGGCGGCTTCAGCCAGATCAGCGCCTTGTCGACGCCGGCGCGGTTCATCTGTTCGAGCAGTTCGTCGGCCGTGATCGCCAGGCTGTCGAACTTGTGTGACGAGATATGGCAATCGGCATCGACAATCGGAATGTTCGAGTTCTCGGTCATGTCAGCTTCCTTTCGGCGTTTCTGGCTCGTTCAGCGCGACAATGGCGTCGACCTCAACGAGAAGGCCGGGCAAGAACTGGTTCTGGATGACTTTCCGGGCCGGAGGGTATTTGGAGAAGAACTCCGAATAGACCGCGTTGGCAGCGTCGCAATCCTCCAGCCGAGAGACGTAGACCGTGACTTTCGAAGCGCG
>CAZJRX010000357.1:2236-3208 GCA_964548145.1 uncultured Pseudomonadales bacterium | reverse complement strand
TCGCGAGCACGCACACGGAACCAAAATCCTCGGCGATCATCGCGGCCACTGGTGACAAATGCGGGCTAGCGTTCCGTGACTTCGAAGGCCTGGTAAATCTCACCGAACTGCTCCTCGACCAGAATCAGATCGCGGCAATACCCGCTGGACTTTTCGCGGGCGTTCCCCGACTCCAGCGACTCGCCTTGGGTGACAACCGTCTCACCGCGTTGCCGGGCGGCACTTTCCAAGGCCTTGCCGAATTGAAACGGCTGGACCTGTGGGCGAACCGGCTGACCGATCTCGACGTAGACGCATTCGATGGCCTCGCCAACCTCGAGCGGCTGGACCTTTGGTCGAACGCCCTGTCGGCACTCCCCCTCGGTGTGTTCGACGAGCTCGGCAACCTTCGGGAATTGAACCTGCAGGTCAACGAGTTGACCGACGTGTCCCCCCATGTGTTTCAGGGACTCGAAGCGCTGCGTGTCCTGAATCTGCGCGCCAACCGGCTTGAGACGTTGCCCCAAGGCCTCCTCGATGAAAATCCATCCCTAGCCCACCTGGAACTCGCCGACAATCGGCTAGTGAACCTGCCGCCTGGACTGACGGCCAATACGTCCAAGCTGACGCATCTCGGACTGACGTCGAACCGGCTCGATGCCCTACCGGAAGACCTTCTGAGTGGCCTTTTCGAACTCCGCCAACTCCACCTCAACGACAACCGGTTGGCGGAACTTAGCTCTCACGCGCTCGCCGACCTCGTCAAGCTTGAACTATTGCACCTCGAACGAAACCAACTTGACGCGTTGCCGCAAGGGTTGTTCGCGAATCTCGGAAGCCTGCAGGAAGTACACCTCCAGCACCAGCCCGAGAATCGCGGCCGTGCCGGATGAGGGCAACGAGTCCGTCGACGTCCGGCTGACGCTGCGGCCGCCACCCGGGGAGCCGACCTGGGAGCAGATGCAGGGGTTCGAACTGGTCGACGAATACGGT
>CAZJRX010000357.1:0-2226 GCA_964548145.1 uncultured Pseudomonadales bacterium | reverse complement strand
TGCTCGGAGGCGTCGAGACGCGCTAGCCCGTCGTATTGCTGGACCGCAGGTGGCCGGGCACGAGCCAGCGTTCGACCTGCTCGAAAAGCAGCTCCGTGATGATCGCCAATGCCGCCGCAGGTACCGCCCCTTCGAGGATTAGCCGCGTGTCGTTCAAGGCGAGGCCTTTGACGATCGGATCGCCGAGTCCGCCCGCGCCGATGAATGCCGCGAGCGTCGCCGTGCCGATACAGATGACCATCGCCGTGCGCACGCCTGCGAGGATGCTCGGCATGGCGAGCGGGACGAAAACGTGGCGCAGTTCCTCGGTGGGCTTGAGCCCCATCGCCACCGCTACCCGGCGCAGGGTCGGCTCGATGGATGTGAGCGCTGTCACCGCGTTGCGCAGAATCGGCAATAGCGCATAGAGGAAGAGCGCGATCACCGCCGGCAACCAGCCGATGCCCACCAACGGGATCAGGAGCGCGAGGAGCGCGATGGACGGGATCGTCTGCATCAGGCCGGCGACGTAGACCGCCCCGCGTGCGAACCACGGCAGTTTGAATATCGCCAACGCCAGCACTACCGCCACCAGCGTGGCGGGCGCCACCGCCGCAACGACCAAGAAGAGGTGTCGTTGGGTGTTCGAGACGAGACGGTCGGCAAGGCTGTCGCGGACAACGGCCGCGCCACCTTCCCCGCCGCGCAGTTTCTTATCAGCGAGGTACGAACTCGCGATCGCCTCGGTGGTACGACCGCCGAAAACCGCCTGGGCGTTCATCGCCTGCATTTCGACATCGCCCAACGTACCCGCAAGGCGACGCAGTGCCGCCTTGGCCCGGGGATCCAGGTCGGACCGGACGATCGGCACGGCCATGTAGCGCGGGAAGAATCCGCGGTCGTCCTCGAGGACCGTGAGGTCGTAGTGGTTCAACTCGCCGTCCGTGGAGTACGCATCCGTCAAGTCGATGGCGCCGTTGGCGATGGCGTCGTAGGCCAGGGCGTGCTCGATACCGTCGGGCACCTCGGCGAGCCCGTAGAGACGTTGCAGTCCCGGCCAGCCGTCGGCTCGTTCGAGGAACTCGTGGGACACCGCCATACGCAGATCGGCATGTGCGCGCAGGTCGGAAATCCGCCGGAGACCGCGCGCCTCGGCCACGCCCCGGGCCACCGCCAGGGCGTAGGTATTGTTGAACCCGAAGTCGCCGAGCATCTCAACACCGTCGGGTTCGAGCGCGGCGGCGATCCCCTCCCGCGTCGGTTCGCCGTCGATGTCCTTGATCGCCTCGGCGATGGTGCCGGTGTACTCCGGATAGACATCGACGTCGCCCGCAACAAGCGCGTCGTAGCAGATCTTCGTGCCGCCGAGCCCGATCTTCCGGTCGACCTCGAATCCCTCGCTCTCGAGCAGTTGGGCGATGGCCTCACCGAGGATGTAGGCTTCCGTGAAGTTCTTGCTCGCGACCACGATGGGCCGCTCCGCAACGGCCCCGAAGGCCGTCAGGCCGACCAGGAGCAGCCCCGCGCCAACGACCTTGACGTTCACGCTCCGGACTCCAGCAAGTGCCGCACCAGGTCGTTCGCCGGCGCGGCAACCACCTCGGCGACCGCACCCGATTGCACGACCCCGCCGTCGCCCATGACGACGAGATAGTCGGCAAGGCGGCGTGCTTCACGGATGTCGTGGGTGACCAGCACCGTCGTCACCGGTTCGTGGCCGCGCAACGCCTCGAACTGTGCGTAGATGTCGACGCGGGTGATCGGGTCGATGGCGGAGAACGGCTCGTCGAGCAGCAGCATCTCGGGTTTCAGCATCATTGCGCGGCACAGCCCGGCCCGATGCTGCTGGCCACCGGACAACTGGTGCGGATAGCGGTCGTCGAGGTCGCGGGTGAGGGCGACCAGTTCGAACAGTTCGCCGACCCGGGCATCGATGGCTGGCTCCTGCCAGCGCTCGAGTCGCGCGAGGAGCGTGACATTCTCGACGAGGGTCAGATGTGGAAACAGGCCGGCGCCCTGGACCGCGTAGCCGATACGTCGCCGGAACGCCGCCACGCCGGCTTCGGGGACACGGCCACCGAGAACTTCGACGTCCCCCTCGTCGGGTCGGAGCACGGCATTGACCAACTGCAGCAGCGTGGTCTTGCCGCAGCCGCTCTCGCCGACGATGGCGCTGGTGCATTCGGCAGGCAACGCGAGATCGACATTCTGGAACACCCAGTCGTCGAAGCGCTTGCCGACGCCCCG
>CAZJRX010000356.1:1655-3285 GCA_964548145.1 uncultured Pseudomonadales bacterium | reverse complement strand
GGGTAGCCTCGGCTTTGACGGCTTCGTGGTCAGCGATTGGGACGGCTATCTGCAAGTCGCCGACGATCGGGGGGATGCATGCGCGCGTTCGGTGAATGCTGGCGTCGATATGCTGATGGTGGGCGTCGAGTGGCGTCGGACCTACTACGACCTGCTCCACCAGGTGACCGCCGGTGCGGTCCCGATGGCGCGGGTCGACGATGCCGTACGCCGCATCCTGCGTGTCAAGGCACGGGCGAACGTGTTCTCACGAGGTCGTCCGTCCGAGCGTCGGGACACCGCCGATCCGACGGTCGTCGGCGATAGGGCGCATCGGGAATGTGCGCGTCGCGCCGTGCGCCGGTCGCTGGTGCTACTCAAGAACGATGGGCTGTTGCCGTTGCGGCGTGACATCGACGTCCTGGTTGCGGGCGACGGCGCGGATCACATCGGCAAGCAGTGTGGCGGCTGGACGTTGACCTGGCAGGGCACCGGCAACGACAACACGGACTTTCCCAACGGCACCTCGGTGTACCAGGGATTCCAGGAGGCGGTGGCGGGCAACGGCGGTTCGGTAACCTTGAGCCCGAATGGCGAATTCGACGGCGCCGCCCCGGACGTCGCCATCGTGGTCTTCGGCGAGAACCCCTACGCGGAGGGTGACGGTGACCGTACCCATCTCAGCTACTCGGGTATGGATGCGGCGCCCCTGGCAATCCTCAGGAGGCTCAAGGAGCGGGGCATTCCCACGCTGTCGGTGTTCCTGACGGGTCGACCCATGTGGGTGAACCCCGAACTGAACGCGTCGGATGCATTCGTCGTCGCTTGGCTCCCGGGCAGCGAGGGAGGGGGCGTGGCCGATGTGCTTTTCCGAGGGCCGCACGGCACCATCGGACACGATTTCCATGGCCGGCTGGCCTACTCCTGGCCCCGTCATGCGCTGCACACGCCGCTGAACGTCGGTGATAGCGACTACGCACCGCTGTTCCCTTACGGCTTCGGCTTGACCTACCAGGAGTCCGATGCCGGTGTCGGCAGGCTCGACGAAGCCGACACGGCGTGCGGTGCTCCCGCCCGTGACGAACGCCGCACCGCGGGATCGACGTATCCCCGGTAACGTGTGACGCGGCCCGGCAGCTTGTTCCGGTTCCCATCGAACCGGCTGCCGGTGGCCACCACCGTCATGGTCTGATCTTGTTGCGCCTCGCTACGCCGAACACCTAGAATGACGGCTGTTCCGGGGAGCGAGGCGTGCCTCACTCACCGGACTTTCTCATGGGCGCATGGATGGCAGCGAGGATCCGACCGCGACTGTTACGGCGTAGATGCCGACAGCGACATCGATGAAAGCGACGAACATCGCCGATCCCAACTATTTCCACAAGGTCGTGGACTGCCAATGGGCGTGCCCCGCGCATACGCCCGTGCCCGACTACATCCGGCTGATCGCCGAGGAACGCTTCACCGAAGCGTACATGCTCAATTGGGACTCCAACGTCTTCCCCGGCATCCTCGGGCGAACCTGCGATCGGCCCTGTGAGCCCGCTTGCCGACGGGTGCGCACGGAGGAAAAGCCGGTTGCCATCTGTCGCCTCAAACGGGTCGCCGCAGATCACAAGGGGGATATCGCGGATTACCTTCCGCGTGTGCC
>CAZJRX010000356.1:0-1618 GCA_964548145.1 uncultured Pseudomonadales bacterium | reverse complement strand
AAAAAACGGCAAGCGTATCTGCCTGATGGGCGCAGGGCCTGCGTCTCTTGCGGTGGCGAGGGATCTTCTGCCGTTCGGCTACGAGATCGACATGTTCGACCGCGACCCGGCGGGCGGCGGCATGATGCGAAGCCAGATTCCGGCGTTCCGGCTGCCGGCCGACGTCCTCGAGGAGGAGGTCGATCTGATCCTGAACATGGGGGTCAATGCCCAGTTCGGCTACGAGATCACGAGCATGAAGGAAATGCTCGACATGGACTACGACGCGTACTTCGTGGGTACCGGGGCGCCACGAGGGCGTGATCTCGACCTGCCCGGTCGGCAGGAAGTCGACGACCACATCTCGATCGGCATCGACTGGCTGTCGAGCGTCGCCTTCGGCCATACCTCGTCGATTTCCGGCAAGGTCATCGTCATGGGTGGCGGCAATACCGCGATGGACTGCTGCCGCACCTCCAAGCGCTTAGGCGCCGAACGCGTCACCGTGGTCGTCCGCTCCGCCTTCGATGTCATGAAAGCCTCCGAGTGGGAGAAGGAGGATGCCATGTCGGAGGGCATCCCGATCATCAACAACCGGCCGCCCAAGGAGTTCCTGCACGACAACGGCAAGCTCACGGGCATCGTCTTCGAATGCGTACGGCCGATCCCGGATGGCAAGGGCCGCTATCGCTACGAGCCGAGCGGCGAGCCGGATGTCGTCATGGAATGCGACCACGTGCTGATGGCCATCGGCCAGGAGAACCACTGCCCCTGGGTCGAGCGCGATGCGGGCATCGAGTTCGACAAGTGGGACTGCCCCATCCTCGACGAGGACACCCTGCAGTCCAGCCACCCGAAGGTCTTCTTCGGCGGCGACTCGGCGCTCGGCCCCGAGAACATCATCTGGGCTTCCGCGCACGCCCACAAGGCGGCGATCTCGATCCACTTGATGTGCCAGGGCAAGGACATCAGAAAGGACCGCCCCCCGGAGGGTGTCAATCTGGTCAGCCAGAAAATGGGCGTCCACCAGTGGAGCTACGACGCCGAACACGACGACTCGAAGCGCTTCCTGGTACCCCATGCCAACAAGCGCAAGGCGCTCGACAACATCAAGATCGAGGTGGAGCTCGGCTTCGACGCCCGGTTGGGCCTCAAGGAGGCGCAGCGCTGTCTCAACTGCGACGTGCAGACGGTGTTCACCGAGAACCTCTGCATCGAATGCGACGCCTGCGTCGACATCTGCCCGATGGACTGCATCACCTTCACCGAGAACGCAGACGAGCCGGAGCTGCGGACGCTCTTGACGGCGCCTGCCGAGAACCCGGAGCAGGACATCTACGTGTCCGAGACGCTCCCTACCGGCCGCGTCATGGCCAAGGACGAGGATGTCTGCCTGCACTGCGGTCTGTGCGCGGAGCGCTGTCCCACCAACGCCTGGGACATGCAGAAATCCGTCATCCACACCCCGCAGCTGGGATCCTACGCGTCGAGGTGACCCGCATGACGGAATCCCGACACCCGGCCGGCTCCGAGCGGGAACCGGATACCCAGACCGTGGGCGAGGCGCGCACCTCGTACAACGACTTCGTGATCCGCTTCGCGAACGTCAACGGATCGGGGTCGGCATCGGCGAACGGCA
>CAZJRX010000355.1:0-3300 GCA_964548145.1 uncultured Pseudomonadales bacterium | reverse complement strand
TGGGATCCGACAGGTCATCCCCGGCTACAACCATCCAGCGCGTACTGCCGAGGTCATCGCGACGCTGGATCTCGTGTCCAACGGCCGCGTCGAGTTCGGCACCGGCGAATCGTCGGCGGAGCTCGAACTCGGCGGCTTCGGCATCCCGGTTGAGAAGAAGCGCAAGATCTTCATGGAGTCCACCGAACAGATCTGCAACATGCTGGCGATGGACCCCTACCCCGGCTACAAGGGGCAGTACTTCGAGATGCCCTGTCGCAACATCGTGCCCAAGCCGGTGCAGCGACCGCACCCGCCGCTGTGGGTTGCCTGTTCGCAGCGGGAGACCATCCGCATGGCGGCCCGGCTTGGCATCGGCGCACTGACGTTCGCATTCGTCGATCCGGCGGAGGCGACCGAGTGGGTGGAGGAGTACTACGGCATCATCAAAAGCGATGCCTGCGTGCCCATCGGCCACGCGATCAACCCCAACATCTGCATGGTGTCGAGCTTCTCCTGCCACCAGGACCGTGAAGAGGCTATCCGACGCGGCCTCGCCGGGTTCGAGTTCTTCGGCTTCGCACTCGGCAGCCTTTACGCCTTCGGCGAACACAAGCCGGGCCGGACCGACCTCTGGCAACAGTTCGAGACCATGAAGAAGGCGCAGCAGGAATCCCGCGACATCACCCAAGCCCTGTCGGGCAGCCGCGGCGGCATCGGCACCCCGGCCGACCTGCGTGAACACCTCCTGAAGTTCGAGGCCTGCAACGTCGACCAGGTCACATTCATCCAGCAGGCCGGGCGCAACCAACACGAGCACATCTGCGATGCCCTCGAACTTTTCGCGGCGGAAGTGATGCCGGAGTTCAAGGAGCGTGAAGAGGAACGCGAACGGCGCAAGATGGAAGAACTGGCGCCGTATCTCGAAGCCGCGATGGCGCGCAAGATCGCCATGGAACCCTTGGCGGATGAGGACATCCCCGTGTTCCAGTCACTGGGTCGCAAGGTCTCCGAGGAGTCCAAGAAGGAGGAGTCGATCTACGAGCGACCCGCCGCAGCGGGCTGAGTTCCGGTCAACGAGGATCCGCCGAATCGTCGCCCGATGGCGGCGGTTCCTTTCCGACCAGCAGCGTCTCGACCCGCACGACCCGTTCCCGAACCGCCGAGACTTCCCGGCGCACGCTCGCGAATTCAGTCCGCATTTCGTCCTTGGCTCCGGCGATCTCCCGTAGCAACTCGCCGTGGCGCCGTTCCATGCCGATTCGGACATCCGAGACCTGCTCGTGCCTTCCGCTCGACCGTGGCACCCAACGGACTCGCGCCAGCGAATCCGGGGCGACCGCGCAGCGGTGGCGTTGCGACCTTTTTCGTCGGTGGCGCATCTAAGGCACATGTCCCGGTTTCGCAGCATCGAGATCGATCCTGCCGTGGTGCGCCAGCTCATGAAGGGCAACCGCAAGGCGCAGGAGATCGTCTACCGCGCCTACGCGAATGCCGTCTACACGCTTGCCCGACGGATCCTCAACGACGCGAACCTGGCGGAAGAGGTCGCGCAAGACACCTTCGTCGACGTCATTCGAGCCGCCCACAAGCTAGAACGCCCCGAGTCCCTCGGCGCATGGCTTCGAACGACCACCGTGAACCACTGCCTCATGCGGCTCCGTTCGCCCTGGCACAAGCGGCGCGAAGCACTCGCCGAGGACGACCGGGGCGTCCACCGCACAAACGAGGCGACCGACGACGGCACGGATCGGGCGATGGACATCGAGCAAGCGCTCGGATCCCTGCCGTCGAACGCCCGGGCCGTGGTCTGGATGCACTGCGTCGAGCGTTACACCCACGACGAGATCGGTCGCGCCTTCGGGCGCACGGCCAGTTTTTCCAAATCCCAGTTGGCCCGTGCCTTCACGGCACTGGCCGCCTTCAGAGGAATGAACGATGAGCAACGAACGACGCCAGCGACCGCTTGCGCGTCGTGAAATCGCGGACGCGCCTGCAGCCCGCGAACCCGACGCCCTCGACAA
The DNA here is from genome assembly GCA_964548145.1 of uncultured Pseudomonadales bacterium. Classification (GTDB taxonomy): domain Bacteria; phylum Pseudomonadota; class Gammaproteobacteria; order Pseudomonadales; family Azotimanducaceae; genus VXYL01. Next base: position 1,297 of record CAZJRX010000355.1, on the reverse strand, counting down.
CGAACTGCGCGCCCTGCCGGACCTGAACGCTCCGGCCGGCATCTGGGAACGCGTCCAGGAACGCCTGGACGGGGAAGCCGCGCGATCCAGATCCCAGCGGCGGTGGGGCCGTCAGGCACCCACCGCAGTTGCCGCAGGCATCGCCATCGTGGCCGCTGCGGCCGTGCTCGTTTCGATCCACCTGCCGTCCGGCGACGTCGAACCTGGCGGCGTTACCGAAGTTGCGGCCAACGGGTTGCCCCATGCGACCGAACCACTAGATCGCACCGCCGCCATCGAGACCCTGCTGGAGGAATCGCGCCGTGCCGAGCAACGTCGCCGGGCGGTTCTTGCCTTCTACTCGACGTCCGGCCCCGAGCAGGTACTTCGGGCACAGATCGGCGGCATCGACGCGGCACTCAACGAACAGATGTTTGCAGGCGCGATCGAACCGAAGAGCCGCGAAGCGCTGTTGCGCGACCGCGTCGACCTGATCGCGGATCTCACCGACATCGAACGCTACCGCCAGCACGAATTCGTCCGCCAAGTGTCGTTCTGACATTCCCGATCCACCAGAAATCACAGGAGAAACCCAATGAAATCCATCATTCTCGCAACTGCGATCAGCCTTTCTGTCGTCGGTAACGCCGACGAGACAAAGGCCGACGAAGCCGACAGGGCGCGCGCCGATATGGCAGCGGCACAGGAGGCGATGGCCTCGGCGCGAACCGAAATGGAAGCCGCGAGGGCCGAATTGACGGCGGCGGCGAAGCGAATGGCCGAAGCGGCCCGAGGACACATGACCGCCTCAGGCGACCGCCCCCTGATCGGCATCCTGGTCGGGGATCAGACCGAGGACGGCATCGTCGTCGCGGGTGTAACGCCGGGGGGCGGCGCCGAAGAAGCCGGCCTGCAAGCCGAGGACGTGGTGATCGCGATCAACGAGGCGACGCTGACCGGACAGCGGCGCCCCATGACCGTATTGCATCGGGTCCTCGACGCCGTGGACCCCGGCGATAGCGTCGTCGTGACGGTTGATCGCGATGGCCAAACCCAGACCTTCGACGTCGTCACCACGCCCGGACACGATATTGTCACGCTGGCCCAACCTCTGTCCGCCCCCACGATGATCGAGAACATACGCCGGCTCTGGGCGCCACGTTGGTCCGAGCATGTGCCCCCGGGTCAGGGGTCCGCATCATGGTTCGGTAGCAGCAGCGACTTGCGCCTCGTCGATATCGGCGCGGACCTCGGCGACTACTTCGGTGTCGATGCCGGCGTCCTCGTGCTCAACGTCCCCGGCAAGAGCGACCTGAAA
>CAZJRX010000354.1:0-3310 GCA_964548145.1 uncultured Pseudomonadales bacterium | reverse complement strand
GTCCCAGCAGTCGCGTTCGAAACAACGCGGCTGTCGCTCCACGAAGTGCCGGAACCGGGAGGTGTCTTCGCCGGGATATCGGTCGGCGTACCGGCTGAGCAGCGTAAGAAGCTTGTCTCGGTGCATTCCTTCCGGTGTCCCGGTGTTCCGGTGATAGCGGCGGTCGGGTTATGCTGCCGCACCCTCTCGTCGATTTGGAAGAGTCCATACATGATTGCGCTACTCGCTAGGTTGAACGTCGCCGATGGCAAGGAAAAGGAGTTCGAATCCGTGACGCTGGAACTCGCGGCGGCCGTTCGCGCCAACGAACCCGGGAATCAGCTCTACACACTGGTCAAGGACGACGAGGGCTACGCCGTGATGGAACTCTACGACGACGATGCGGCATTGGCCGCTCATGGCCAGAGCGATCACTTCCGGGCAGCGGGCGGGAAGTTCCGGGGCCTGATGGCCGGTCCGCCGAACCTCCAGCGGTTCGAAGTCATCGGCTGACTTCGCGCTGCACGCGCGCGGCAGATCGGGACGCCACAAGGGCGTCCCCAGGGCGTCCCCTACGAGTCCGTCGTGACGCTGTGAAGTACCCGAGGTACCACGACGAAGTTCTCGCCGCATTGCAGGCGCTGGGGAGGCCCTCGTTGGGTCGGCACATCGCCAAGGACCGCGGTTCGTCGCTCAAGTACGTGGGAATTCGGGTGCCAGCCCTGCGCCGTCGCGTGCGGCAGGGTTTCTCGTTCTACGACCAAGACCCGGCCACGGTGCTGGCCATTTGGGACGACCTATGGATGGGCAGCGAGTGGGGCGACGTGCTATTCGCCGCCCAAGAGTACTACGGGCCCATCCTTCGCAAGCACGTGGACGACGCCTACTGGCCCGTGATGAAGCGTTGGATAGACCGGGTCGACAACTGGTGCCACGCCGACGGGTTGAGCGGCACCTATTCGAGGCTCCTCGAAGCCGACTCCGAGACGGTAATGCCCGTACTCCAACGCTGGAACGTGGACGAGGCGCTTTGGCCGCGCCGGGTGTCCATCGTCAGCCTGATCCACTACACCGGAAAGAACGCGGTTTTCCTCCCACCCGATGAGGTCCTGCCCATGGTGGACCGCTGCGTCGAGGATCGGCGCCAACCTATGCAGAAAGCCGTCGGCTGGGTTCTACGCGAGATGTGGCGGGCGTATCCCGAGGCGATCGAGGACTATTTGACGGGCAACGCCGGTCGGATCGCGCCGTCGGCCTTCACCCGCGCCATCGAACGCATGGACGCAGGGGCGCGTAAGGAAATGCGGGACATACAGGCAGTCGCAAAGCAATCGTAGGGGCGAGGCTAACGCGTCGGCCGGGAGCCGCGCTCGCCCATCTTATTACTCCCGCGTTTACACCAGCACATCCGCCAACCGAAGGGCGTTGATTATATCCTCGTCGTAGCCGAGGATGTCCTTCAGCGCAACCTCGGTATCGGCACCCAGGCAGGGCGCAGCGAAGCGCACGCCGTTTGGCCGCCGGGCGAGTCGCCAGGGGATTCCCGCGTGTGCCCGGGATCCCGTTTCCGGGTGCGGGAGGCGTTCGATGTAGCCCCTGGCGTTCAGGTGCGGGTCTTCGACGATGTCCTTGCAGTTGAAGGTCGGGAAGGCCGCGATACCCGCGCTTTGAAGCAGTGCCGTGATCTGCCAACGCTCCCGGGTCCGGGTCCACGACGAGACCGCCTCCTCCAGTGCGTCCTCGTTGGCCTTGCGGGCGGCAAGGGATTCGAAGCGTTGGTCGTCGGCAAGCGCCGGGTCGATCAGGGGGACGAGCATCTGCCATTCCTCGTCGCTCGCACAGGCGATGGCGATCCACTCGTCCTCGCCGTGGCAGGGGAAACAGCCGTGGGGCGCCATATCGGGATCCCGGTTGCCCATCCGCTCCGGCTGGGTGCCGTTGAGGACGTACTGCATCCAGGCTTCGACGCCAAACGCCGCACTTGCTTCGAGCAACGTGACGTCCAGGTGGTCGCCGACGCCGGTCTCGTCCCGGCGTTCGAGGGCCGAAACGATCGCCAGGGCCGCGGTGATCCCGGCATTGGGATCGGGCATGGAGACGCCGACTTCCTCCGGTCCCGCACCGACGTAGCCGGTCGTGTCCGACGTGCCGGTGAGGGCAGACGCCGCCGGGCCGTACCCGATGTAGTCCCGGTACGGGCCCGATTGGCCGTAGCCGCTGATGCTCGCGAGAATGATCTTCGGATTGATCTCCCGGAGCGCGTCGTAACCCAGGCCCAGGCGCTCCATGACGCCGGTGGCGAAGTTCTGGGTGACGACATCGCTGACACGCACGAAGTCCTTGACGATCTCGATGCCCTGCGCCGAGCGTAGATCCACGGCGACGCCTTTCTTGCCCTGGTTCCACTGGTTGAACATGCCGGATCGGTTGAGGTCCGGGGGATCGCCCGCAACGCTGGTCGTCGTGCGACGGTACAGGTCGGGCCGTTTCTCGGATTCGATGTGGATGACGTCGGCGCCCAAGTGGGCGAGGTTCATCGCGCAGTACGTGCCCGCCCAGACCCAAGTCAGATCGACCACGCGTACGCCGTCCAAGGGAAGCGTCGGGGTGGTGATTTCGCGCGGCGGCCGTGGCGAAACTTGGCCGAGCACTTCCTCGTTGTGCTCGCCGAGCCGGGGCGAATGGCGCCGGATCCGCGACCGCCCCGTCCTCGTCAGTGTCGGCGACGCCAGGTGTTCTAGGGGGCCGACACCCGGCTGGTCCACCGTCGCGAAGAACCCTCTCGCCCGCAAGTGCTCGTTCGTCGCGAGTTCCCGGTAGCTCGTTACCGGCGCGAAGCAGATGCGCTGTTTCTGGGCCTGGTGGTAGAGATCCCAGGCGTTCCACTCGCCGATGAACTCCTGCACGAACGGGTGCACGAGATCCTGGTTCTCGGCGCGGCTCGGCACGTCCGCAAACACGTCGAGGGACGCCCAGTCCGGGTTGCCCATGAACTGAACGAGTCGCTCCCATTGGTCCTGCTCGACGCAGACCAGGAAGATCGGCTGGTCCTTGGCCTGGAAGATGCCCCAGGGGATGAGCCCACGTTCGTGATGGCGCTTCAGCACCGCGCCCCGATAGCTGTAGACCGGGATGCCCGCCTCGAGCGCCGACGCGACGTAGTCCTGCTCCGACAGATCGATGTAATCGCCGACGCCAGAGCGACGCGCTTGCCGCGCCGTTGCCAGCGCCGCCATGGCCCCCGCCGTGCCCGCCATCATCGCGCATTGGTGCCCGAAGACCTTGAGCGGCGGGTACTCGGGTTCGGGATGGGTTCCGGGGCAGAAATTCG
>CAZJRX010000353.1:0-3310 GCA_964548145.1 uncultured Pseudomonadales bacterium | reverse complement strand
TAGAGCGAACACGATGCCGACCGGCACCAAGAGGGTCTGCCAGTCGCCGCCGCTGGCAGCGACCTCGACGACGCCGTCGACGATCACCTTGGTCATGTAGATGATCGCCGCAGGGATCAACGCCGTGACCACCATGATCCCGCAGCTGATCGCGAAATACCCCGGTGTGACCTGCCAAAGGAATCCGTAGACCCTTGGCACGATGCGCGCGATATCGCGCAGTTTTCGACGCAGGCTCGCGTCCAGGGGACGGAAGTTCTCGTCCATCGAAGCGGCAGTCGGGGAAGTCCGGCGATGCTACGCCGAGCCGGACTTTCGGACAATCGAAATCGCGGCATCCCGGGCGTATGATGCCCGCCCCTCGGATTCTTCAGCGACTGGCCATGAACGCAACGGACGCAGACAGGGGCTACGTCTACTCGGCCACACCGGGCGGCGCCCCGATCAAATCCTGGACCCAAGGTGTGCCGGTGGAGGAGCAGGCTTGGAACCAGGTCCACAACGTCGCGCGCCTGCCGTTCGTCCACAAGCATGTGGCCGTCATGCCGGACGTGCACTGGGGGATCGGCGCGACCGTGGGCTCGGTGATCCCGACATCGGGGGCCATCGTACCCGCTGCGGTGGGTGTCGACATCGGCTGCGGAATGATGGCCGTACGGACATCGCTCACCGCTTCCGACTTGCCCGATGACCTCGGCGGACTCCGTGCCGAGATCGAGCGTCGCGTGCCCCATGGACGCACCGCCGGTCGCGGCCGGGACGTGGGGGCGTGGGAGGAACCGCCTGCCGATGTCGTTGCCAATTGGCTGCCGCTCCAGGACGGTCTCGACGCCATCGTCTCGCGCGCACCCAAGCTGACTCGTCCGGCCAGGCGGGCGCCGCTCCACGTCGGCACCCTCGGCACGGGCAACCACTTCATCGAGGTCTGCCTGGACGAGGCCGACCGGGTATGGACGATGTTGCATTCGGGTTCACGGGGAATCGGCAATGCGATCGGACGCTACTTCATCGAGCAAGCGAAGGAGGACATGCGCCGCTACTTCATCAACCTGTCGGACAAGGACCTCGCCTATCTGGTCGAAGGTACGGCGCATTTCAAGGACTACGTCCGGGCGGTCTCTTGGGCGCAGACATTCGCCTTCGCGAACCGGGAAGCGATGATGGATCGCGTCCTCGGCGCCTTGCGCAAGGTCGTCCGGTCTTTCGAGCGGACCGAGGAAGCCGTCAATTGCCATCACAACTACGTGGCCCGGGAAGATCACTTCAAAAAGAGCGTCTGGGTCACGCGTAAGGGAGCGGTGCGGGCGCGCAAGGGCGATCTGGGCATCATTCCGGGTTCCATGGGGGCGCGGTCCTACATCGTCGCCGGCAAAGGCAACCGCGACGCGTTCCATTCCTGCTCGCACGGCGCCGGTCGGGTCATGTCCCGGGGCGATGCACGACGGTCGTTCACGCTCGCCAACCACCGCGAGGCGACGGCAGGCGTCGAGTGTCGCAAAGACGAGGGCGTGATCGACGAGACGCCGGGTGCGTACAAGAACATCGACGCCGTGATGGCGGCGCAGACCTCGCTGGTCGACGTCGTACACACGCTGCGACAGGTGGTCTGCGTCAAAGGTTGATGTCGCGCATCGGTGGCCGAACAAGCGGTTGGCCACGCATCGGAGTAGAATGCCCGCCCCAACGCAAGCCATCACCACCCCGATGATCCAAAGGCTCGTCCGCCAGGTTTTCGGCAGTAGCAACGCCCGCGAACTCAAGCGCATGGGACGCGTCGTCGCGCGCATCAACGGGCTGGAGCCGGACATGCAGGCTCTGTCGGATGCCGAGCTTGCCGCGAAGACGCCGGCGTTTCGGGACCGCATCGCCGCCGGCGAGTCCCTGGAACAGGTACTACCCGAGGCGTTCGCTGCCGTGCGGGAGGCATCGCGGCGCAATCGCGGTGAACGCCCCTACGACGTGCAGTTGATCGGCGGGATCGCCCTGCACGAGGGCAAGATCGCCGAAATGCGTACCGGGGAGGGCAAGACCCTGGTCGCGACGCTGCCCGCCTATCTCAACGCCTTGAGTGGCGGGGCGGTGCACATCGTCACGGTCAACGACTACCTCGCCCGCCGGGACGCCGCCTGGATGGGCCCCATCTACGACGCGCTCGGAATGACGGTGGGGGTACTCCAGAACAACCAGGACCGCGACAGCAAACAGGCGGCCTACCAGGCGGACATCACCTACGGCACGAACAGCGAGTTCGGTTTCGACTACCTGCGCGACAACATGGTGTTCACCAAGGAGGACCGTTCGCAGCGAACGCTCGATTTCGCGATCGTCGACGAGGTGGACTCGATCCTGATCGACGAGGCCCGGACCCCGCTGATCATCTCGGGACCGGCGGACGAGAGCACCGATCTCTACATCAAGATCGACAGGCTGGCGCCGAGGCTCAAGCGTCAGGAGAAGGTCGAACGCGGATTGCCGTCGGTGCTGGCGGGCAACGAACCGGAGCCCGAGGAAACCGGTGACTTCTTCGTCGACGAGAAGAACCGCCAGGTGGAACTCACCGAACGGGGTCACGAATTCGTCGAGAAGGAACTGAAGCGCTTGGGCCTGCTCGACGAAAACGACACGCTCTACGCGGCCACCAATCTCGGTCTGCTGCATCACGTGCTCGCCGCCTTGAAGGCTCACTTCCTGTTCCAGCGCGATGTCCACTACATGGTCCAGAACGGCGAAGTGGTCATCGTCGACGAACACACCGGACGGGCGTTGCCGGGGCGGACCTGGCGCGACGGCATCCACCAGGCCATCGAGGCCAAGGAACGGCTGCAGATCCGGCGCGAGAACCAGACCGTTGCGTCGACCACGTTGCAGAACTATTTCCGCCTCTACGGAAAGCTCGCCGGGATGACCGGCACGGCCGACACGGAAGCGATGGAGTTCAAGCAGATCTACGGCCTCGAGGTGGTCATCATCCCCACCCACATGCCGATGATCCGCGACGACCGCAACGATCTGATCTACCTCACCATCGACGAGAAGTACGACGCCATCGTTCAGGAGATCGAGGAGGTGACCGAACGCGGCCAGCCGGTGCTGGTCGGTACGGCGTCCATCGAATCGTCGGAACGGCTTTCCAAGGAACTCAACCGGCGCAAGGTGAAGCACAGCGTCCTCAACGCCAAGCAGCACGAACGCGAAGCCGAGATCGTCGCCCAGGCGGGACGACCGCAGGTGGTGACCATTGCCACCAACATGGCCGGCCGCGGCACCGACATCGTGCTCGGCGGCAATTGGAACGCCGAGGTCGCCGCCC
>CAZJRX010000352.1:0-3323 GCA_964548145.1 uncultured Pseudomonadales bacterium | reverse complement strand
GGCCGTAGGCGAGATTGTTGATGTCCTCCGAGGTGCAGGCGAAGTGCACGAACTCGAGATTCGACCCCATGCCCTCGTCGGCGTTGGCGACGGCGCGCTTCACGAAGTACTCGACCGCCTTCACGTCGTGATTGGTCTCAGCCTCGATTGCGCGAACCTGCTCCGCGTCCTCGACCGTGAAGTCCTCCCAGATTCGGCGGATACGTGCTTGCCGTTGGGGATCCAATGCCGGGAGGTCGGGAATTTCGCCGGGACCGGCGAGATAGAGCAGCCACTCGACTTCCACCCGAACGCGATACCGGATTAGGCCGAACTCACTGACGATAGGCGCGAGTGCGGACGTGCGCTTGCCGTATCGGCCGTCCAGGGGCGAAACCGCCGTCAGCGCCGACAACGGCAGCGGGCTACGCATCATCGATCCCCGTGGCAACGATTCGGCCACCGCCAAGGCATTCGTCGCCTTGGTAGAACGCCGCGAACTGGCCGGGCGTCGGCGCCCGTTGCGGGGCGTCGAAGACGACGCTGGCACGTTCCCCGTCGATCGTGACCTGGCAAGGCTGGTCGGGTTGCCGGTAGCGGATCTTCGCCGTGCAACCGAGCGTGGTACCCGACGCGCGCTCGGTTTCGCCGAGCGACGGCGATATCCAGTTGAGATCCGTTGCGCGAAGCCACGACGTCTCGAGATCACGCTCGTCCTGTGTCACGGTTAGCGTGTTGGTGGCGTTGTCCTTCCCCGCCACGTACCAGGGCATCTCCGGGCGACCCTTCAAGCCCCCGAGGCCGATGCCTTGGCGTTGGCCTAGCGTGTAGAAGGGCAGACCCCGGTGTTCGCCGAGCACCGCCCCGCTGCGATCCTGGATGGGGCCCGGTTCGCCGCATACGTAGCGGGCCAGGAAGTCGTCGAAGCGACGCTCGCCGATGAAACAGATTCCGGTACTGTCCTTTTTGTCGTGGATGCTGAACCCAGCCGCCCGTGCACGTCGGCGGACCTCCGGTTTGGTCAATCCGCCGATGGGAAACAGGCAGCGTTCGAGTCGACTCGCCGGTACCGCCTGCAGGAAATAGCTCTGATCCTTGGCCAAATCGTGACCCTTGAACAGCCGGAAGCTCTCGCCTAGGGGACTCCGCCGGGCGTAGTGGCCCGTGGCGACGGTGTCGAAGCCGAGCTCGAGGGCGTAGTCGGCGAACACCTTGAACTTGATCTCGCGGTTGCAGAGCACATCCGGGTTGGGCGTGTAACCTGCCCGGTAGTCGGACAGAAACGCTTCGAAGACGTTGGCCCAGTACTCGCTTGCGAAGTTGGCGGTCATGAGCTCGATGCCAAGCTTGTCGCAGACGGCCGCCGCATCGCCGAAGTCGGCGAGGGCCGTGCAGTATTCCGCCGCATCGTCCTCTTCCCAGTTCTTCATGAAAAGGCCGGTAACGTCGTATCCCTGTTCCTTAAGGACGTGGGCCGCGACGGCGGAGTCGACGCCACCTGACATGCCCACCACCACCGCCGTCGACCCTGACATAGTGTCCCGTCAACGCTCAACTGTCGCGTCAGTGATCGCCGGTGCGTTCCTCGCAAGGCGCAGACGAGAAGTCGTACCGGGGTACGTCGAGCGTCTGCAACGGCGCGTGGGTACAAGGGGCGAGGAACGCTCTGACGACCACCCGAAGGGCGCGCCCGCAAGCGTCCATCCGCGTTGTTGGCGCATCTCGACGTATGTCCAATATGCCATCGATGCGCCGCCTAGCGGGCTGGACACTTGCAGACGCGCTGACGCGACATTTGAGCGTCGACGTGACACCACTCGTCTCGGGTGAAAGACGACGAATTATACCGTGCTATCCTCGTTGGCATGGCCAAACTGACCCACCTGAACAAGCGTGGCGAAGCGTCGATGGTGGACGTTTCGGGGAAGGCGACGACAGCCCGCGAAGCCTGCGCGGCGGCGCGGATCCGGATGTCGCCCGAGAGCCTTCGAGCCATCTTCGGCGACGGTGTCGCCAAGGGGGATGTATTGGCGGTGGCGCGCGTGGCGGGAATCCAGGCCGCCAAGCGGACAAGCGACCTGATACCCCTGTGCCACCCGCTGCCGCTTGCCAAGGTGGCAGTGGATTTCGCGCCGCAGGACGAGTCGACGCTGTCCGTGACGAGCCTGTGCAGGGTCACCGGCCAGACGGGGGTCGAAATGGAAGCGTTGACCGCGGTCAGCATCGCGGCGCTGACGGTCTACGATATGCTGAAGTCCAAGGACCGGGGCATGATGATCGAGAGCATTGGCCTGGTCACGAAGTCCGGAGGCAAATCCGGAACATGGCATCGCGGGACGTGAGCACGAGGGTCACCGTCAGGTTCTTCGGCTCCTTGCGCGAGGTCGTCGGTCGGGCGACGATGGACCTTGAGGTCGACGAGCCATGCGTATCGGGCTTGCGGTCGACGCTCGCTTCGCGTGTGGGTGCGGCGGCCTTGCGGGCGTTGACGGCGCCCGGTGTTCGGGTGTGCGTCAACCAGACCATCGTAAGGGGCAATGTCGGGCTCGGATGCGGCGACGAAGTAGCCTTCCTGCCCCCGGTCACGGGGGGCTAGCCTGCACACCGATATACGAATTCAGACAGCCGACTTCGATGTATCCGAAGAATGGGCGAGCATGCGGGTGCGCGTCGGCGGCGGCGCAGGTGCCGTGGTCGCCTTCGTCGGTCTCGTGCGCGATCAAGCCGGCACCGACGAGGTGAGCGGTCTGTTCCTCGAGCACTACCCGGGGATGACCGAGGCCAGCATCGAGAAAATACTCGCGACGGCGTCCGCGCGGTGGCATCCGCTTGACGTTCTCGTCATACACCGGGTCGGCGAGTTGTCGCCGCGGGACCAGATCGTCCTCGTCCTGGTGGCGGCCGCACACCGCGGCGATGCCTTCGCGGCGTGCGAGTTCATCATGGACTACCTGAAAACGGATGCCGTGTTCTGGAAGAAGGAGCACAGAGCCGACGGCGACACCTGGATCGCCGCCACCGTCGGCGATCGCGAACGTCGCAACGGTTGGCAGGATACCGGCGGCTGAGTCCGGCAGCGACGGGGTTTCGGCGTCGCTGATGTACAATGCCGCGCTTTTCCTGAGCGCAAAGGGTTTCGAATGGGTTATGCACACGTAGACGTGCCAGAGGCAGGCGAGAGAATCACGGTCTCGGAGGACGGCACGCTCGACGTACCCGACCATCCAATCATCCCGTTCATCGAGGGCGACGGCATCGGCATCGACATAACGCCGGTGATGCACAAGGTCGTCGACGCGGCCGTCGAGAAAGCCTATGGCGGTAGCCGCGAGATCGCATGGATG
>CAZJRX010000351.1:2937-3324 GCA_964548145.1 uncultured Pseudomonadales bacterium | reverse complement strand
GTCGCCGAGGCGAACGGACTGACGATCCACCATCTCGGCGCCGGCTACCCGAATGTGGAGGTAACGGATCCCCGGGGTTTCATCGCCCACGAGCAGGCGTATTTCGACCACCTGCGCCGGCTCGAAGGATTGAACGACCCGGCCGCTTTGCCGGAGTTCCTGCGGGAGTCCTATGCCTACACGGATACCTTGGGGCCGGTCGGGCCGCGGGAGTCCTTCGCGGCGGTGTACGGCAACGACTGGGATATCGCCATGGATCCCGGGCGACTCATTCCAACCGTCGGCGCCACGGGTGGTATCAGCTTGGTCTGCTCGCTGTTCGAGCGACCGGGGAAACCGGTTGCCTACATCACGGATGCGCCGACATACGCAGGATTCCTAGCGCGC
>CAZJRX010000351.1:604-2927 GCA_964548145.1 uncultured Pseudomonadales bacterium | reverse complement strand
CATGTCCGGTCCCAACGACACCAGTATCGTGATCAGCGTCGACATGGATGCCGAAGGCCCGGAACCGGGGGGCTTTCGCGATGCGATCCGGCAGGCGCGGGCGGACGGGTTTTTCGTGCCGTTCTACTACACGGTCCCCGATGGTCACAATCCGGCGGGTTTCTCGTTCACCGCCGAGCGGCGGCGGACCATCTTGGACATCGCGGGCGAAGAGGGCGTCCTGATCGTCGAGGACGCGCCCTACGTCTACATCAGCTACGCGGCAGGCGCCGAGCGGTCGCAGCCGTTTTTCGCAATGGACCCGACCCGTACCGTGCATCTGTTTACCGGCTCTAAAATCGGCCTTCCGGGACCTCGGATCGGTTTCATCTACACTGAGGCGGTTGCGGAGATCGAAGGAGGCGAACGCGTCTCGTTGACCGACCTGCTGCTCACCGAGGCGAGCGCCGACATCCTGTTCCAGAACCCGCAGGCACTGCGGTCCTTCGAATCGCTACTGGTCGACGAGTCCTTCGAGCGGCGCGAGTCGCTGTGGCCCGTCGCCGATCGCAAGCTCGACGTCTACCGGCAGAACCGAGCCATCCTCCTCGACGGCCTCGAGGCCAAGCTCGGCGACCACCCGGACCGGTTCCAATGGACCGTGCCCGAGGCAGGGTTCTTCAGCGTCTTCACATTTCTCGATCCGGACATCGTCACCGACGATACGTTCGTCGCGCGGTTGGTCGCCGAACACGGCGTCGTGGTCGTCCCCATGTACGACTTCTACCCTCGGGACGCCCGGGAGCGCAATCCCAAGGCGGGCTACGACCAGTTGCGGCTGTCCTTCTGTTTCACGGAACGCGTCGGACGCGACCGCGTCGCCGATCTGACGTCGGCGGTGGCGGCATTCGGGGACGCGGTTTTGGCGGTGACCGGTGCCGGCTAAGGCGGTCGCCCGAGACACCGCTCATGCTATCGGCTGATCTCAATCCGCGCCGCCCTCGTGTCGTCGTACCACCAACCTCGGGGAACGGAGGCTTGTAGACGGCTGGATCGTTCCCGTTCCGGTCGACCGAGCTTGTTCCAGTAGACAAGAGTTCCGCACTCAATCTGCAACGTCGATGCGACCGGCCTTGACGGGGTCGTACCACCAGCCGTCCGGAAACGGCGACAGATACGTCGCCTCGGCCTCCCGCTGCGGTCGACCGAACTTGTCCCAGTAGACCAGGTGCGGGTCGTCCACCGCATCCAACGGAATCTGATAGAAGCTCCAGAGCAACACCCGGTCGAGGGCCCGGCGTTCAGGGCGCGCCGTCTCATCCGGTTCTGCTGATTGGCGCTACCCGTAGGACGAGTTTGTCCCGTCCCTTGGGGCTCGTCACCCGTGGACGACAATCGCGCGTCGGTATGGGGGCTGAGCGGGTTGCGGGCGCGTCGCGCCGATGGGCTTCGTTCCAGTCGTTAGCCTGAAATGCTACTTTTCAGAACGCTTCCCGAAGCTGATCCGCGCCGCCTTCTCCTCGTCGAACCACCAGCCATCCGGGAACGGCGCCACGTACATCTCCTCTGGCAGGTCGGGTCGACCGAATCTGTCCCAGTAGACGATGCGGATGTCCCCAAGGGCATCCAGCGGGAACTGGTAGTAATTCCATAGCAGAACACGATCGAGCGCCCGGCAGGCGCTGACAAACCCATCGAGGTCTGTCGCACTGAGCGCCGCCTCGACCAGGGCATCGACCGCCGGGTCGTTGAGGCGGGACGTGTTGAGATAAAGGGTCGATGAGGAATGAAAAAATGGACGTAACTCCCAGGAAGGCGGTACGTCGATACCGCCAGACACCAGCGTCGCGTCGTAGTCAGCGTTGCGCAGGCGATTGTAGTAGCCGGTGCGGTCGATCATGCGGATTTGCGCTTGGATGCCCAGTATCGACAGCGACCGCACGTAGGGCAGGAGGATGCGTTGGTCTGCCCGCCTAAAGGACAGAAACTCGATCACAAAGGGTTCACCCGTGTCGTTGACCATCACGCCGTCTTCGACCCGATAGCCGGCTTTCGCGAGGAGTGCCTTCGCCCTCGACAAACCGTCTCGATCAACACCCACGCCATCTGTATTGGCGTAGGAGAAGGCGTGGGTGAATACCTTGCGGGCACCTGCGCGCGATGCGGTTCGAGAAGCGCTTTTTCCACTTCTCCCGGCAATCCCGAGGAAGCGAACATGGAGCCGGCAAAGAAGCTCGTGGCCCGGGTCAGTTCGCCCCCGTGCAACGCCCGGAGTTGCCACTCGAAGTCCAATGCATGGGACAGCGCCTCGCGTACGCGAAGATCGTCGAACGGTTGGCGCTTC
>CAZJRX010000351.1:0-594 GCA_964548145.1 uncultured Pseudomonadales bacterium | reverse complement strand
CCTGACGCCAATGTCCCGAGTAAGAGCCAACCGTGGTCGCGGGCGGCAATTTCGTAGGACGACAGCCAGTGCCGCGAGTCGGTCTCGGTCCACACGTCAAGCAGTCCCGCGCGCAGGGCTTCGCGGGCGACCGTTGCATCCAGGTAGCGTTCGTAGCGAATGGTTTCGAAGTTGAACTTCCCTCGATTCACCGGAAGATCCCTGCCCCAGTAATCCGGCACACGTTCGTATGTGAAGTAGCGACCCTGAGACACGCCGGTCAGCCGGTAGGGGCCGCTCTGTGGCGGTGGCGTGGTTATCGGGTCAGTGACATCGCGGTCAAGCCAGTAATGTGCGGGCACGATGGGCATGTGGCCCAGGATGAAGAGCTGCTTGGCAACGTCCGAGTCGGCACGAATCTCGACGGTGAGTGGATTCACGATGTTGGCGTCGGTAACCCAGGCCAGCGCCCCCGCCCACCCGTGGGCCATGGGGTCAGCGCGAAAGGTATCCACCGAAAACTTGACATCGGTTGCGGTAATCGGTCTGCCGTCGTGCCAGCGTGCCAGCGGGCGCAGCCGGAAAACGATTCGGCGGCGGTCGGCGCTGACGGCG
>CAZJRX010000350.1:0-3338 GCA_964548145.1 uncultured Pseudomonadales bacterium | reverse complement strand
GACGGTCCCGAGCAGCAGTACGCGGGACAGGGTCTCTCGGGGGCGGTCCATCTCGTCGATAACGTAGGTGGCGGCGTTCCAGCCGGCATAGGCGTAGTTGACGTAGATGAGGGCGACGGCGAACGCACCCGAAGCAATCAATGCGCCGTCGCCGGCAGCGGGCAGCAGCTCGAGGTCCTGGGGTGCTTCGGTCACGGTCCAGCCCAGTCCGCAGAAGGCGGCGATAAGTACCACCTTCAGGTAGGTGAAGACGCGCTGGGTCCCGCCGCTGGTGCGACGCGTCGTGGCGTGGGCGGTTGCCATTGCGACGATTAGCCCGGCGGCGAGCCATCTGGGCGACAACCACGGGAACACGGACGCCAGGTAGGTTCCGAAGGTGATAGCGGCCAACGCCGTCGGTGCCGTGAAGCCGATGGTGGCGGAGATCCAGCCCGATACGAAGCCGACTGCCGGGTGGTACGTCTCGGCAAGGAAGTTGTACTCGCCTCCCGACCTCGGCAGCGCAGCACCCAGTTCGGCGTAGCAGAGGGCGCCGCACAACGCGCTGACACCGCCCACGAACCAGAGCAGCAGGATCACGAACGGCGACTGGATGTCCAGCAACTGGAAACCCAGGCTCGTAAAGACGCCCGTGCCGATCATGTTGGCGATCACAACCGCGAAGGCTGTGCGCGCGCTGAAGGGAGCGGAAATCAACGCTCGGGGAACCGGTGTATTAGGATTAGGGTCGAGTCGACGCCGGAATGCTAACAGAGTGTCCCGGCGCGCAGTTCACCCTGTGGCGGTCGTCAATGGACATTCACCGACGGCCGAAGGTGCTGCCGCATTCGCCTATCGGCCGTTGGACTGAGAGCCGGTAACTATTCGCCGCGAGGGGCGGGGCTGTCCCCGCCCGTGCTGGCTAGCCGGCTAGCTGGCGAGCTTGAGTTTCGCCTTCTTCGCTGCGCGCCAGTCCTTCGGGTAACCCTTCTTACGGGGCTTGTAGGTACCCATGTAGAAACAGTTGCAGCCGCGGCGTGGCGATCCATCGTGGTTGGGGCCCGACCAGTGGACCGTGTTGGGTCTGAAGATCACCATGTCGCCCGGGCTCATTGCCGCTTCGAAGGCGTCGGGGTGATCGTCGAGGTCGGTGGGGGTATCGGCTCGTAAGTGGGCGAACTCCGCTAAGCGCTTGTGGGATCCCTTGAGGAAGTGCAGGCAACCGTTGGTCTTGGTCGCCTCGTCGAGGGCGATCCAGATCACCACGCCGTCGAGGGCGTCGGCGTGCGGATGTACCTCCTGGGCGTTCTCGGTCTTGGTGAAGAAACTGGCGGTGGTGGGGTCCGGTTTCTTGCCTAGCAGCGTTTCGAGGATGGGGATCTGCGGGCCTTTGTGGAGCAGATCGCCGAAATAGCTGTCCTGCCTCTCCAGACCCTTCGTGATGTTGCTGAATCGATCCGAGCGGTGAACGCCTTCGGTCGCCCGCTCGGCTCGATGGCAGATCTCGTCCACGGTTTGGCGATCGACGAATTCGCGGATGATTACCACGCCGTCACGGTCGAAATCGGCCTTAAGTGCCTCGGCATCTAGGTTGCTCACCTTTGCGCTCCAAGTGGTTTATCCGCCATTTTACGCGCCGACGCTTCCTCGCAGCCGATCCCGTGTGCCGGTGTTCACCCAAAACGGCCCTTGATGTGAACACGCAGGTTGCATTTGGCACAGCTCGTCGAAATGCTCCTGAACGCCGCGCGTACTAGTGTCCCGTCAACCCTCAAACGTCGTGTCAGCGCATCCGCAAGCGTCCAGTCCGCTAGGCGGCGCCTCGAAGGCAGTTGCGGATTTGTTCCGCAAATGAGCTCTTAGGAGTATCCGAGCGGCGTGTCGATGGCTTCCCGGCTCGTGAGCAGCATCCCGTAGTGTCGCTGGCCGTCGCCATCAACCCAGAAGGGCACTTCGTCCTCCGCTGATGCCTCGATCAGGGTCACGCGCTCCATCAATCGTTCGTGCGGCCAGAAGTCGGCCACCGCATAGTGTTGGCAACACCGGTTGTCCCACATCGCCACCGAACCGTCTCGCCAGGCGAATCGGCAGGTGTATTCGGGGGTCGAGTACATCTTGGCGTACAACTCGGCCAGTAGCCTGGCCGAGTCGTCTGGCGCCATGCCGCGGATCGAGTTCGTGAACGTGGGATTGATGTAGAGGGCGCGCTTGCCCGTCACCGGGTGCGTACGGCAGATGGGATGTTCGACCTCGTCCCTGCCGGCACGGCCGTGAACGGCGGTTCGGCCTTCGAGAAACGCCTTGAGGACGGGACTCAGGGCGTCCCAAAGCGCGTAGCAGTCGGCGAATACCGTGTCGCCGCCAACCGGCGGTGATTTCCGCGACAGCAGGATGGAACCGAGCGGCGGGCGGTCCGACCAGGTGACATCCGAATGCCAATTCGAAGCGGCGAAGGGACGCGCCTCGTCGGCGTGGAGTCGCAGGATCTCGGGATGGTCCGTGGGCGGGGCGTTGCCGCCAAGCGCTTTCTGGCGACCGAAGGCCAGACCGACCTTGGCGAAGCGCCTGCCGAAGGCGATGTGGTGGTCGCGGGTGATGTGGCCTTGGTCGCGGAAGAAGACGACCTTGCGTTCCAGGAACACGGCGCGGATCCGTTCCACCTGCGCCTCGGTCGGGTTGGCCAGATCGACCCCGTGTACAACGGCGCCGATGCCGGGAGAGACGGGCTCGATGGTCAGTCCGCCATCGTCCGGTTTGCCGTTGTCCGCCCCGGTGTCGGCGTCTTGCCGACGCAGGGCGGTCGCCACCTCCGAAGCGTATGCATCGTCGCTCGACATGCGGCGGGCGTCGGCGCCGGCTCGAATTGCCGGAACCTCGCGGAAGTGCCCATGCCAGGTGTCGGACCGACCGCCGACCCAGCCATCGGTTCGCCCGCCCGGGCTGCGGCGTTTGTTGGCGCCACGGGCCTCGAAGAGCTGCTCGGTCGTCACCTCATCCGGCATGCCGGAGCCTCAGCAGCGTAGTTGGTGAATCACGATTAAGTGGTCCCGTCGGTGGCGGGGTGCGCTTCACGCTGGGCCCGGTGCGCGCTCATTCGACTGAGGCCGAGTCAGAAGAACACGAAGGACCTGACCACGACGTTCTTGCGACAAGGTGCGTCGTCGGGTGCCGTCGGGTCGACGCAGGCGGAATGGAAAGACCACCGCGACACCGAGCCGTCGGTCACCGAGTCATAGCATTTGAGCATCGAAACCTCGTTGGACTTCTGCTGGGGGAACCAGTACCACTCGTGGTCCGGGCGGTAGGTGAAACGGGTCGTCTCGCCCACGCGGTCGTCGTATATGCGGTAGTTGGTGATG
>CAZJRX010000349.1:0-3361 GCA_964548145.1 uncultured Pseudomonadales bacterium | reverse complement strand
CCGCGAACCGACGCCGGAGGAACTCGGCGAGCGCATGGAAATGCCCGAGGACAAGGTCCGCCGGGTGCTCAAGATCGCCAAGGAGCCCGTTTCCATGGAGACGCCGGTCGGCGACGACGAAGATTCGCATCTCGGCGATTTCATCGAGGATCTATCCATCGGATCACCGGCGGAACTGGCCACCGGGGAAGGCCTGCGCGAGGCGACCCGGATGGTGCTCGGTGGCTTGACCGCCCGCGAGGCGAAAGTTCTGCGCATGCGGTTCGGAATCGACATGAACACCGACCACACCCTCGAGGAGGTCGGCAAGCAGTTCGACGTCACCCGCGAGCGGATTCGCCAGATCGAGGCAAAGGCGTTGCGCAAGCTCCGCCACCCGAGCCGCAGCGACCACCTGAAGAGCTTCCTCGACGAGTGGACGGAGCCCAACCGGCGCTGATCGCCGGTCGTATTTGGTGGGCCCACCAGGACTCGAACCTGGGACCAATGGATTCACGTTCCCCGGCGTTTCCGCCGGGCGTGGACTATCTCACCACCCTCGCCGTCGTTCACCGGCGGCGGTCGGGTGCGGGACGCTCTAGCCTGTCATCAAGGACACTCAGCTCGGTACCAGGACCCGAACCAGCCCCCAGGTAGTCTCTGCACCTTCCGGCGGTGTACCGCCGGCTTGGCTCAGGATTGCCGTGGTCGAATCGACCGACGGTTTCCCTGAATTCATCCCGTTCATCTTCCGCCTCTCGGCGAAAGCGCACCTGCGGCGGCCGTCCGCTCGCGAACGCCACCGTCGATGAGTCCACTGCTCTAACCAACTGAGCTATAGGCCCGTCGGGACGGAAGTGTAGGGGGCGGGTCCGGCTGCGTCCACAGCAGGCTGTACGACGTAAGCCGGGTTCTCCGACAGTCGGCTACCATGCCCCGGGACATTGCGCGGGACGGAGACTTGCCGGCCAACCACGAAGCGCCGACCTGGCAGCGCGTATTCGGTGCGCTCCAAGCGTGCCGCGTTCCCGCCTGCGCCACGATTGTTTTGGTGGCGCTGGGGTCGGTTTTCGTCCTGACGTCGCAGAGCGCCTCGAGTTGGCCGACCTATGTCCTCGGGGTCTACATCCTTGCCGGGATGGCGAACTGGCGGTCGCTGTTTCTCGACTGGAGGTTCCTAGGTATCGTGGTCCTGCTCGCCTACATTCCCCTGTCGAGCCTATGGTCCACGCCGGCGGATGCAGGCGGTGGGTTCAGCCAGGCGATGCGGGCGCTCCTCGTGTTCACGTTCGTGGTGTGTATTGCCGAGGCGATCCAGGTGGACTGGTTTCTTCGGCGGCTGACGCAAGCGATGGCGGTAGTCGGCGCTTTGGCCGCCGCGGCGGCCATCGTCGTCTTCTTCAACGAGGCGCCGGAGGACGGGCGTTTGAACGGGCTCGGCCAGTTGGACACCCATGTCGTGGCCGCGATGGCGTATGCGGTGGCGGCCGTGTGTGGTTTGGCTTGGCTCGACACCCGGGACGGCCAGCGTGCCGTGCGGTTTGCCGGGGGGGTGTGCGTCGCGGTATTGGTTCTTGCCGTGGTACTCACCGGTTCGCGAAACGGCATCGTCTGCATGACGTTCGGGATGGGTTGCCTCGTCATCGCGAACCGTGTGGCGACGCTGCGAGGTTTTTTGCTCATCGTCGGATCGTTTGCTGTTGCGCTCTTGATTGCGCTTGTCGCGACGTACCACCTGGTGCCGGGCGCCGGCGACGTGATCCTGCCTCGCGGCTTGAGCTTCCGGCCGGCGATCTGGTCGGAGTATGCCGCGCAAATCCGCACCGAGGGGATGTGGTTCGGGCTCGGTGTGTTGACACCCGATCTAATCCAGGTTGGCGGCTACGACGTGCTGCACCCGCACAATCTCTATCTGGCCGTAACTCGCCAGGGCGGCCTCGTCGGTCTCGCCTTGATGGTGGCCGTGATCCTGGCCACGGCCGGCACCTTGCTCGGGAACTACGCCGACCCCAGGGCGAAGCTCGCCATTGCGATCTGGGCCATCGCCTTGCCCGCCTACCTGCTCGATGGTCACGAGTTGGTCGACAAGATCGGTTGGACGTGGTTCTTGTTCTGGCTGCCGGTCGCCATCGCCCTCGGCATCCGGCCCCGCCCGCGCACGACGAACCGACAGCGTGCGTTGCAGCAAGACGAGAGATAGCTGCTGCTAGAGGCGTTGTCTCGACACTCGTTCAGGCGTTCGCTGGGCGTGAGCATCAGCGAGCACTCGAACCGTCGCGTGCGCGGCGCTGTCCCAAGAGAACGAGCGGACTCTCCGCCGCGCGTTGGCCGCCAGGCGTTGGCGTGCCGCCTCATCCTCGGCGATTCGGAGGAACGCCCGGCCAATGCTGGCGGGATTGCCCGGGTCGACAAGGATCGCGGCGTCGCCGGCGACCTCGGCCATCGCGCCCGTATGGGTGGTGATCACCGGCTTGCCGTGTTGCATCGCTTCGATCAGCGGTATGCCGAAGCCCTCGTAGAACGAGGCAAGGACCAAGGCGGTAGAGGACTGGTACACGCCGGATAGTCGCTCGTCGGAGATCGGTCCCAAGTCGACGATACGTTCGCCGATCCGATCCCCGGCCATGGCGGCTCGATGCCCCGGGTCGCCCCATCCGGTCGAACCGACAAGCAGGAGGTCGTGGTCGTCCAGTCCGGCGTCCAACGCTTGGCGGAAACCCTCGATGGTGCCTCGCAGGTTCTTGCGGGGCTCCTTGGTACCCACGAACAGGAAATACGGTCTCGGGTGCGTGAACGGCACGGCATTCGCCACATGGCGGGCGCCGTGGTGGATCGTCGCGACGTCGGGGCGACCGCAGTAGTCGCCGATGCGCCGGGCGGTGTCCTTCGAGACCGCGATGACCTTGTCCGCCCGCTTTAGCGCCAGAGGCATCAGTGTTGCATCGAGCAACCGGTTCAGGGGCTTCATGGTTTCGGGTGCCACGCGCCAGACCATGTCGTGGATCGTGACCACCGCCGGCGTGGTGGCGAGGGTGAGCGGCAGGTGGTGTCGTGGAGAAAAGAACACGTCGGCGCGGTCTTGGCTGGCCCATCGTGCGAAGGCCACGTTTGCGGTCAACATGCCCGTCAATCGGCGTGACGGGCCGGTCCGGTACGTGGCGGGTATATCGAGCATTCCCTCGGCTGCACGGTCGAGGTAGATGAACAGTTCGTGTTCGGTGGCGATGCGCGACAGGATCTCGCGTGTATAGACGCCGATTCCCGAAAACGGGTGCCGAAGCGGTCGTCCGTCGACGGCAATCCGCATGGTGGGGGCCGCTAGCCCGGATTTCTCACCAGTGGCCGCGATGATCGCCGAGGATTTTGGTTCCGTGTGCGTGCT
>CAZJRX010000348.1:0-3370 GCA_964548145.1 uncultured Pseudomonadales bacterium | reverse complement strand
CCTTGACGGGCCGCAGCCACCTGCACGATATCTACACCAAGACCGGGCGTTCCGGGCGGATGGTGTTCCTCGTCACCCGCATGGAGCTCTACGACGAGGACGGCACTCACATCGCCAACGCCGACACCAGGACCGTGATCCGGGAGAGACCCCGTGGCTGATTCCACCGTAAAGACGATCGCCGACGTCGAGTTCGGCGGCGAACTGCCGACATTCGTGCCGAACACCAGTATCGAAGCCACGCGCCTGTTCGGAAAACACGTGGGCTGGGGCACGCCCCGCTTCACCGACCACGAGGGCGCCCGCAGGGAAGGCCTGCCCGGCGCGATCGTGCCGGGCGTGATGAGCCAGGGATTCCTGGGTGCAATGATCCACCGCTGGGCCCCGGACGCCGAGATCGTCGCCATCGACACCGTGTTCCGGGCACCCGTACAGGTCGATCATCCGCACACCATCACCGGCGTCGTCACCGACATCGACGAGGACGAGGGAACCGTGGAGATCGACATCACGATCACCAACGAGGCGGGTGAAACACGGGTGTTCGGGACGGCGACAGCGAAGCTCCCGACGTAGGCGTCACCGATCGACCGCCCGATGGGCGCAAGTCGATTGCATCGCGACGCGCAACGAAACAGACTTTGCCAAGTCGACGGTACCCGTTTCTTCGCCGAGTTCCCTGTTGGCGTTGCCGGGGTCCAAGACCGGCAAGCACTGAAGCCTATCGTGTGGTTTCCGAATTGCCCTGACCCCGTGGCCGCCAACGTCTGAGCAGGAGCGAATTGGAGACGACGCAGACGCTGGAAAACGCCATCGCCGCGCCCGCGAGTGTCGGACTCAGATAGCCCAGCGCGGCGGCCGGGATTCCGATGACGTTGTAGACGAAGGCCCAGAAAAGGTTCTGCTTGATCTTGCGGAAGGTGGTCCGGCTGGCATCCACTGCTGCAGGAATCAGGGTGGGCGCGGGCCGCATCAGGGTGATACCCGCCGTCTCCATCGCCACGTCGGTGCCCGTGCCGATGGCGAACCCCACATCCGCGGCGGCGAGCGCCGGGGCGTCGTTGACCCCGTCGCCCACCATCGCCACCCGCTCGCCTGCTGCCATGCGCTTCTGCACGAACTTGGCCTTCTCGTCGGGCAGCACCTTGGCATGCGACTCCTCGATACCGACTTCGGCAGCCAGTGCCGACACGACCGGGGCGGCATCCCCGGACAGGATCACCGGATTCAGTCCCATGTTCCTGAGTTGTTCGACTGCTGCTTGCGATTCCCCCCGCACGGCGTCCCGACAGAGCAAGGCGCCGCGAACGCCGTCTGCGTCCGCCACCCAGACCACGGTTCCGTCCGCCCAACCGGGATCGACCGGCTCTTCGTCGCCGGCCACGAACTCGCGGTTGCCGACCCGGACCGCCATGCCTTCGACCACGCCACTGACTCCTTGGCCGACGTGGTTCCCAAACGCCGTCACCGGCAGGGGTTCGACTCCTCGACCGCGTGCGTGGTCGACGACCGCCTTCGCCAGCGGATGCTCGCTTGGGGTCTGCACCGCGCCGGCCAGAGCCAGCAACTCGTCTTCCGTCCCCCGCAGTACGCGGACGTCGGCGACGCGGGGTTTGCCCACGGTTAGGGTCCCGGTCTTGTCGAAGATCACCGTCGTCAGCGCCGGGGCACGCTCCAACGTATCCACGTCCTTGATCAGGATGCCGGCGCGGGCAGTGGCACCCGTCCCGGTCATTATGGCCGTCGGTGTGGCGAGGCCGAGGGCGCACGGGCAGGCAATGACCAGAACCGATACCGCTGCGATCAACGATGCTTCGAAGCTGCCGGTCAACACCAGCCAAGCCGCGAACGTCACCACGGCGATGCCAACGACGATGGGAACGAAAACCCCGCTGACACGGTCCACCAGGCGCTGCACCCGAGCCTTGCCGCTCTGCGCCGCCTCGACGAGTCTGACGATGCGAGCCAGCGTACTGTCCTCCCCCACCGTTGTGGCGCGGACTTCGAGATAGCCGACGGTGTTCACGGCACCCCCGGTCACGCTGTCGCCCCCTGCCTTGGCTACCGGCACGCTTTCGCCGGTCAACAGGGACTCGTCCACCTCGCTTTCGCCCGATACCACTTCGCCGTCGACGGGGATGCCCTCGCCCGGGCGAACGACCACGATATCGCCGACGGCGACGCGCGCTACCCCGACCTCCGCCTCGCTACCGTCAGAGCGGCGCACGCGCGCCGTCGACGGACGCAGGTCCATCAATTGGCGAATGGCGCTCGTCGTTGCTCGCTTGGCCCGGGACTCGAGGTGTTTGCCGAGCAGCACCAACGTGATGATCACCGCCGAGGCTTCGAAGTAGAGTTGGCCGTCTGCAGCGGGCCCCAACGTCAGGAGCAGATACCAGCTATAGACGTAGGCCGCCGTCGTGCCCATGACGACCAGTACGTCCATGTTCGCGCCGCCGCTACGCAATGCGTTGTAGGCGGCCCGGTAGAAACGGGCGCCGATCAGGAACTGGATCGGCGTCGTCAATAGCACTTCCCCGGCGGGCATGAGATGGATGTCGTCATAGCCGATCGAGGCGAACACCATTCCGATGACCATGGGCAGCGTGAGCACCGCCGAGATGACCACGGTACGGCGTTCGACGTCCAGGCGGTCTCGGTTGTCGTGAAGTCCGGTTTCCTTGCGCGGATCGTCGGCGTCAACGACGAGGCGATAGCCCGCCCGGTCGACCCGCTCCGCCAGCGCCGTGGTCGTCACGCAGCCCGACGCGGCGGTCACCGTGGCACGTTCCAACGCCAGGTTAACGTCCGCTTCGACGACACCGGGTTCGCGCAGGAGCACTTTCTCCACGCGCGCGGAACACCCGGCACAGGTCATGCCCTGAACCGGGAACGTGCGACGCTCGGTGGGCACGTCGAATCCGGTTCGGGCGACGACTTCGGCGAGAGCCGCCGCATCCGTCGCCGAACCGTCGAAGGAAACCGACGCACGTTCAAGGGCAAGATTCACATTGGCGGCGACGACGCCGGGTGATTTCACGAGCGCGCTCTCCAGCCGCGCCACGCAGGCGCTGCAGGTCATCCCCTCGATCGGCAGGTCGAGCGTACGCGCGGCCATCAGGTGTTCACGAACAGCGCGAGAATCCCCAACCAGATGAGCAACAGAAAATGCCAGTAGAGGGCGCAGAGGTCGATGCTCCGCGCCAACGGCGCTGGATTATCGTCGGCAGCCGGAAACCGCCGTGCAGCGCGGGCCCAGGCCACCAGGCCCCCGAGCAGATGAACGCCGTGCACGCCGGTGATGAGATAGAAGAACGCGCTCGCCGGATTCGCGTAGGCGTAGTAGCCAAGCCCGAGAAGCTGGTCCCAC
>CAZJRX010000347.1:0-3370 GCA_964548145.1 uncultured Pseudomonadales bacterium | reverse complement strand
GTCGACTTGGAGGAACTCGTGCTGGGGATGTTTGCGTCCACCCTGCGGCGGCACCGAAGCGACGGTCCCCTCGATCAACTTCAGCAAGGCCTGCTGGACGCCTTCTCCCGATACATCGCGGGTGATTGACGGGTTGTCGGACTTGCGCGAAATCTTGTCGATTTCATCGATGTAGACGATGCCGACCTGTGCGCGCTCGACGTCGTAGTCGCACTTCTGGAGGAGTTTCTGGATGATGTTCTCGACATCCTCGCCGACGTAGCCCGCCTCCGTCAGCGTCGTTGCATCGGCGATCGTGAACGGCACGTCGAGCAGCCGTGCGAGGGTTTCCGCGAGCAGTGTCTTGCCGCAGCCGGTCGGACCGATCAGGAGGATGTTCGATTTCGACAGTTCGACATCATCCTTCTTGCCCTTGTAGTTCAATCGCTTGTAGTGGTTGTACACGGCCACCGAGAGCACTTTCTTCGCGTGCTCCTGGTGGATGACGTATTCGTCGAGGGTGCTCTTGATCTCCGAGGGCACCGGCAACTTCGCCTTGTCGGAGCCATTGGACCCTGCAGGTACCCCTTCGCGAATTATCTCGTTGCACAGCTCGACACATTCGTCGCAGATGTACACGCCGGTACCCGCGATGAACTTGCGGACCTCGTGCTGGCTCTTGCTACAGAACGAACACCGTCTATCTGCATCGTCACCGCCCGAATTGTTCGCCATTGCGTCCCTTCATGTTGGCTACGCGAATCCCGAACCATGAGGGCTCGGTGCTCATTTTGCAACCCCGGCGCCTCGTCGCCTCGCCCACGCTTGTGCGCCTCGAAGGCTGTACCGGGGCGCTCTACGGTCCCGATACCGTGCCGCGTCGAGGGCTATTTCGTGGCTGGCGTGTCGGGATGCTTGATGGTGTCGACCAAACCGTATTCCACCGCATTCTCGGGGCTCATCCAGAAGTCGCGATCCGTGTCCTCGGCGATGCGCTCGACGCTCTGTCCGGTATGCATGGCCAGGATCTCGTTCAAGCGTTGGCGCATGGCGAGGATCTCGCGGGCCTGTATCTCGATATCCGCGGCAACGCCCTGGGAACCACCGGAGGGCTGATGCAGCATCATCCGCGAGTTGGGCAGCGACACCCGCTTGCCCTTGGCACCCGCAGCGAGCAGGAACGCCCCCATGCTGGCGGCCTGGCCGATGCAGTAGGTGGCAACGTCGCAACTCACGTATTGCATGGTGTCGTAGATCGACAGCCCTGAAGTGACCGCGCCGCCCGGCGAGTTGATGTACATGTGGATGTCCTTGTCGGCATTCTCCGACCAGAGGAACAGCAACTGGGCGATGACGACGCTGGCCACGGTGTCCTCCACCGGCCCGACGAGGAATATGATCCGGTCCTTCAAGAGCCGGGAGTAGATGTCGTAGGCGCGTTCGCCCCGAGCATTCTGCTCGAGCACCATTGGCACCAGATTGAGGTTGGTCGTCGGGGTCGGCTGGTTGCTGTACATGGATGCCTCGCTTAGCTCTGTCTGACTTTCGTTGGGCAATGGACCGCTGCTACTTCCGTTTGCGCCCGAGCCACCGACGCATGCGGCTCCTGCGCGGCGGCTCATCCGCCTCGTTCACCGCCGCATCCGCGACCCCGCTTTCATCGGGCTCGAAAGGCGACTCGTCGATGTCGGCATCGCTGGTGGCGGGGGTCGCCGTGGGCGCCGGGATCGAGTTGCCGGTGACGACAGCCTTGTAGGACGCGGGTACCGACTCCACATCGGCCCGGGCCAGGATGTATTCGATCAACTGGTCCTCGAGGACATCGAGTTCGACTCGGCGCAACTGTTCCTCGTCGCCATAGATCCAGTTGCGGACATCCTCCGGTTGTTCATACGCCGTTGCGATTTGCTCGACCCGTGCTTGGATGCGTTGGTCGTCGGCCTCGAGACCTTCGCGCTCGACGATTTCACGAACGACCAACTGGGTTCGCAAGCGCTCTTCGACCACACGCAAGCCGGGTTCGCCAAGCTCGGCCTTTTCCTCGGGAACACCCATGAACCGGGCCATGCGCTGGCGTTCCTGGGCGAGCTCCTCGTCCACGAGGGCCCGCGGCAAGTCGAACGCATGGGCACGCGCCAGCGCACCCATCACCTGGCGTCGGGTTTCGTTGCGCGCCGCCGTGTCGAGTTCGGCGCTCATGCGCTCCCTGACATTGTCCCGAAACCTGTCGACGATCGAGGGGGCATCGTCCGGGATGCCGGGCTGATCCGTCGTCGTTGGCGCCTCGTCATCGTCGTCGTCAACGGATTCGGGTGCGGCGGTGTCGAATGTCGGTTCCGGTCCCTCGGAAACGCCGAAGGACGCGTAGAATGCCTCGTCGAGTTCCGGCAACGTTCCCCCTTCCACCGACTTCAGCGTCACCTCACCGATCATTTCGAGATCGAGCATGGCGTCGCTGGCCGACATGGGGGACATGGGGAAAGCCCGCGACTCGCCGGCGGACATGCCGACCACGGCGGTGTCCAGCTCGGCGCCGAGTTGCCCCCGGCCGACGATCAATGGGAAGTCGGTGCGCGGTTCGCCCTGAGTCTCGCCACCGATCTTGAACGAGTAGTCGACGACAACCCGGTCGCCGGCGGCGACGGGCCGTTCCACCGGGTCCCATCGCATGCGTTGCTGCCGCAACGACTCGACCATCTCGTCGATATCCGACTCTTGGATCTCGGCAACGGGCCTCTGGATCCGTAGGCTGGCGAGGTCGACGAGCTCGATTTCGGGCAACACCTCGAACGTCGCCGTGAATTCGAGATCGGCACCGGCCTCGACGTTCACGAGATCCACGGTCGGGGTGCCGGCCAGGGATATCTCTTCGGTGTGCACGGCGTCTTCGAGACTCGATTGGACCACCTCGGTCGCGACCTCGGTCCGCAAGGCGCTACCGAACCGGCGTTCGACCTCCCGCAGCGGCACGCGGCCACGCCGGAAACCCGGCAGGGAGACCTTCTTCGCCGTGCTCCTGATCCGCTCTGTAATCCGATCCTCGAACTCGGCCGAAGGGACGGCAATGGTCATCTTGCGGGTGAGCGGGCCGGTGGTTTCTACGTTTACCTGCATGGGAGTTGATCAGCAGCCGTGCCGCGGCAGGCGACCCGGTCGCGATGGGCGCCCTGTCGGACCGCGGGATGTTTGCCCAAGCAACGACGTTTGCCGAGGTTCAAGGACAGTTACCGGCGGGGGTACGCAGCGCGTTGAGTGATGGCAATAGTACGGCATCGAAATCCGAGTCGAGTGAAAGCCCTTTTCCCGCGTTCAAGAGACGAGCGGCATCTCCAGCGCCGATTGGGGTGGATGATGGGGCTTGAACCCACGACCACCGGATCCACAATCCGGG
>CAZJRX010000346.1:0-3373 GCA_964548145.1 uncultured Pseudomonadales bacterium | reverse complement strand
CTTGCGATGCGGTGACAGCCTGTTCGGTTTTTGGGTGCGAGACGCCATGGATCGGGTGTACGCGCAGGCCCAGATGTTTGCAATTCCTCTAGACGAAGCGATGGAGGCCGCGAACCCGATGGGCGTTATCGAGGAGCTTCCAGACGCCGAGATTGCAGAAGCGGAGAAGTCCTTTGAGTTGTTCGCCGGGATAAGGTCAGGTGTCGAACCGTTGCACAGTCTTCTATCGGTGGTTTTACGCCGCAGATTGGCTGAAACTAGATCGAAGCGATCAGAACGTAGTTGACCGCTGGCTCGCGGGCGGTTTCGGCGATCCCATCGCCATCGCCATGGGCAAGACAGAACCGGCGAGCGAAGACGACACCGACGGATTGCGGCGTTTGGCGAAGATCATCGACAGCGCCGAGCAACTCGTACAACAGGAGCGTTTCCTGCACTGGCAGGTCGAGTTCCCCGGCGTTTGGTCGAAATGGGGGGATAAGGAACGCCGCGGCGGTTTCGATGCCGTGATCGGCAATCCGCCTTGGGAGCGGATGAAATTGCAGCAGGTGGAGTGGTTCGCGGTGCGCCGCCCCGAGATCGCTTCGGCTCAACGTGCTTCCGACAGAAAACGGATGATTCGGGAACTCGACGAGGCGGGAGATCCGCTTGCAACGGAGTTCCAACGCGCTAGCAATAGGGCTGCGGCGGCGCTTGACATGGCGCGTGGGTGCGGCAACTACCCCAGGCTGTCGAAGGGCGACGTGAACCTGTATTCGTTGTTCGTGGAACGTGCGTTCGATTTGGTCAATCCTAAAGGTTTGGTCGGTCTCCTAGCACCGTCCGGCATCGCTTCGGACAAGACTGCCGCGCCGTTCTTTCGCTCCGTGGCGACGGAAGGGCGGTTGCGAGCGCTCTACGACTTCGAGAATAGGAAGGTCTTCTTCCCCGATGTCCATGCTTCGTTTAAGTTCTCGGTGTTCGTCGGTGCTCGGGCGATCACATCCAAGCAGGCCCGGTGCGCATTCTACATCCACGATGTTCGAGAACTAGATGATGATCAGCGGTGTTTCCCGCTGGCCGCAGATGACTTCGCGCGTGTGAATCCGAATACCGGCACTGCGCCGATTTTCCGGTCCCGTCGTGACGCCGAACTGACGACAGCCATCTACGAACGGCTACCGGTCCTCGTGGATCGTTCTGGCACCCTGGATAAGAAGGCATGGCCTGTGAAGTACACGCGTATGTTCGACATGACTAACGACTCTCACCTATTCCGGGCCCGCGCAGAATTGGAGGAGCAGGTTGGCGCATGGCGGATTCGTGGAAATCGCTTCGACAGTCCAACTGGTGAGTGGGTGCCGCTGTACGAAGGTAAGATGGTGCAGGCATTCGATCACCGGGCGGCGGATATTGTGGTCAATCCCGCCAACCGACACCGACCCGCACAATCGGTGTCCGCATCGGAAGCAGAGCACCGAGATCCAGACTGGTCACCGACACCTCGCTTTTGGGTCGACGCCTCGAAGTGCGCGCCAGCCGTGGCTGGCAAGTGGGTATTGGCGTTCAAACATGTGACAGCGAGCACAAACGTTCGGACTTTCATTGCGGCGATCGTTCCGGCGGCAGGTTTTGGAAACAGTTTGCCGATCTTGTTACCCGTCGAAGACCACTGTGAAGAGTGGCTGCTAGTGGCAAACCTTAACGCCCTTGTGCTTGACTTCGTCGCTCGGCAGAAGGTCCAGGGACAAAACCTGAATCACGCGTTACCAGCACCAGGCTGGCTTTCTGGGGCTTGTGCCAGACGTGACTGACGCGGGGTCTCTGCATTTGACGGTCGGCGAATCGCGCACCAGGCGGATGGACGCGTCGATGCCGAGGCGCTTGAGCGTGTTGGCGTACGGGATCAGGATCCGGCGCTGGTCGACGTTGCGGGCGATGAACTCGATCTCGAACGGTTTGCCCGCCGCGTTGACCAGACGGTCGCCGGCGACCTGCCAGTCAGCCTCTGCGAGCAGGGCCTGCGCCTTTGCCAATGCCTCCCGGTCGTAGCCTTGCCCGTCTGTCGCGGGAAGGTCGAAGGGCTCGGAAACACTCGGGGATCGATGCCAGCACGTAGCGGCTTCAACAGCGCGACCTCGCCCGGCGTCGGCAATCCCGTGGCACCGAAGGCGCTGTTCGGAAAATAGCTGTACGCGCGCTGGTAGATACCCGCATGCAGGGCGCGGTTCAGCCAGTCGAAGTCGAACGCGACGGTGAGCGCCTCGCGCACGCGGACGTCGTCCAGATGAGGGCGTTTGCTGTTGAGGCCGATGGCGGTGTTCATACCCGCGGCCACGCGGCTCGTAACTTCGCCCCGGCGCAGGGAACCGTCGCCGGCCGCAGGCGTCTCGTAGCTCGATGC
Organism: uncultured Pseudomonadales bacterium; assembly: GCA_964548145.1. Classification (GTDB taxonomy): domain Bacteria; phylum Pseudomonadota; class Gammaproteobacteria; order Pseudomonadales; family Azotimanducaceae; genus VXYL01. Next base: position 990 of record CAZJRX010000346.1, on the reverse strand, counting down.
CCAGTGCCGAACGTCGTTCTCGACGTAGTAGTCGATGAGACCCTTGCGCAGCGACTCGCGGAGGACGGTCGCGTCGCGGTACACGTCAAAGTGAAGTTCGTCGAAGCTGTAGAGGCCGCGCGTCACCGGCAGGTCCCGACCCCAGTAGTCCTCTACTCGACGCCGGATGTAGTCCCGGGCCCAGCGCTCGATCCGGTAGGGACCGCTGCCCACGGGCTCGACGAGGGTCGTTGGCGACGGGTTCCGGCCCCGCCAGTGGTGCTCCGGCAGGATGCGGGGCTCGGCGGTGAGGAAACGGAGATGAGCGTCCTTGAGCGTCTCGTTGAGGTGGAGACGGACCTCTCGTTCGCCCGTCACTTCGACGGCGTCGATCCAGGACAGCACCAAGCCGCCGTCGACCGTCGAGGTGGCCCAATCGAGGGTGAACTTGACGTCGTCGGCGGTCACCGGTTCGCCGTCGTGGAACCGGGCTCCTCGATGCAGGCGGAACACGAGCGTCTCCCGGTCATCCGTCACCGCGATTCCTTCCGCGAGGCGACCGTAGAAGCCGCCCAACTCGTCCCCGGAACGCACGATCAGCGTGTCGTAGATCCGCCCCTAGCCGGGCGGCGCCGAGACCGTATTGTCGAACTCTCCCGCGAAGTTGCGGATGTCCTCCCCCGAAGAGAACGTCATCATGCCGCCCTTCGGCGCGTCCGGATTGACGTACTCGAAGTGCTCGAAGCCGGGGCCGTGCAGCAGCGAGATTCCGTGGCTGAATTCAAGCTCTTCGGCGCTGTCGGTCAGAGCCAGCAGGCACGCGGCGGCGGCCGCCCAGCGGCGGCCCATGGTCGGACGTTCGGCTAAGGGTTTCATGCCATGGTCGCGGGTGGGGTTGAGGTTGCGGCAGCGCGGTCGTTGACTGATCGTTCGCTTTGCCGTGCACCTCGGAACGGGCTAGCCCGCATTTCTCACCAGCCGCTTGATGCCATGACGAAACTCTTTACAGAT
>CAZJRX010000345.1:0-3373 GCA_964548145.1 uncultured Pseudomonadales bacterium | reverse complement strand
GGGTGCGGCGGGCTTCATCGGCTCGTTCACCGCCGAACGTCTCGCCAGCCGCGGCGACAGCGTCGTCGGCATCGACAACCTCAACGACTACTACGACGTGACCTTGAAGGAGGACCGCCTGCGACGCATCGAACGGCTGCCCGGCTTCGATTTCGAGAAAGTCGACATCGTCGACCGCGACGCCTGGCAGGACGTGGTCGAGCGGCACCGGCCCGAACGCATCGTCCACCTCGCCGCGCAAGCCGGCGTCCGCCACTCCATCGACAATCCCCACGCCTACGTCGACGCCAATGTGACGGGGTTCCTGAACATCCTCGAGTCCGCACGGCACGCGCCACTCGAACACCTCGTCTACGCCTCGACCAGCGCGGTCTACGGCGCCAACACGCGGATGCCGTTCAAGACCACGGACAACGTCGACCATCCGCGCACGCCTACAGCCACCTCTACGGAATCCCCACGACCGGACTGCGTTTCTTCACGGTGTACGGGCCCTGGGGTCGACCCGACATGGCGCTTTTCGTCTTCACCCGCAAGATACTCGCCGGCGAACCCATCGAGGTCTTCAACCACGGTCGGCATCGTCGCGACTTCACCTACGTCGACGACATCGTCGAGGGCATCGTCCGCGTCCTCGACCGCCCCCCTTCGCCGGATCCCTCTTGGCGCAGCGACCGGCCCGACCCGTCCGCCTCCGACGCCCCGTACCGGCTCTACAACATCGGCAACAACGAACCCGTCGAGTTGCTGCGCTACATCGAGGTCATCGAACGGCAACTCGGCCGGCGCGCCGAGAAGAAGCTCCTGCCGCTGCAGCCGGGGGATGTACCGGACACCTATTCGGACATAGCCCCACTGGCCGAGGACCTCGATTACCGCCCGTCGACGTCCATCGAGGACGGCATCGCCCGGTTCATCGACTGGTACCGCGACTACTACGGTATCACCGACATCGACACGGGTAGCGCGCAATGAAAACGCTCGTAACGGGCGGTGCCGGGTACATCGGCAGCCACACCACCATCGAGTTGCACAACGCGGGCCACGACGTCGTCATCCTCGACAACCTTACGAACTCAACGCCTGCCGCGGTCTCGGCGATCAATCGGCTGACCGGCACCGAAATCCCCCTCGTCGAATGCGACATCCGAGACGCAGGCGGGCTCGACGCGGTGTTGGCAGGCAACGGTTTCGATGCGGTTTTCCACTTCGCCGCCTTGAAGGCCGTCGGCGAATCCACTCTCGAACCGCTGCGCTACTACGACAACAACGTCGCCGGCACCGCCTGTCTGCTCGATCGGATGGCCGCCCACGGCGTCAGGACCCTGGTGTTCAGTTCCAGCGCGGCCGTGTACGGCGACCCCGCCACCATGCCGATCCGCGAAGACTGCCCCGTCGATCCAAAGAGCCCCTACGCCCGGACCAAGGTCGTGGTCGAAGACCTGCTGCGCGACCTTCACGGGGCGGACCCGGTTTGGCGAATCTCAATCCTCCGCTACTTCAACGCGGTCGGCGCCCACCCGAGCGGCGCACTTGGCGAGGATCCCAAGGGCATCCCGAACAACCTCCTGCCGTTCGTGGCCCAGGTCGCCGTGGGACGGCTCGCGGTTCTGGACGTCTTCGGCGACGACTATCCAACCCCGGACGGCACCGGCGTGCGCGACTACCTGCACGTCGTCGACCTCGCCCGCGGCCACATCAAGGCATTCGACCACCTCGCCGGAAACGACGGCATCGCGGTCCACAACCTCGGCACCGGCCGAGGCCGCAGCGTCCTTGAGGTCGTCGAAGCGTTCGAACGCGCCAGCGGGCGCAAGATCCCCAACCGGTCGGTCGATCGCCGCCCCGGCGACGTCGCGGTCTCCTACGCGGACCCGACGAAAGCCCGCGACGAACTCGGCTGGATCGCCGAATACGGCCTGGCGCGTATCTGTGCGGACCTTTGGCGGTGGCAGTCAACGCACCCGCACGGCTTCGGCGATCAAACGGCGTAGAATACAGCGCACCGCATCGGAACCCGGAGGGGTGGCTGAGCGGTCTAAAGCACTGGTCTTGAAAACCAGAGAAGGGCGACCTTCCCAGGGTTCGAATCCCTGTCCCTCCGCCAATAATACCTACAAAACAATCACCCGAGGGGGCTCGGGGTGCCCGGCTGCCACACGGACCCCAGTGCGAAGCGCAACGCCAACGCAGCTCATGGGGCGCCTTGGTCGCCGTAGTAGAACCGGATCCGCCACCCGGTCAGGGTACCCTCATCGCCCTCCGCGAGGTCCGCCATGTGGACCGTCCAAGCGCCTGCCGGGCTCTCGCCGTAGAACGCGTTGCTCAGTAGGCGCCAGCCGTGCAGACCGAACATGCCCTCCAGCGCGGTGTTGAAGGGCGGATTGACGACGCTTGCCGTGCCGGAGGGCGACTGGAGAGTGATTCCCAGATCGAAAGGGTTTGCATGGTCGGCCGAAATCTCCAGCACGACCGCCTCGACGGCGGCGCCGGGGGGAAGCCCCGACACGTCCACGGTGGCGCTCGTCCCACTTCCATCGGCGTCCGGTACCGCCAACGGCTCGATGTCCGCGCCGGGACCGAACCAAGCCGATTCGACGAACTCCCCGAGGCTGGCGGGCGGGTGTTCCGCCGCCATCGCCACCGCCGCGTCCACATCCACCGCGCCGAATCCGTACCAGTTGTGGAACGCGTAGCCGGCGGCGTTGAGCTGCCAAGCGTGCTGCGCGACGTATGGTGTGCCGCCGAAGGCCGCACGCACTTCCGGGATGTCCGCGTGGATCCTGCGCGCGGTGGCCGCCAGGATGTGTTTCACGTCCCGCCACGTCAGCGCAGGCTCGACGCCGAGCAGGATCGCGACCGCCCCCGCCACGGCGGGGGTGGCTGCCGACGTGCCGCCGAATCCGGCGACGTAGTCGCCGTCTCGGTTCATCGGATGTCCACCGACCAGCCGGTTCCGGGCGAACTGGCTGTAGCCGCCGTGTGCGCCCGCCTGGTCGGTCGTGATCATCGCGGGCCCGTCTATCCCGTCCTCGCCGGACGGGCCTGCCACCCAAAGGTTTGCACCGGCGCTCGAATAGGACGACCTGACGCCGTCGGCGTTGAAGCCCCCGACGTTGACGAGCCACGGCAGGTTGCCGTCCGGATCGGCGTTGGCCGACACGCAGCCGATCTCCCGGTTCAAGGGATGCCTCGGCTCGCAGGCGCCGAAGTCATTGCCCGCCGCCTTCGCGTACAGCGCGCCCCGGCCCGACCTGAGTTCCGCCGTGCCTGACCGCATCGACCGCACGAACTCCTCCCGCGAGTTCTCGCCCGGCGCGAAGATGCCGAAGCTCATGTTGAACACGTCCACGCTCCCCGAGTCCGGCGCGGA
>CAZJRX010000344.1:0-3392 GCA_964548145.1 uncultured Pseudomonadales bacterium | reverse complement strand
ACCCAGTACCGCCACGGCGTCGTAGTTGCGGTCTTGGTCGGCGGAGAAGTAGACCCCTTCTGCGAGGGTCCATGGCCCGTTGTCCATCGACTCCGCCGTGGTCGCGGTGAATCTCGCAAATTGCGTCGTATCCCCGGCAAGGATCCTGGCGCCGCCCGTCATCTGCGGCGTGACGGAGATCACGTTGGGTACCTCATCCTGTATCGCTTCGGCATCGGCAATGGTGAGCGTCGGTGAGCGGCCGTTCTCGCCGAAGTTGGGCTGGATCTGCAGGCTCGCCCCGCCAAGCAGCCGGAAGCTGTCCATGATCCCGCGTTGCACGCCTTCCGCGAGTCCGAGCATGGCGGTGACGGAAAGCACGCCGATGATGATCCCGAGTAGCGTGAGCGAGGTCCGGAGCCGGTTCGTCCTGAGCGCCCGCATGGCCGTTCGGATGCTCTCCCGGAAAGACGACACCGGTGCGTGCGGGATCCTGTTCCCGGGGTCGGCCCGGGTTGGCACGGCGTTGTCAACGTTCGGCGGGAGACCAGGGCCGTCATCGGCGACGATCCGCCCGTCGAGCAGTTCGATGCGCCGCCGCGCGTGCGCGGCGACATTGGGATCGTGGGTTACGAGGATGATCGTGTGGCCTTGATCGGACAGGGCTTCGAGCTGCGCCATGATCTCCCGGCCGCTGGCGGAATCCAGCGAACCGGTGGGTTCGTCCGCAAGGACTACCCGGCCGCCGTTCATCAGCGCCCGGGCGATCGCCACCCGTTGCTGCTCGCCCCCTGAGAGTTCGCCCGGCTGATGGCCGAGCCGATGCGACAAGCCGAACCCCTCAAGCAGGCGCGTCGCCAGCGCGGCCCGGGCCTTTCTCGGCGTGCCGGCGTAGATTGCGGGAGCCTCGACATTCTCGCGCGCCGTCGCCATTCCGAGCAGGTTGTAGTTTTGGAAGACGAACCCGAAGATTTCGCGGCGCAGGCGAGCCAGTTCATCGGCATCGGCGCGATGCACGGCATCGCCTGCGAAGTAGTACTCGCCATGGCTCGGTCGATCCAGGCAGCCGATGATGTTCATCAGCGTCGACTTGCCCGAACCGGACGGCCCCATCACCGCGACGAATTCACCGGCTTGAATAACGAGATCGACGTCCTCCAGGGCTGCCACGGATACGCTGCCCGTGGCATAGCGGCGGCTGACATTTCGCAATTCGATGAGCGGGGCGGTCACGCCTAGAACCCAAAGTAGTACCCGCGCCCGAATCGCTGGTCGTCCATCGGCGGCTGAGCGATCCCGCTGACGACAAGTTCTCCTTCGGCGAGGCCGGCCAGCACCTCGGCTTCGATGCCGTTGTCGAAGCCCACGCGAACCGCGCGCACCTCGATCTCGCCGCTTGCGCCCACCACCTGCACCGTCGCGTCGCGAACGCCCGGGAGCTCCGTCGGATGCCCGGACGGCTTCCCGGCTTGGACCGCGCTCGTCGATCGACCCGGTGTAACTCCGCCGGCTTCGGCGGCGCGCAGGGCGAATTGCGTGGCTGCGCTCGTGGCAGCCGCACCGGACGTGAAAGACAACGCGGCCAACGGTACTTTCAGGACATCGCGGGCAGCATTGCTCATGAAGTAGACTTTGACGGTCATGCCTGGCAGCAGGGCACCGTCGCTGTTGTCGATTTCCAATAGCGCGTCGAACTCGGCGAGGCCGCTTTGACCGCTATCGGTCGTCGGCAGCGGCGAGATCTCCAGCAAGTGGGTTTGCCACTGTCGATCTCGGCTACCCAGCGAGGTGAAATACGCCGCCATCCCCGGTTGCAGGCGCCCGACGTCTGCTTCGGAGATCTTGGCGACCACCCGCATCTTGCTTAGATCGCCGATGCGCAGGATGACCGGCGTGGCCTGAGTCGCATTCAACGTCTGGCCTTCCTGGGCCAGGATCTCGACGATCGTGCCGCCCGCGGGTGCGGTGATCCGGGTGAAGTTGAGCAGGGCTTCGGCCTCTTCGAGGTTTGCGTGCGCCTGTTGGATGGCGAGGACGTGTCGTTCAAGGCCGGCCTCGGCCTGGGTCAGTTGGACAACCGCCCGGTCGTAGTCCACTTCGGTGGTCGCTTGGGCCGCCATCATTCGCTCCTGGCGCGCCAGATCGCCGCGTGCGAGCTCGAGACTGGCTTTCTGCGATGCGGTATCCGCCTCGAGCGACTTAAGGTTCGCGACGGCCGAGCCGACCCGGGTCTTCTGGATGAAGTCGTCGATCTCCGCGAGCAGGTCGCCTTCGGCAACGACGTCCCCAAGCTTGACGTGCAGCGCCTTGAGTTGCCCGGAAACCTGTGCGCCCACGTCCACCCGGCTTGCCGCTTTCAACGCGCCCGACGCGGCGACCGTGTTCTCGATGTCGCCCCGGCTGACGGCGACCGTGGTGGGAACGGGTGGCGGCTCCGGCGGCTCCGGCCAAGCGAACCATACGACAGCGAGGATGATGACGCCGGCGACCGTCGCCTTTCCCCAATGACGTGCGAGTGACGACACCGGGCCCTTTCGTCGGTCAGACGGTTCCTCGGGTGCCTGGTCGGCCACAGCCTTCTCCCGTATCGGATGGCGTCCGCGCCAGCATACGCGAATTGCTTACGGTTCCCTTACGGGATGCGCGTTGCCAAACCCGCGGCCGCTGCGACACACTCTTGGCTGGTCTCAACTCGATGGATGGATCAATGGACAGTTTGGAACGGCAGATGGTTCGGGCGGAACTGGTGCAGCGCCGCGAGGAAGGGTGCGATGTGGCGGCGCTGGAACCTCGGATCGAACAGGCATTTGCCGACGAGGAGACGGATCAGGCGGCGTTCAAGGCCCTGTACGATGAACTCGATGCCCTCGAGCCCGATCCGTCCTTCCCATACGAAGAACCTTCGGACCTCGAGGCTATTCGCGCGCTGCGTCCGAATGGCCCGCGGCGCATGGAACTCGACCTCTCCGATGACACGATGCGGGATCGAATCTACGGCGGTTGGCTGGGCCGGGCGGCGGGATGCTCCCTGGGCAAACCCGTGGAAGGGTGGCCGCGAAAACGTATCGACACGTACCTAGAATCCGCGGACGCGCTTCCCCTCGATGACTACATCCCGTACGTCGAGGGATCTATTTCGCCGTTTTTGAAAACCAGCACCCGGGACAACATCGAGTTCATGGCTCGCGACGACGACATGGACTACCCGATCCTAGGATTGCTCGCCCTGGAGCGACAAGGTGGCGAGTTGACGTCGCGCCACATGGCGAATACGTGGCTGAGCCGCATGCCCTTCCAGATGCTCTACACGGCCGAGAACGTGGCCTATCGGAATTTCGTCAACCGCCTGTGGCCACCGGAATCCGCATCGTGGAGGAACCCCTTCCGCGAGTGGATCGGTGCATAGATCCGGG
>CAZJRX010000343.1:0-3394 GCA_964548145.1 uncultured Pseudomonadales bacterium | reverse complement strand
CGATGAACCGGCCGTCTCCGAAAGCGTCACCATCACAGGTTTGAGTGCCGCCGCCTTGGAGGCTCAACGCGTAGATCTTCCGCACCCGCCGCAAGCGCCAACCGAAGCCGAGCATGACAATGCCGAAAGCCGCGACTGCAGCCAGGCGCGCCCAGACGGGAAAGGTGAACAGTTGCCGGTCGATTGCGTAGTTGATGAAGAAGCCGACGCCGAAGAGAAGCACTACGACGCCCACTTTTACCGGTACGTTGCCGGCGGTGAACCAATCCTTCGCGACGGCGATCGCCCGGTTCACGGCTGCTGGCGCAGTTGCCGTCTCTGGTTGCGACCGTGGCGCGCCGGGCGTCCACGCCGGGTCGTCGACCGGATCACGGGATCGTTGCTCGCGCGGCGAAGCCGTGGCTTCCTGCCCAGCCGCGACCGCCCCGGCGGTGGATCCACCCGGCGCCTTCGCGGCAGGTGCCGATGCCGCAGGCACTTTGGTCGACGTTGGCCGGGGGCTCCTGCCGCTGGTCCCCTCCGGCGATTCGAGATCCTTCAGCCGAACATTCAGGTGCAGAACCCATCCGCCAAGGCAGCCGATCAGTCCGCAGTAGACCACCGCGCCGGCAACATTCCCCGTGAGCGCCCCGACGATCAGGCCGACAAACGCGCCAACAAGCAGCCCGAGCAGAACGTAGGGCGTCATCGGTCGAACCCTCCCCGCCTCGATAGCGGGAAAGTGTAGCCTGCGCGTAAGCGTCGGCAGGTGAATTGCTCTGTTGTTCCTCGCCACGGAACCCTCGGGGACCGCCGCGTGGAACCACGTTGGCGGGTTAGCGTACTCGATCAGGCGGCACACCGCGCTGGCTGTGCGAGAATGACGCTCAGCCCCGGGCGTCCCAACCCCCGCCGCACACCACGACCCAAGGATCGATCGACATGAAACCCGTATGCCTCGTCATTGGCGCCGGTGCCGGCATCGGCGGAACCGTGGGTCGCCGCTTCGCCCGAGAGGGGTACCACGCCGTGCTGTGCCGCCGCAGCGACCAAGAGGGCCTAGCGAGACTCGTCGGCGCCGTCGAGGCCGACGGCGGCACCGCAACCGGTTACCTCATGAACGCCATCGACGAGGGCAGCATCGAAGCGCGGGTGGAGGCCGTCGAGTCCGACATCGGCCCCATCGATGTGGCGGTATACAACCTCGGGGCACAGATCGGCAACCGCCCACTCGACGACACATCCAACAAGGCCTTCGAGATGGGCTGGCGGCTCGGCACCTTCGGCCTGTTTCGTCTGGCTCGCGCGGTTTGTCCACGCATGGCCGGCCGGGGCAAGGGATCGCTCCTGGTCACCTCGGCGACCGCGGCCATGCGCGGCAACGCGGGCCAGCACTCCCACGCGGCCGCCATGGGGGGACGACGTCTGCTGTGCCAAACATTGAACGCCGAATACGGACCCAAGGGCGTCCACGTCGCCCACATCGTCGTGGACGGTGCCGTGGACGCACCCGACACCCTCGGCAAGATGCTCGGACCCGACCGCTACCGCGAGTTCCGCGAAGCCCGGGGCCTCGAGCATGACGGTCTGCTCTTGCCTTCGAAGATCGCCGATACGTTCTGGCACCTTGCCCAGCAGCACCGCTCCACCTGGACCCACGAACTGGATCTGCGGCCGTTCTCCGACAGCCCCTGGTGGAACGGGTAGCCCGGCGGTCAGAACGGATTCTGTCGCTCGATCTTGTAGACGTAGGCCAGATCGCAGGGCTTCTCCCTTGGTCTCTCGATCTCGAGACCGTCGTCGCCGAGGCGCCACGCCAGCGGCCGGCCCGAGCCCAGCATGGTGACGGACTTGATCTCGCCTTCGTTCAGTCGTCGCATCGCGTTGATCGTCGATGTCTCCTCGGGCCAGCCGAGGCAGGTCGCGTAGATGCAATCGTCCGTGCACGTGAAGCGATAGTCCCGGGCCGTATAGACCACCTCGTGGCGTTCGCTGAACATCCCGCTCTCGGTCATCTCTGTGGGGCCCTCGCCGTAGGTCACCCACGGGGTCGTGTTGTACACCGCCTCACCGTTGATCCGCAGCCAGTCGCCCATCGCCCCGAGTCTTTCCTTCGCCGCTTCCGGAATGCTGCCGTCGGCCCTCGGCCCGACGTTCAATAGCAGGTAGCCGTTCTTGCTGACGTTGTCCACGAGGTTGTGGACGAGCGCGCTGGCATTCTTGAAACCCGCATCCGACACGAACGACCAGGCACCCTGGTCATCGATGGACGTATCGGTGATCCAATCGTAGTAGGTGAGTTTGTCCATGCGGCCGAGCTCGTAGTCGACCAGGGCCACGCCGGGCACCAGGTCGTGGGACTTGTAGGTAATCGCAAGCTCCCTGCCCCACTCGGCTTCCTTGTTGTAGTAGTCGGCCAACAGGCGCTTCCTATAGTCCTCCTGGACGAATCTGAGGCCGAAGTCGAACCACATGAGATCGGGGGTGTAGCCGGCCACGACCTCGTCGATCTTGGCACGCCAGACGTCGTGGAAGGCGCCGTCGGGACGATCCTGCAACATCCATTCGCTGCCCCGGTCGGCCGCATCGCCCGCCAATCCATCGAGATTGTGCAAGGGACCGTACAGTCCCGCGTATCGCGGATCCGACACGTCGCAGTCCTTGCGCCAGTGCGGATAGAACCACCACTGTTCGAAGTGATGGAACGCCGTCATGAAGCGCATGCCCTGACCCCGGATGGCGCGTTCAAGTTCACCGACAACATCCCGCTTCGGCCCCATTTTCGCGGCATTCCACGGGTTCACCTGGCTGTCCCAAAGCGAGAACCCGTCGTGGTGCTCCGCCACCGGCCCGGCGAACCTCGCACCGGCGGACGCGAACAGCGCCGCCCATTCCTCGGCATCGAAACGCTCGGCGGTGAAAAGCGGTATGAAGTCCTTGTAGCCGAACGCCGAAGCCGGACCGAAGGTTCGCTCGTGGTAGTCGTGCTGGGGGTTGCCGGGGCGGTACATGTTGTGGGGATACCAGGACCCGTTCGGTCCGCACGCCGGTACGCTGTAGGGTCCCCAGTGGGTGTAGATGCCGAACTTCGACTCCCGCAGCCACTGCGGCGTCCGGTGGTTTTGCAGTGACTGCCAGGTGGGTTCGTATCGATCGGGCATGTCGTTCCTCGTCTCTATTCGCGTCTACGCGCCGCCGACCACGTCCACCACCTTGGTGTAGATCGTGTACCCGGCGAAGGACATGTACATGGCCGACGCGAGCACCATGAAGACGATGTTGATCCATCCCGGGCGCGCCGATGGCGGCAGCCGGGTGAGGTTCATGTAGAGGATCATCGGTACGTAGACGGCCATGACGAATCCGCTGATGAGCGCCGCGATGAACAGGAAGTCGAGCCCGGCGATGTCGTACT
>CAZJRX010000342.1:2331-3409 GCA_964548145.1 uncultured Pseudomonadales bacterium | reverse complement strand
GTACGCCTCACCGCATTTCCAAGCGTTGCGACATGCCGTCGTGATACCGCGTCGCGCCGGTAGCGAAGCCGTTGGTGCGAACGCGCACCGTCACCGGTGAGACGCCCCGGTTCTCCCAGAACCACCCGTGGATTCCAGCGAAACGGGCAACGTAGGTTCCGGCATCGGTGGTGTCCCGCCCTTGGGCGAAACTCTCCGCAACACCCGCTGCCGCTCCCTCCGGTTCGGCATGCAGGTCGAACACCACCTCGCCGGTGGCGCTCCAGGCATAGACGAACCCATCGCCGGCGGCAAGATCGTACTTGAGCTCAACGGACTCGAACGGCGCCAGTTCGAACTCGCGAACGTCCTCCACGAGGCGGGCGTCGGTGCGGTGCAGATCCTCGGCCGGCGCACCGCCTAGGCCTGTCAACCCCAATGCCCCGCCAACGCCGGTCGGGTCGACGCCGAACTCCGCAGGCAGGACGAAGGCGACGAACGCGGCCGTTGCAACGACCAGCGCCGAACCAGTGGCGAGGAGTACGCGTTTCACGAGTTGAGCATCCAACCGGCAAGCTGGTATTCCGTGAGAACGAAACCCGCCGTCATGAGCGTTGCGTTCACCCCGAACGCGGAACGCTCGAAACTCGCTTGTCGACGCCACCAGAGGAGCACCCCGACCACGCCCACCAGGGCGCCGAACTGGCCGAGTTCGACGCCGACGTTGAAGCTCAGGAGATTGGTCACGAGCCCGTTCTCCGACAGCGCCAGTTCCTGGACCTTGGTCGCGAGGCCAAGGCCATGGAACAGGCCGAACACGAGGACGGCAGCCCGGGTGTTCGGGTTGAAGCCGAACACCCGCTCGAAGCCACCCATGTTCTCGAAGGCCTTGTAGACCACGGAGAGTCCGATGATGGCGTCGACGATGTAGGCATCCACCTGCCACTCGGCCAGCACCCCGAACAACAGGGTGACGCTGTGGCCGAGGGTGAACAGCGAGACGTAGACCAGGACATCCTTCAAGCGATACAGGAAGAACACGACGCCAACGAGAAACAGCAGGTGATCGACTCCCGTCACCATGTGCTTGGCGCCCAGG
>CAZJRX010000342.1:0-2317 GCA_964548145.1 uncultured Pseudomonadales bacterium | reverse complement strand
TACCACCAGAAGCGGCAGCGACGCAGCGACGGCAACATGTGCCCAGCGGGATCCGGACATTTCGCCCCAAACGGACGATTCAGAAGCGTTGTGTTCCCACAGCCGGCTTCGCGCCGCCACGCGGGGACCCGTCACTCTTCGCCTCGGGCGTAAGCCTGATGGCAGGCGAGACAGACGTTGTAGAGGTCTCCTCCGGTCTCGAAAAGGGCATCCGAATCCTGGGCATCCACCGCGTCCAAGGCTTGTTGAGCCACCCGGGTCATGCCACGGGAAAACTCGACCCATGCCTCGGCATCCGTCTCCGGTTGGAGGTGCGGCATCAGCAGCAGGTTGCCGCTCTCGGCGATCACCGCCGCGCTGTGCCGGACCTGATCCCAGGCATCCTGCGTGGTCGGCGTGAGATCCTGCGCGCCTTCCCCCGTGATGATCCAGCCGGCGGACCCCCAGATGACATCGGCAGCGGGGTCGAGCACCCACGCCATCGTGTCGTGTAGATCGCCAACGGGCTGAACCGGCAGTTCGTCGCCGTTCTCCGGTGCACACGAAACCAGCAACAAGGCCACCGCGAAGGCACCCACTATCCGACCAACCATGGTTCGACCCACTCAACGGAGCGGCGCAGTTTAGTCGATCTGGGAGAGCCGTGTTGTCCGGGCCGTCGGGATGATCGTCGTTCGCCGACACCGAGCCCGCCACCGCCTACGACGGCGTAGGCACCATCTTCAAGCTCCTGGTGACCAGGTTCGCCATCGGCTTTGCCGTCGTCATCGGACTCGGCTCAACGTCGTCGGGCGTTAAGCGACCCGCATCAGCGGAACCATCCGAAACCCCAGGCAAATGCGCCACCTGCTCAAACATTGGTCAAATCCGCGACTGGCAGCAACCGATCTTCGTCGATCACGCCCGACGATCTTCGCCGAATCAATGATCTGCAGCGACCACCCAACATTGGCACGCGCGTTGCTCTATAGTTCCCGACAATCGTCGAGTGGAAAGCGTTTCGTGGGATTTTGGAGTTTGCGCAGTTGACCTCGACCGGTGTCAGATGAACTCTCGTTCGGGTCTGCCGTCTACCTGTCGGAGCGAATCCGGCGCAAGGCACTGTCGCCGCCCGAGCTAGCCGAGGTGCTGCTCGAGCGCATCGAGCGCCACAACGACCGCGTCAACGCGTTCGCCCACCTGACCCCCGACCTTGCCCTGGACATGGCCAAACGGGCCGAGCGGGAAGCAATGTCCGGAACTACCCTCGGGCCGCTCCACGGCGTGCCGGTCACGATCAAGGATCTGCACGACCTGAAGGGACAGCCACTCGAACAAGGTTCGCACTGCAAAGCCGGCACCATGAGTGCCACCGATTCGCCCGTGGCAGCACGCCTCAAAGCTGCCGGTGCCGTCATTCTGGGCAAGACGACCACCTCGGAATTCGGCTGGTGCGGTGTCAGCCGCAGCCCGCTCACCGGGGTTACCCACAATCCCTGGAAACACGGCTTCAACGCGGGAGCGTCGTCCGCGGGGGCCGGTGCCGCCGCCGCAGCGGGATTCGGTCCACTACACCAGGGTTCGGACGGTGCCGGCTCGATCCGAATGCCGTCGCACTTCTGCGGCGTATTCGGTCTGAAGCCCACTTGGGGGCTCGTGCCCCACGTACCCGTGCGCAACAACGACCAGGTGTCGCATGTCGGCCCCATTGCCCGAACCGTCGCGGACGCCGCGTTGTTTCTCAATGCCACCGCCGGTTCTCATCCGTTCGACCACACCAGCCTTAGCGCGCCGACCACCGACTACCTCGCCGGCCTGGACGCCGACGTCACCGGCTTGAAGATCGCTTTCAGCCCCGATCTTGGCCACGCGACGGTCGATCCCGAAATCGCCGACCTCACCGCCTCCGCCGTCGGCGAGTTCGAATCGTTCGGCTGCGATGTGGCGGTCGTCACCCCGGCGTGGGGTCCTCTGGGACCGGATATCGGACGCTTCTTCTGGTCGGTTCACGAGTCCCCGCTTGCGATTCATCTCGAGCAGTGGGAGGCGGACATGGACCCGGGCCTGGTTGCCTGTATTCGGGCCGGCCAAGGGCACTCCGCAGAGGACTACCTGGCCATGCGGGCCCGCAAACTGGCCTACGTGGAGCAGATGCACCGTTTCATGGCGGATTGGGATCTGCTGCTGACCCCGTCCGTATCGGTGGCGGCATTCCCGGCAGACCGCCTGCAGCCCGAACACTGGCCGCAACATCCCTGGGACTGGTTGAGTTGGGCCGAGTTCTGCTATCCGTTCAACATGTCGGGACTGCCCGCGGCCAGCGTACCATGCGGATTCA
>CAZJRX010000341.1:0-3412 GCA_964548145.1 uncultured Pseudomonadales bacterium | reverse complement strand
CGACGCTTCCGCCGGAGGTGGTCTACGACTGGGATATCCGTCTGGATTGGAGCGCGTTGGAGGCCGATCGCAAGTAAAGGGACGTGGCGGCGACCCTGGTGGTCGCCCGCGCCGGACGGCACCGTCTGGCTCGACAACTGGACGGGACAAGCCCGCCCCCTACGCTGTTGTTCCCTGCACGTCCTAACCCGTCGAATCGCATGATCGAGCCGTACGGGCGACCCTATCGCTCCGAAGGGCGCGCGGTCGCCTGCTCTATCGGTCCCGAACAACAAATCGGCCCAACGGTCTCGCCAGGGCGGTGAGTAACGCGCCCCAGACCACGACGACCAGCGCGGAGCCCAAGGTGGAGAAGACGGTCATGCCGCCAAACGGCCCCATGTTCAGGTCCAGGTCCGATAGCAACTCCGTGCGCTGCCAGTAGATCATGGTAATCATGGAACTGGCGGCTATCAGGGCCTGGGTGGTGAGAATGAGGCCGACGAACACCGTCAGCGCGCCGGCAAGCCGGATGGCCACGGTCGCCGCCGCCCTGATGGTGTCGTCGGTGGGCTGTGCCACCGCTGTGCTCGATGCGGAACCGATTATTGTCATCGTGCCCTCCATGTCTTCGTTGCGGCCAATCGTACTGTGGGGTCCGACCCCATGCACCCGTCCACGACGGTATTGACCTCGGTGCAGCCGTCACCGTTCAATGCCCGTCAGGACTTGGGAAGGGCAATCCATGGCGAAACTCCAAATGGGCATGGTCGGCGGCGGCGAAGGCGCGTTCATCGGTGCGGTGCATCGGATGGCGGCGGAACTCGACGGAGGGATCAAACTGACCTGCGGCGCGTTTTCCAGCGATCCGGCGAAGAGCCGTGCCGCCGGCGAGGCGCTCTACCTCATCGATCCGAACCGAAGCTACGGCACTTTCGCGGAGATGATGATGGCGGAGGCGGCACGACCCGAGGACGACCGCATGGACTTCGTCGTCATCGCGACGCCCAACCACACCCATCATCCCATCGCTAAGGCGGCGCTCGAAGCGGGCTTTCACGTCATGTCGGACAAGCCCGCCACGTTCGATCTGGCCGAGGCCAAGGAGCTTGCCGCGCTTGCCGATGAGACCGGACTGATATTTGGCCTCACTCACAACTACACCGGCTACCCAATGGTCAAGGAAGCCCGTCACCTCGTTGGGACCGGCGCGTTCGGCAATATCCGCCGCGTGGTGGTGGAATACATCCAGGGCTGGCTCTCTGATCGGCTGGAGGGGGAGGGCAACAAGCAGGCCGAGTGGCGCACCGACCCCGCCCGGTCAGGCGCGGCGGGATGCATGGGCGACATCGGCACCCACGGCGAGAACCTCGTGGAATACGTCACCGGTCTCAAAATCGAATCGCTGTGTGCGGACCTCACCACCTTTGTGCCGGGCCGGCAGCTCGAGGACGACGGCAACGTCCTGCTGCGTTTCGACAACGGCGCCAAGGGCGTGCTGTTCGCCAGCCAGATCGCCGTGGGCGAGGAAAACGGCCTGAAGCTACGGGTCTACGGCGAAGCCGGCGGCCTCGAATGGTCGCAGATGGAACCCAATTCGCTCATCGTCCGCTGGCCCGATCGCCCCTACGAGGTTCGCCGTACCGGTGGCCCGGGCGTCAGCGGTGCCGCCACCGGGGCGACGCGTCTGCCCGCCGGCCATCCCGAGGGATTCCTCGAGGCGTTCGCGCTGCTCTACCGCAACTTCGCCGATACGCTGAAAGCCAAGCGTCGAGGGAGGCAGCCGACGGAGGAGAACCTGGATTTCCCGACAATCGCCGATGGCGTGCGCGGCATGGCGTTCATCGAGACCGTGGTGGAGAGCGCCGAGGCCGGTGCCCAATGGCTCGCGTTCAAGGACTAACGGGCTTGACGAGGCATGCCGTAGGGGCCGTCCCTTGTGGCGGCCCCCGCGCCCGTCCAAACGGGCGACCACAAGGGTTGCCCCAGGGTCGCCGTAACAGAGGAACTTAAGATGAAGACACTGAAAGGACCGGCGATCTTCCTTGCCCAGTTCATGGCCGACGAGGATCCGTTCGACAACATCGAGGCGATGGCGAAATGGGCCGCCAACCTGGGCTTCCTTGGCATCCAGGTGCCCATTGGCAATCCGGCGTTCATCGACGTCGCAAAGGCGGCCGAGAGCAAGAATTACTGCGACGAATTGTCCGGACGCGTGCGCGAGTGCGGCGTCGAGATCACCGAGCTATCGACCCACCTCGAAGGCCAGTTGGTTGCCGTGCATCCCACCTACGACCGGCTGTTCGACGGCTTCGCGCCCGCCGAACTCCACGGCAAGCCGGCCGAACGAACCGAATGGGCGATCGAACAGGTAAAGCTCGCCGCGAAGGCCAGCGCCAACCTCGGCCTTTCGTCGCACGTCACGTTCTCGGGCGCATTGCTGTGGCCGATGATGTACCCGTGGCCGCAACGCCCCGCGGGGCTGGTGGACACCGGCTTCAAGGAACTCGCGGCGCGGTGGCGGCCGATCCTCGACGACTTCGAGGACGCGGGCGTCGACTGCTGCTACGAGATCCATCCCGGCGAGGACCTGCACGACGGCGTCACCTTCGAACGGTTCCTCGACGAAGTGGGCGGCCATCCCCGGGCCAACATCCTCTACGACCCCAGCCACTTCATCCTGCAGCAACTCGACTACCTAGCGTTCATCGACATCTACCACGACCGCATCAAGATGTTCCATGTCAAGGACGCCGAGTTCAATGCGAACGGCCGTGCCGGCGTGTACGGCGGCTACCAGGACTGGGTCGATCGGCCGGGCCGATTCCGCAGCCTCGGCGACGGCCAGATCGACTTCCGCTCGATTTTCTCCAAGTTCGCCGCCTACGACTTCGACGGCTGGGCGGTGCTGGAGTGGGAGTGCTGCCTCAAGCACCAGGAGGACGGTGCCCGGGAAGGTGCGCAGTTCATCCGCGAGCACATCATCCGGGTCACCGACAAGGCATTCGACGACTTCGCGTCAGCGGGCACGGACGAGGCGGGCAACCGGGAGGTGCTGGGGCTTGGATGATGTCCGGCTGCCCCCGCTAGGTTCCGAACATCGCCCTTATCAAACCCGCGGCCGTTGGCGTTGCCCACCCTTCGCCCACCGCGACTTTCGTTTCGTCGGGGACCGTCGCCGTGGACGAAGCGTGGACAACACGCTGGCGCCAGCACTCCGGCCCGCTGGCCCCGAAGGCGCGAAGATGCGTCCCAACACGCTGCTGCACGCACATCGTCGTTCCCCCGCGATAGAACATCGCCGGTTTGGCACAGCGCGTCGAAATGCTCTTGAACGCCTCGCGTACTCAGGAGGCGCGCTCGCGTACTCGGGAATGCGCTAGTGCTCCGTCAACCCCTAATCTTGGCGTCAGCGCGTCCGCAAGCGTCCAGC